>JBIQKK010000057.1:0-9123 GCA_044506585.1 Hyphomicrobiales bacterium
TCCGTCCACCTTCCCCGCAACCGGAGGCAACATGGCCGATGGACGATTTGGCACGTCTATTGTCCCCAGCTCCCGACGCCATGTTTCGCGTCAAAAAGTTGATCAATTGGTCAAATCTCTCAACCACTTAGCCTCCGGCCGGACATCGCGAAAAGGTGCTTTGGAAGAAAAAACGCCGCCGCATCACGGGCTTGCGAGGCTATTATTCCCGTTGCGTGCCCCCGGGAAAAACGCTTTGGTGCGCACCAGACTCTGGCGCCGAATGCCGGAGCACAAAGAATCTCGGGAGACCCACATCATGAAATTGATGAAAACCTTGCTGACCGCGACGGCGCTGACCGCGCTGATGGCGGGCGGTGCGTATGCCAAGCAGCTGATTTACTGCTCGGAAGCTTCGCCCACCCACTTCGACCCCGGCATGTCCACCGGTGGCAACGACTTCGACGCCTCCTCGCGGACCATCTTCAATCGCCTCGTCGAGTTCGAGCATGGCGGCACCGCCGTGGAGCCGGGCCTGGCCGAGAGCTGGGAAACCTCCGAGGACGGCCTGGAGCTGACCTTCCATCTGCGCAAGGGCGTCAAGTTCCACACCACCTCGTACTTCACGCCCACGCGTGACTTCAACGCCGACGACGTCGTGTTCTCGTTCGAGCGTCAGTACAAGGAAGACAATCCGTATCACGCCTATCTGGGCGAGCTGCAGTACGACTACTACGGCGCCATGAACATGGCGGGCTTCGTCAAGGAAGTCGTCAAGGTCGACGACTACACCGTCAAGTTCGTCCTCACCCAGCCGAACGCTCCGATGGTCGCGAATCTGGCGATGGACTTCGCGTCCATCCAGTCCAAGGAATATGCCGACCAGTTGGTGGCCGCGGGCACGCCGCAGCAGCTTTCGACCCAGCCGATCGGCACCGGCCCGTTCGTGTTTGTCGACTACCAGACCGACGCGACCATCCGCTATCAGGCCTTCGCCGACTACTGGAAGGGCAAGGTTGCGATCGACGACCTGATCTTTGCGATCACCCCCGACACCACGGCGCGCACCCAGCGCCTGCTGGCGGGCGAATGCGATATCATGTCCTATCCGAACGCGCAGGACATCGAGTCGCTCAAGGCCAATGCGGACCTGGTCGTTCTCGATCAGCCGGGTCTCAACATCGGCTACATGTCCTACGACACGACCAAGGCGCCGACCGACAAGGCCGAGGTTCGTCATGCGCTCAACATGGCGATCAACAAGCCGGCGCTGGTCGAGGCTCTGTTCGGCAAGGGCAATGCCGTTCCCGCCAAGAACCTCATCCCGCCGACCATGTGGTCCTATGACGACTCGATCGTCGACGATGAGTACAACCCCGACAAGGCCCGCGAGATCCTTGCCGCCAACGGCGTCACCGAAATTGACCTGTGGGCCTCCGATCGCGTGCGCTCCTACAACCCGAGCTTCGCGCGGTCGGCTGAGATCATTCAGCAGGACTGGGCGGCAGTTGGGGTGAAGGCCAACATCATCCAGATGGAATGGAACCAGTACCGCGTCGACGGCGCCAAGGATGGCCGCGGCGGTGCGTTCCAGATCGGCTGGGGCGGTGACAACGGCGACCCGGACAACTTCTTCTCCGTGTTGTTCAGCGCTGCCGCGATCGGCACCCAGAACTACTCGTTCTGGAACAACCCGGACTTCGAAGCCGCCATCAAGGAAGGCGTGACCGAGACGGACATGGCCAAGCGCGAAGCCGCCTACAAGAAGGCCCAGCAGGTGATGAACGCCGAAGCGCCGGCGTTCCTGATGGCGCACTCGACCATCTACATGCCGATGAACAAGAAGGTCATCGGCTACACGATGGATCCGCTCGCGATGCACCGCTTCGACAACGTCGACGTGGCCGAATAACTCGGCTTGAGGGAGCGGCGCCGGTTGACCCGGCGCCGCTCCTTCGCTTTTTCAGGCGCCAATGCTCCGCTTCATTCTAAATCGCCTCTTGCTGATCGTACCGACCCTGATCGGCATCACGATCTGTACCTTCGGTTTCGTCAGGCTGATCCCCGTGGATCCCATTCTGGCGATGGCCGGCGAGCGCGGCGTCACCGCCGAACGCTACGCCGAACTCGTCGTCAAATACGGCTTCGACCGCCCCATCTGGGAGCAGTATCTGATCTATCTGGGCCAGCTGCTGCGCGGCGACCTCGGCCACTCCATCGTCTCGCATCGCGCGGTGGTGCTCGATTTCGTCACCTTCTTCCCCGCGACGCTCGAACTCGCCATCTGCGCACTACTGTTCGCCATCCTGATCGGCATCCCCATCGGAATCGTTGCCGCCGTACGCCGCGGCACCTGGATCGACCAGAGCCTGATGGGGACTGCGCTGGTCGGCTACTCCATGCCCATCTTCTGGTGGGGCCTGCTCCTCATCATCCTGTTTTCCACCACCCTGGGCTGGACGCCGGTCTCGGGCCGTATCGCGCTCAACTTCTTCTTCAAACCCATCACGGGCTTCATGACGATCGACTCGCTGCTGTACGGCAATTGGCCGGCCTTCGTGTCGTCTCTGCGTCACCTGATCCTGCCCTCGATCGTCCTCGGCACCATCCCCCTCGCGGTCATCGCGCGCCAGACCCGCTCGGCCATGCTGGAGGTGATGGGCGAAGACTACGTGCGGACCGCGCGAGCCAAGGGCCTCAAGGAAAGCCGCGTGGTGTCGCTCCATGCGTTGCGCAACGCCCTGATCCCGGTGGTCACGACGATCGGCCTTCAGGTCGGCCTGCTGATGGGCGGCGCCATTCTCACCGAAACCATCTTCTCGTGGCCAGGGATCGGCCGCTGGATGGTCGAGTCCATCTTCAAGCGCGACTACTCCGTGGTCCAGAGTGGACTGCTCCTGATCGCGATCATTGTCATGGTCATCAACCTGTTCGTCGACATCCTCTATGGCGCGATCAATCCACGCATACGGGCGAACCGATGACTGAGGCTTCCCCTACCGTGACCGCTATCGAACCCACGCCACAGGCGTCGAGCCTGCGCGAGTTCTGGTACTATTTTTCGCGCAATCATGGCGCCGTGCTGGGGCTGATCGTCTTCGCCCTCACTGTGCTCATTGCCATCCTCGCACCCTGGATCGCACCGCATCCTCCCGAGCTGCAATACAAGGACGCTTTCCTGTCACCGCCGTCCTGGCTGGGTGGCGATCCCCGCTTCCTCCTCGGCACCGATGCCATCGGCCGCGACATCCTCTCGCGACTGATCCATGGCGCGCGGTACTCCCTCGTCATCGGCGCCGTCGTTGTCGTCATGTCTCTGGCCGCCGGCATCGCGCTGGGGCTCCTCGCGGGATATTTCCGCGGCTGGGTCGACATCGTCATCATGCGGGTGATGGATATCATCCTCGCCTTCCCCGGGCTGCTGCTTGCCCTCGTTCTCGTGGCGATCCTCGGGCCCGGGCTGGAAAATGCGATGCTCGCCATCGCCATCGTCCTCCAGCCGCATTTCGCCCGCCTCGTGCGCGGCGCGGTGCTGTCGGAAAAGAACCGCGAATACGTGACATCGGCCAAACTCGCGGGTGCGGGTCATTTCCACCTGATGTTCCGCACCATCCTGCCCAACTGCCTTGCCCCGCTCATCGTCCAGGCAACGCTGAGCTTTTCGAACGCGATTCTGGAGGCGGCCGCGCTGGGCTTTCTCGGTCTCGGCGCGCAGCCTCCGACTCCGGAATGGGGCACCATGCTGGCCACGGCCCGCGAATTCATCACACGGGCTCCGTGGGTCGTCACCTCGCCTGGCCTCTGCATCCTGGTCACTGTGCTCGCCATCAACCTGATCGGCGACGGGCTGCGCGATGCGCTCGATCCCAAACTGAAGAGGTCATGATCGATGGCCCTGCTTGAGATCAGGAATCTGAGCGTATCGTTCGACACCTCGGTCGGCATGTTCAAGGCCGTCGAGGGCATCGATCTGACCGTCGATTCCCGCGAGGTCCTCGCGATCGTCGGCGAGTCGGGTTCCGGAAAGTCGGTTGAAATGCTGGCACTCATGGGCCTGCTGCCTTCGAGCGCCACCGTGACCGCCGACCGTATGACCTTCGATGGCAAGGATATGCTCGCGATCTCCCCTGCCGAACGGCGCACCATCGTCGGCAAGGACATCGCGATGATCTTCCAGGAGCCGATCGCCTCGCTCAATCCGTGCTTCACCATCGGTTTTCAGCTTGAGGAAACGCTGCGCTTCCATCTGGGGATGGACAAGCGTGCGGCGCGCGCTCGCGCCGTCGAACTGCTGGAACAGGTGGGCATCGCCGACGCGGCACAGCGGATCAACGCCTTCCCGCATCAGATGTCGGGCGGCCAGTGCCAGCGCGTGATGATCGCCATGGCGATCGCGTGCAACCCCAAGCTGCTGATTGCCGACGAGCCCACGACAGCGCTCGACGTCACCATTCAGAAGCAAATTCTCGATCTGCTGATGAGCCTTCAGACCAGGACCGGCATGGCGCTCATCATAATCACGCACAACATCGGTGTCGTCGCCGAGACCGCCGATCGCGTGGTTGTGCAATATCGCGGGCACAAGATGGAGGAGTCGGACGTGCTGACCCTCTTCACCGCACCGAAATCCCCCTACACCCGCGCGTTGCTCTCCGCACTGCCTGAGAACGCGACGGGTGATCGGCTGCCCACGGTCGGCGACTTCTCACGCGAGGCGACAGCGATATGAGCACGCCGGTCCTCGAAACGCGCCACATCAGCCGCGACTACCACATTGGTGGTGGCCTGTTCGGCAAAAGCCGCATTCTGCGCGCCGTGCGCGACGCCAATGTAAGGCTCGACAAGGGACGCACGCTGGCGATCGTCGGCGAGTCCGGATCGGGAAAGTCGACCCTGGCGCGCATCCTGACGCTCATCGACCCGCCGACGTCGGGGGAACTTTTCATCGACGGCGAACAGATCGACATCGTTCGCAACGGCGTCTCGAAACAACTGCGCCGCAAAGTGCAGATGGTGTTCCAGAACCCCTATGGTTCGCTGAACCCGCGCCAGAAGATCGGCGACGTCCTGGCCGAGCCGCTCGCCATCAACACCGACCTCCCCGCGGCCGAGCGCCGGGACCGGGCGATGGCGATGCTGGGGAAAGTCGGGCTCGGGCCGGAACACTTCAACCGCTATCCCCACATGTTCTCTGGTGGGCAGCGCCAGCGCATTGCCATCGCGCGCGCACTGATGCTGAACCCATCGCTGCTGGTGCTCGACGAGCCGGTCTCGGCACTGGACCTTTCCGTCCAGGCGCAGATCCTCAACCTGCTCGCCGACCTGCAGGACGAGTTCCAGCTCACCTACGTCTTCATCAGCCACGACCTTTCGGTCGTCCGCTACATCGCCGACGAGGTGATGGTGATGTACCTCGGCGAAGTCGTCGAGCAGGGCACCCGCGAGGCGGTCTTTTCCAATCCCCGGCACGCCTATACGCGCGCCCTTTTCGCCGCGACGCCCAGGGCCGATGTCGAGAGCATCAAGGCGCGCCTCGCCCGCCGCGCGGCACAGGCCGAAATGGCAGTAAACCCTTGATCCGCCCCACCTTTCATTCATTAGGCGGGCATTAAGTCCCGTCTACTATGTTGGCCCTTCTTCAAGAAGGGAATCCGCCTTGGCGGGCGATCACGACAGTCCGTCTGAAACCGGCGCTTACGACGCGGGCAAACCAGTTGCCGAGCGGTTCAAACCCTTTGGCAAGAACCCGCTTCGCACATTTTCGCTCGCCATCGGTCTGCCGACCTTTCTGTTCTACGTAACGAGCGCCATCCTCGTCCTCACCGCTCTCGTCATGATGGGGCGCGAGATCGACCGGCTCGAGCAACAGCGCGAGCTCACGGCCATGGCCGCCGCGCTCGATACCTTCCTCAACAGCCTCAGCGACGCTGTGGCCGACGAAGGGACCTGGAACGAGGCTCACCTCAACGTCGTCGTCACCCCGAGCCCAGCATGGATGGACGAAACCTGGGGGGCGACGGCCCGCCTGGGAACGACCTACGACGACGTGCTGGTCACCGACCAGCAGGGCGCGATTGTGTTCGGGGAGAACAATCTGGGCCAGATCGCCGGCAGCATCGGCGACCATTACCCCGCCTCGATGGCCATGTTGGACGAACTCGATCATGCCATCACGGGGAGTGGCGATGCCGCCGTCGTCGCCCACTTCGCTGCAAACAAGGAGGGCGCTCCCGTCGGACTGGCGGCGATCTCCATTCACCAGAGCACAACCGGTGAAATGGCGGTGCCGCGCCACCAGAGACGTATCCTTTGGATCGCAAAGCGTTTGACGCCCGCGATCCTGCAGGACGTGGCGGCGCGCTATCAGGTTCCGCTGCCTCAGGTCGTCGCCGAACCCGGCGCGGGCATGTCCTCCATCAGTATGAAGGACGTGAGTGGCAGCACGGCCGGCACCATTGCATGGATACCGGACCGGCCCGGGGATGTCGCATTCCGTCACGCGGCGATTCTCGCGACCGTTGTGTTCTTCTTCATCGGCCTGCTGCTCGCTCTTGGACTGCGCGCGCTGCGCCGTGCCATGCTCCGCCGCTCAGGCGAGATCGAAGCCGCCTTCGCGGAACAGGTGCATGATACGCAAATCGCCATTGCCGCTGCCGAGGTCGTGGCGGCAACGCCCGTCGAAGAGGAACACCATTACAGCGCTATCGACGGCGTTTCGGCGTCGGACTTCGAAGTCGAGTACCAGCCGATTTTCGATCTCCGCGCCGAATCCCTGATCGGAGTAGAAACGCTGCTGCGCTGGAACCGGCCGGACCGCACGGTCCTGCTCGAGGAAGAGCTGGGACCGGATGAGTGCGCTCATCTGATGGAGCGCGCGGGCATCATGGCTTTGCGGCACGCAGCAGGAGACGTGGCCCCGCTGCTGGGCCTCACGCTGTCGCTGGCGATCGCGCCAGACCAGCTGACGAGCGAAATATTCGCCGAGAAGGTTGGAGCCACGCTGAGCGCCACCAACTTCCAAATCCGTCGCTTGCAGCTACATGTCGACGCGACCCTGCTCCCCGAACTCGAGAAGGCCGCGCCTCACATTACGGAACTGCGGCGCATGGGGGTGACGCTGGCACTGTCCAATTTCGTTCTCAGCGAGAGCGTCGTTGCCTATATCCGCCAGGATCTCGTGGACCGCGTCTGCCTCGCCCGTCCGATGGTAGTAGGGATTGGCGACGACCCGGTCCGGCAGACGCTCCTTCAGGCAACGATTCAAGCAGCGCGCTCGGTGGGCCTCGCGGTGACGGTACCAGGCATCGAGCGGAGGGAAGACGCCGCGCATCTGCTGCGGCTTGGATGCCGCGAATTCCGCGGCCCGCTTCTGGCCGATCCGATGCCCTTGGCGGCGCTGACGGCGCTGGTCTTGGCCCCGGCGCGGCCGTCCAAGGCTGGCTAGCGGTTCGCGGCGCACTCCTTGCAGACGCCGCGGAGCTCGATCGTGATGCGCGACGGCGAAAAGCTCGCCGATTTGCTCCACCCCATGAGCTTTTGGTGGACCTCATGTGCTGCGAACTCTTCGACGCGGCCGCAGCCTTCGCAGATGGCAAATGCGATCGTGCCGCGCTCGTGGCAATGGGCATCGGCGCAACAGACAAAGGCGTTGAGCGACTCGAGCCGGTGAGCAAGACCCCGCTCCGTCAGCTTGTCGAGCGCTCGGTAAACCTGGAGCGGTGCCCGCAGACCCTCGCTGCGGAGCCGATCAAGAATGTCGTAGGCCGAGAGGGGCGCCTCGGCATGAGCGAGCGTGCCCAGCACCAGCTCCTGGTTTCGTGTCAGATCGTCCGCCCATACATGGCCATGTTTGGAGTGGTCGCCAGTTTGACGTGCCATGGTCACCTCATGCCGTACGGTGACGCGCCGGTTGCCAATGGGCGAAAAGGATCCCGCGACGACCAAGTACAATGGAGGTGAGATAGGCGAGGCCGGCCACGAGGATGATGGCGGGGGCGGGATCGATTGCGAAACGATGGGCGATGACGAGGCCCGCATAGCCTGAGGCCGCCCCTACACCGATCGCCAGTGCAGTCATCGTCTCGAGAGTGCGCACCCATAGTCTTGCGGTAGCAGCCGGCAACATCATCAGGCCAACAGCCAGGAGAGAACCCATGGCTTGGAAGGCGCCAACAAGGTTCAGCACGACAACGACAAGGAAGATCATGTGTGCCCAGCGACCGGCACCGCTTACGCTGCGCAGGAAACCCGGATCGAGACATTCGGCGACCAGCGGACGCCAGATCAGCGCCATCCCGATGATACTCATGGTCGAGGTGATGGCTGTTACCAGCATCGACTCCGTCGTGAGTGCGAGCACATGGCCGAACAGCACGTGCTCAAGCTCAAGCTCCTCGCCCCGCAAGGAAACCAGGAAGACGCCGAGCGCCAGAGAGATAAGATAGAACGCCGCAAAGCTGATGTCTTCTCGCTGCTTGGCAAACCGGGTGACCACGCCCGACAACAGCGCGACGATTAACCCCGCGACCAGCCCGCCGATGGTCATCGGGATGACGGCCAGTCCTGAAAGCAGAAAGGCTGCGGCGACCCCCGGGAGAACCGCATGACTCAGCGCATCGCCCGCCAGGCTCATCCGGCGCAGCATGAGGAAAACGCCAACGGGCCCCGCACTGAGCGCGAGGACAAACGTGGCAACGAGCGCCCGACGCAGGGCCTCTGACTCAACAAACGGCGAAACGAAGAGTTCGGCGATCAATGGACGTGCTCCCCATGGGCCGGTGCTTCGTGCCATGGCGCACTCTCGTCCCAGGCCTCGGGCATGGCTCGGGCCCGCTGAAGATTCTCCGGGCGCAAGGTCACCGCCGTATTGCCCCACGCTATCGGTTCGCGCGCCAACAACAACGTCTGCGGGAAATGGCGCCGCACGAGTTCAAGGTCGTGCAGGACCGCTATGATGGTACGGCCATCGGCCTGCCATTGCGTCACTAGGCCTGTAAGATGCGCGACGGTGGTGATGTCGATGGCGGCGAACGGCTCGTCGAGGAGGACGACCGGCGCGTCCTGCAGGATCACGCGGGCGAACAGCGCACGTTGCAACTGGCCACCACTCAGCGTGTCAAGCGGACGCCGGGCGAACCCATCGAG
>JBIQKK010000057.1:9223-18055 GCA_044506585.1 Hyphomicrobiales bacterium
GCGTCGCTCACAGCACGCTCCAGACGATCAGCCAGATCAGCGCGGAAAAGGCCGCCGCCAGAACCAACCGCGCCGCTACGCTCCAGTAACTCAGCCGCAAAGTTCGCCCCCTGCCAAGGTGGCGTAACTAAATAACATATCATCGCCCGTCAAGACGATGGAAACGGAGCGTTGGGCGGGACCGTGCGAGGGGCCGGATCGGACGCGGCTAGAACTCGACCCCGGGCTGAGCTCTTACGCCCGAGCGGAAGGGGTGTTTGATCTCGGTCATCTCAGTGACGAGGTCGGCGATCTCGATCAGTTCGTCCTTGGCGTTGCGGCCCGTCACGATCAGGTGGAGGTCGCGGGGCTTGTTGCGGAGGACGTCGAGGACCTCATCGAGCGGCAGATAGTCGTAGCGGAGGACAATGTTCAGTTCGTCGAGCAGGATCATCTTGTAGCCTGGATCTGCGATCATCCGTTTGGCTTCCTCCCACGCGGCGCGGGCGGCAGCGAGGTCGCGCTGACGGTCCTGCGTATCCCAAGTGAAGCCCTCGCCCATCGCCTTGATCGTCACAAGGTCGGGGAACTTGGCGAGCACATCGCGCTCCCCTGTTGCCCACGCGCCCTTCACGAACTGTACAATGCCAATCCTGAAGCCGTGGCCAAGCGCTCGGAAGACCATGCCGAAAGCCGCGGTGCTTTTTCCCTTGCCCTTGCCGGTGTGTACCATCAACAGACCACGCTCTTCGGTCTTGGTGGCCAGCATGCGGGTACGTGCTTCCTTCTTCTTCCGCATCTTGTCGGCGTGATAGGCGTCGCGCTCGGCTTCGGTCATGAGGTCGGTCTTTTTTGGCTGCTTGTCGCTCACGATGCCTCCAGCAGTTCGCGTGCACGGTTGGAGCGCGGCATCCAGTAGCCGCGCTCGCGCGCCTCGTTGAATTTTGCAATCAGCTCATCATAGCCGAAGCGATTGTTGGTGCGAATAAAGTCACGCGTCACCTCGTCCTCGACGAATGCTTCGAACGCAAGGTCGAAATGATGCGTCTGTACGGCCCCGGTGGTGGCAGCGAAGGCAAACATATAGTCGACCGTCGCAATGACCTCGAAAGCCCCCTTGTAGCCGTGCCGTTTCACGCCATCGATCCATTTGGGATTGACCACACGGGAGCGGATGACGCGTGAGATTTCCTCCTCGAGCGTTCGCGCGACGGGACGTTCAGGCCGCGAATGATCATTGTGATAGGCGGCGGGACGGAGGCCGGTGAGGGCCTCGGCGGTGGCGAGCAGGCCGCCTTCGAACTGGTAGTAGTCGTCGGAGTCGAGCAAGTCGTGCTCGCGATTGTCCTGATTATGAACCACGGCGTCGACGTCGCGGAGGCGTGCCGCAAAGTGAGCGCGTTGCGGTGTCCCTGCGGTGTGCGCGCCATAGGCGTACTGTCCCCAGTTGAGGAAGGCGTCCCCGAGATCGGCCTTGGTCGACCAGCGGCCGGAGTCCATCAGCGCCTGAAGGCCCGCGCCGTAGGCGCCGGGCTTGGACCCGAAGATCCGGTGGCCAGCCTGGAGCGCCGCATCGGCTTCGCCTGCACCATCTCGCATGAGGCCCAGGGCGTCCGTCCGCATCCGGGCTGAAATCGGGTTTTGGTCCTCGGGCTCGTCCAGCGCGCCAATGGCCCTTACCGCCCGGTCGAAGAGGGCGATCTGCTGGGGAAACGAGTCGCGGAAGAAACCCGAGATACGCACGGTGACATCCACACGTGGCCGACCGAGCTTGGCCAACGGAATGATCTCATATCCTGACACCCGCAGTGAGCCCGCATCCCAGGTCGGGCGGGCCCCGATAAAAGCGAGGGCCTGCGCAATGTCGTCGCCGCCGGTTCTCATGTTCGAGGTTCCCCACATGCTCATAGCCAGCGCACGCAGGGGCGTCCCATGATCCTGGAAATGCCGGAGCAGCAGGACTTCGGCCGATTTGCGGCCTAGTTCCCAGGCGGTGGGGGTAGGTACGGCCCGGTTATCGACGGAGTAGAAATTGCGGCCAGTTGGCAGCACATCGAGCCGGCCTCGCGAGGGCGCACCGGAAGGGCCGGGTGCGACGAACTTGCCCGCAAGGCCTGCCCGGAGTGCAGCGAGTTCATTTGGGCCTGAAGCGCGCAGGCGAGGGCGCATGGTGGCCTCGAGTTCGGCCATGACCACGGCGGAAGCGGGACCAGGTGCCGGAGCGCCGTCGATGAGTTCGCAGGCGAGGGCTTCGAGGGATTCAACGACGTCGCCCACGGTGCGTGGAGCGGGTCCCAGACCAACCGGCGGTCCGGCGTAAGCGGCGCCCAGATCGGCTGTGAGCGGATCGATCGGCAAGGCGAGGTCTGTCGCGAGCGCCCGGATGAGCGACTGATCCTGCGGGCGTTCACCGCGCGGAACGCGGGCCAGCGCGGCGAGCAGGTCGCGCTCCAACCGGCCGGAGGGCGCTTCGCCGAAGATGTGGAGGCCATCGCGTATCTGCGCTTCCTTGAGGTCACAGAGGAAAGTGTCGATCTTGTTGAGCGCGGCGGTTTCGTCCTCCGGCAGTCCGATGTCTCGATCAAGCCGTGCGTCCCGCGTGAAGTCGAGGATGCGACGGCGGAGGTCGCGCAAGCGACGGCGGTCCATGCCGGAGGCTGCATAGTATTCATCGAGCAGCGCCTCGAGTTCCTTGAGCGGGCCGTAAGTCTCGGCCCGTGTGAGCGGCGGCACGAGGTGGTCGATGATCACCGCTCCCGTGCGTCGTTTCGCCTGCGTGCCCTCGCCCGGATCGTTGACGATGAAGGGATAGAGCTGGGGCAGCTCCCCCCAGAGCAGGGCGGGATACGAGGCGTCGTCGAGGGCGACGGCCTTACCCGGCAGCCACTCAAGTGATCCGTGTTTCCCATTGTGGATGAGCGCGTGAGCGCCGAAATCGTGCCGGAGCCACAGATAGGCTGCGATGTAGGCGTGCGGTGGAACGAGATCGGGGTCATGATAGGCCGCCGTCTCGTCGCGATCGTAGCCGCGGGCGGGCTGAACCAGCACCGCCGTGTTACCGAAGCAAAGCGCAGGCAGGTGGAAGGATGAGCCTCGTACGAACGGGTCTGTTTCCGGCTCACCCCAACGGCCGGTGACACTCGACTGCACGGATGCGGGCAGAGTCGCGAAAAGCTCGCGGTATCGCGCCACGGCGAAGAGGATGCCGTTGCCCCGTTTCGGTTTGGCGTTGGTTGGGCCGACCTGGAGTAGCTCGATCAGGCCGTTTCCATTTGCGGGTGTTCCCACTGCACCCAGCTCACGCAGAATGCGCACCGTGCTCTCCGGGGCATCGTAGCCCACTCCGTTCGCGAGGCGACCGTCGCGGATGGGGTAGTTGGCGAGGACGATCGCTGTGCGGCGCTCAGGCGCGGGCGTCTCGCGGAGGCGTATCCAGTTGGCGGCGAGATTGACGGCGCGCGCGATACCGCCAGCGTCGGGCGCGTAGGACGAGAGAGGGCACTCCGTAGCGGCGTGCCATGCCGCCGAGGATTTGTGGCCGACGAGGATGCCACCGATCCGGCCGTCGAGTTCGGGCAGGACGACCTGCATGGCCAGATCCTTGGCCGTGAGACCCTGCATGTCGGCTGCCCATTGCGTCTCGGGGCGCCCGCCTTGAATGAGCTGGATCACCGGACAGTCAGACTCCGCGAAGGGGTTCAACTCGTCGGCGAGCCCGTCAAAGCCAAGCGCGAAACCCGTGAGATTGAGGATCGCCTGCGGGTTGTGCGCGGCGAATGCCGAGCGCACGAAGCGGACGCAGGCGGCCTCCTTGAGGGTAGAAATCATCAGCGGCAGCGGTCGTAGATTGCGACTGCCGAGTCGATCGATGAGCGCTTCGAGTGTCCCCGTGCCGGCGCCCTCGAGAGCCGCCCGATAAAAGAGGATGGGCACCGCGGGGCGGGCGTCGGGCGCGATCTCATCGACAATGCCGCGCTCGGGCAGCCAGTAGCCGAAGCGGGGGAAAGGGCGCACCTCCGTGACCGGCTCGCCGCGCGACAACGCGAGGATGGCGTCGGCATTGTCCGGACCGCCGGCGGTGAAGAGAGCGTGGAGGCGGCGGTACAGGTCCGGCGAGACGGTGGACCGCGACTCCAGAACTGGATCGGGGACCGCGTCACCGGGGAGCAGGGCGAGCTGGATGCCGCGGGCACGTGCGAGCGTTTCGAACTGGTCGGTGCCGTAGGGCCAATAGGCGGCACCTCCGAGCAGGCGGACAATGACGATCTTCGCGTGCTGGACGGACTTATCGAGCCACAGGTCGACCGACATGTTGTGCGAGAGGCGCAGAATGTTGGCGAGACGCAGATCGCGAGTGCCCGCCCGGTCCGCAGCACCAGCCATCAGGGCGAGCTCGCTGTCCGCTGCGCTGGCAATCACGATCGGCGCGGGCGACTGGCCCAGATCGATGGCCTCCCCTTCCTGCTGCAGGGCTCCCGCCTGTGCGGCAAGCAGGTGCATCAGGCGGTGCGCCGGAACCAGCCGGCGATGAGAAGATCGAAGAGCGTCGCACAGAGGAAGCCGGCGGAACCACCCGCGAAAGCGACGCTGCCAAAATAGCGCAAGGGATCGACGCCGCTCATCAGGGGCGACGTGCCGAAAACCACCCAGGCGAGCGCCATGCTGAGCGATGCGCCGCCAAAAGCGATCCACAGCCAATAGCGCCAACCGGTAAAGGCTCGGGCCAGGATGATCGCTACGATGGCGGTAAGGAACATCGGACCCACGCCGATGAGGTAGGTGATCCGCAGATTGTACAGCGCGAACGCCGACTGCCAGAAGAGCAAGTCGTGCATGCTCCCCGTTGTCGCGAGCGTGATGACACCTGTCATGAGACTGCCGGCGAGCATGATGACCAGCGGGCCAAGCGCCAGATAAAACAGGATGCGAAGGATTGCCACGATCATAGATAATCCTCCGGCAGGCCCTTGCGCGAACCGAAGCGCTCGGTGAGCCAGGCGCAGGTCAGTGCCGCGACCCCGCCCCCGATTGGCGCCGAGGCGATGAGCATGCCGTTGAATTCGGCGCTATCGAACTGTCTCTGCGGCCCGACAAGGACGGTCGCGAGCCACCAGAACGACAGGGCACCCAGCGGCAGGGCGGTCCAGATGCGCAGCGTCTCGCCCCGGAGGGCGCGTGCGAAGAGGCTTGTGGCGAGCCCGATGAGCAGGAACGGCACGAGGCCGAACACATAGCTCAGGGGAACCGCGGGCACGCCGATGATCAGCACGATCATCACCAGCGAGGCGTCGGCGCCGCGCAGCATCGGCGGGATCGCCAGCATCAGGCAAAGGGCGATGATTCCGATGATATAGGCGAGCGGGGGACCGAGGAGCACGTTCCAGGCCAGCCGCTGCCAGTCGCGGATGAGGATCATTCGGCGGCGACAGCTGGGGGCGTTGCGCGCATCAGCCGCGCGGTGATCGCCCCGCGATCGAGCGGGGATTCGCCGATGACGACGAGGTTGGTCTCGCGCGCTTCATCGCTCTTCCACGGCCGATCGAACCAGACATTGATGCGCGGACCGACGGCCTGGATGGCGAGGCGAGCCTCGCTGCCCGGCAGAGCAGCGAAGCCCTTGAGGCGCAGCACGTCATGCGCGCGGATCGCATCCTCGATGGCGCCGAGCAGCGTCTCGCGACGGATGTTGCCGGGAAGCGTGATCGAGAAGGAGTCGAAATCGTCGTGTTCGTGGCCCTCGCCGCCATGCTCCAGTTCGTGAGCGGAATCACGGCCAGCAAGATCGTCCTCGCTCGAGAGGCCGAGACCCAGGAGCGCCGCGACATCGACGTGGCCGTTGCGCGCCCGGATAATACCGGCGCCCGGCCGCATCTCGGCGCGAAGCTTCGCCTCAATATCCGCAAGCGCGTTTTCGTCGACGAGGTCTGTCTTGTTGACGACCAGCAGGTCGGCGGCAACGAGCTGGTCCTTGAACAGTTCGCCGAGCGGCGTCGCGTGATCCAGCATCGCGTCGGCCTTGCGCTGTTCGGCGATCCGGTTTTCGTCGCTGGCAAAGCGACCGTCGGTCAGCGCAGCCGCGTCCACGACAGTCACGACGCCGTCGATCGTGACCTGCGGTTTGATCTCGGGCCAGTTGAACGCGCGGATCAGCGGCTGCGGTAACGCGAGGCCGGACGTCTCGATGATGATGTGATCCGGGCGCTCTTCACGTCCGAGGAGAGTTTCCATCGTCGGAATGAAGTCGTCCGCGACGGTGCAGCAGATGCAGCCGTTCGAAAGCTCGATCATATCTTCTTCGCGGCAGGTTTCGTCACCGCATGCGGCAAGCACTTCCTTGTCGACGCCAAGATCGCCGAACTCGTTGATGATGAGTCCGATGCGCTTGCCCCTGGCATGACCCAGCAGATGCCGGATCAGCGTCGTCTTTCCCGCGCCGAGGAAGCCGGTGATGATCGTGACGGGAATCTTGCTCATGCGGTCACCGCAGCGCCCGCAGGGGCTTTCGCGAGGCGCGCCGCGAACGCGCCATAGAGCGAGCCGAGCATCAGCCAGAAGGCGAGGCCGACGAACAAAGTGTTGGCCACAAAGGCCGCGGCGAGCGAGGCCGGCACGGCACTCTCGTGATCGGCCGGTTGGGGCGCGCCGATGATGTGCGGCAGAAGGATCAGAACGATACCGACAGCCACGGCGGCGAGACTCTGGAACTTCACCATGCCGTAGATGGCTGTTGCGGTGGCGGCGGCGGTGCCCCACCACCAGATTTGACGAGCGACAAGATCGGCGGCGGGCATGCCGGGAAGTTCCGGCGGCAGGCCGAAGGCCGGCGCGAGCTGGAACACCGCGAAGCCGGCGAGGCCCCACAGGACGCCGTTGCGGGCCGTGACCTCGATGCCGGTGAGCACCGAGGCGGCGCTGAGAACGAACGCGAAGCCGAGCGCGGCGAAGATGCCGGTGGCCACCGTGTAGATCGTCCGCTCGAACCCATCGGCGGGCATCCATTCGCTGTCGCCGTGATCGTGCGCGGGGGCGACGTCCTCGTGCGTGTGAGCTGCGGGCGCTTCGGCATGCTCATAGACTTCGGCCGCGAGGATCAGCGGCACGACGCGCCATTGCTGGAGGGCGGCCATGGCCGCGCCGGAAATGAGCCCTGCGAGCAGGACTGCAAAGAACAGTCGCTGGAAAAGCGCCATCGATGTCTCTCCTCGCCTAGTGGCAGGGGAAGCCGAGCGCGTGGCGCGTGTCGTGCGCGCCATTGTGCACCCGGACATCCTGCGCAAAGCCGATCGTGCCGAGCAGGACGAAGCCGAGGACGAGCGCGACGAGTCCGGCCGCGAGCCGTTGGCTGAGGGAGAGCGAAGCGATGGCCGAAGCCGTGGTCGTATTCATGTGACACCCGCCGTGTTCACGTTGAAGATGGGCTCTGCGCCCGGCTGACTGGTCGCGTTTCGAACCGAAACACTCCCGTTGCGGCTGGCAGGTCTCCTGGCTTGCGGGTCGCTGCGATCTCCGGCCTTCCCAACTCCCCGATCGGAAGCCAGTGGCAGTTTCGGATTTCGCTCGCCGCTCACAGTTGCGGGGGCAGCCACGGTTTCGGTCCCTGATGGGTACGCCTCACCGTGTTCCCTTTTGATCCCTTGGCGGTATGGCCGCGGGAACCAGCACCCCCTATCTACGCGCGGCGGCGAGCCCCGGTCAATCGCCTCCACCGATGGCTGTGAGATCGCTCTTGCGCCCACTGGCGAATCTGCCCGTTCGGGCGCAGAAGGCGGCGCCTTGTCCTCTGGTGCTCCATGCCCTTCCTGTCGCCCGCCGTGGTGCCGATCCTGCTGCTGATCGGTTCCAACCTTTTCATGACGACGGCCTGGTACGGCCATCTCAAATTCACTTCCGCCCCGCTCTGGATCGCCGTGATGGCGAGCTGGGGCATTGCGCTGATCGAATACTGGATGGCGGTGCCCGCCAACCGGATCGGCTACGGCACCTATTCGGCGTCCGAGCTCAAAGTGATCCAGGAGGTGATCTCGATCACCGTGTTCGTCGCCTTCGCGTTCCTTTATTTGAAGGAGCCGCTGAGCTGGAACCACGCGATCGGTTTCGGCGCGATCGCGCTGGGCGCCTATTTCATCTTCAACGGACCGTTCAAATAGGCTCAGCATTTGCGGGTCTGCTCGAGACTTGCGGCGAGGCGCGCGATCACCGGCTGCATCGCGGCGGCCTCGGCCGTCATGTATTCGAGCTGGAATTTGGCGACGGCGTCGCCGCAGAGAGTGATTGCGCGCATCTCCATCAGCCAGCCGGGGCGCTTGGCGCTGACGGATGCCTGAGTGGGCGTCACCATCTCGAACACCATGTTCCAGCCTTGCTTCGATTCCCACGCGCGCCAGTCGCGGATGGACGCTTCGAAACCGTCGGGCGTGGGCTCGGCGCGCACCATCAGCGTGATTGTGGGGCTGGTGAAATCCTGCCCGTCGCCATTGCCGGCTTCGCCGCGGCCGATGAGACCGGGCGGCACGTCGATGCCGTAGCCGTAGAGCTGGTTGGTATAGTGACCCCAGCCTGGCGCCGGGATCGGCGAGGTGATCGCGAGCAGCGCAACCAGCAGCGCTTTCATTTGACCTCGCTTTCGGCCGGCGGCGGCTCGGCAGCCGGCTCTGCGTGATCGTGTTCGCCGTGAGTATGATCGTGGGTGTGATCGTGCTCGCCGGGATGATGATCGTCCGGCTGGCCGGTGCGCTGCCACTCGGCCCAGCCCTGGCGCAGGATCTGATAGGAGCTCGAGAGGAAGAGCGCCGACATGACGCCGGCGACGATGAGATCGGGCGCCCCCGAATTCATCAGCGCGACGAGGCCCGC
>JBIQKK010000058.1:0-4090 GCA_044506585.1 Hyphomicrobiales bacterium
GGAATCGCAACTGATGGGCGCGTTCAGGGTTGAGAGGTCACGGGCGGTACCCCAGAAAAGAAAGTACAGCAAACATGAACAAGACACTCCTCGCAGCTTCTGCACTCACCGCACTCATGGGCCTTGGAGGTGCCACGGCGGCCGTCGCCGACGAAGCGACCGCCTCGGTCAACGTCCGGTCCGGGCCCAGCACCGCCTATCGCGTGGTGGACGTCCTCTACCCCGGCGAGCGGGTGAACATCGAGACCTGCCGCTCGAACGGCTGGTGCCTCATCTCGCATTCGGGCCCCGATGGCTGGGTCTCGGCGCGCTATCTCAGCAATGACGGGCGCGACTATCGATCGGACCGCGATGACGACCGCGACGTTCGCCGGTCGCCCAATATCTCGTTCAGCTTCTCGTTCGGCCGCGGCAACGGCTTCTCGATCGGCACCCCGCCGCGGGGCAGCAGCCGCGACCTCGTCTGCCTCGTGACGTTCTTCAACCGCGGTGACGTTGCCGGCGGCGCCGATGCCGATGTGCAGCGCGCGCAGGTGATGACCCGTGCGCAGGCCGAGCGGATCGATCGCCGCAACGATCGCCGGGCCATCTACGACTATGGCACCAACCGTCAGACCCGCGAGACCTGCAATTATCTCGACCGTCTGAACTAGAGACGGTCCTCGCCTATAACGGCCGCCATTTGCACATGGCGGCCGTTTTGCCGTGCGGCCAGAGCATCGCAGCGCCGGCCCTGCGAATGGAACAGACTCCCCGCCTCGGGGTTGGGTGACATCAGCCCGCAGTGCAGTCAGGGAGACTTCAAGTGACACACAACAATACCGGCCGCGCCCCCGCACGGCTTCTCGCCGTTGCCGGCGCCCTGATGGTCGGCACCATCCTGTCCGCCGGTGCCGCGTTGGCCCAGGTCACACCAGTCCCGATCGAGAAGGGCCAGAACGACCTGTTTGCCTCCCGGGTCCTCACGACGGGCCTCTCCAACCCCTGGGAAATCTCGTGGGGACCCAACGACATGATCTGGGTCACCGAGCGTTCGACCGGCGAGGTCACGCTGGTCGACCCACAGACCGGCGCGCAGCAGACGATCCTCACGCTCGACGATTTCAGCGTGGACGTGCAGCATCAGGGCCTGCTTGGCATGGCGTTCCACCCCGAGCTGCTGAAGGGGACGGGCAACGATTTCGTCTATCTTGCCTACACCTACGACCCCGGCGATGCCGCTCGCCCCGGCCCGCGCCAGCGACTCGTGCGCTACACCTACGACGAAACCAACAACCAGCTCGTCGATCCGGTAGAGCTCATCTCGGGCATCCCTGCGGGGAACGACCACAATGCCGGTCGCGTCAAGATCGGTCCCGACCTCAAGATCTACTATACGCTCGGCGAGCAGGGCGCGAACTTCGGCGGCAACTACCAAAGGCCCAATCACGCCCAGCTGCTGCCCACCCAGGAGCAGGTCGATGCCAAGGACTGGACCGCCTATTCGGGCAAGGTCCTGCGCCTCGATCTCGATGGTTCCATCCCTGAGGACAATCCCGAAATCGAGGGTGTCCGCAGCCACATCTTCACCTATGGCCACCGCAATCCGCAGGGCATCGATTTCGGCCCCGACGGCACAATCTATGTCGCCGAGCACGGCCCCGACACCGATGACGAGCTCAACGTCCTCGAGCCCGGCGGCAATTACGGCTGGCCCAATGTCGCGGGCTTCCGCGACGACAAGGCGTATGTCTACGGCAACTGGAGCGAGGCACCCAAGAGCCTGCGCTATACCGGCCGCGACATCCCGCCGGAGGTGCCGCAATACCCCGAGACCGAATTCGACAAGCAGATCGTCGAGCCCATCGCCACCTACTGGACGGTCGAAAGCGACTACGACTTCGCGGGCGGCTGCGGCTGGATCTGCAATCCCACCATCGCGCCGGGCTCGGTCCAGTACTACGCGGCCGGCGACAGCGGCATTTCCGAATGGGACAATTCGGTGCTCATGCCCACGCTCAAGCACGGCACCCTCTACGTCCAGCACCTGACCGAAGACGGCAAGCACGTCGATGGCCTGCCCACCGCGTGGTTCCGCACCCAGAACCGCTATCGCGACCTCACCATCGCGCCGGACAACACCACCGTCTTCATCGCCACCGACGGTTTCGGCACCGCGTCGGAAATCTACGGCGAGACGGGGTTCACCAACGTGCTGCACAACCCGGGCGCCATCCTCGTCTTCACCTATGGCGCGGGCGGGGAGGGCGGCACCATCCTGGCTCCGCCCGAACAACCGGCGGGCGGCGACCGGCTGGCCGAACAGGGCCCGCCTGAGGTCCAGGGCGACGCGCTGGCTGGCGGGGAAGCCGACCCCGGCACTCCTCCCGGCGAAGAACCCACAGGCGACGACGATACGTCCGCCGCTCCCTCGGACGAATCCGCGGACGCCCAGTCGAGCGGCGACTCCGGCGCCCTCGACACCGCGGCGCTGATGGCTCAGGGCGAGACCCTCTTCCGCACCGCATGCACCGCGTGCCACGGCGCGGCGGGGCAGGGCGCCCAGGGCCCGGCCCTCGCCGGCAACCAGGACCTTGCCGACGCCGCCTATGTCGCCCGCACCCTTGTCCACGGCTTCGGCTACATGCCCCCCTTCGGCGCGCGCTTCGACGACGAGGACCTCGCCTCGATCGCCACTTACATCCGCAACAGCTGGGGCAACGAGTTCGGCGACGTCCAGCCTGCCGATGTCGCGGAACAGAGGTGATGGAGAGTCACGCCCGGTGCCGGGGGTGAGACGCGTCCCACCCTTGACGCTCCCTGTGCCGGCACCAAAATAACCTCCTATCGCCCTGTGGCGTGTCCCCGGGCGGAGCGCGACGGTTCCGCCCACGTACCTATGTTGCTCATGATGAGGATGTAGCTATGAGGACTGAGACCTCTGTCATTGACCGGTTCGAGATGGACCACGACTTCGTCTCCGACAGCGACCTGATCGGGTTCTGGAAGCCGATGGAAATCGTCGACGATCCCTTGCTTACCCTGGCACGCAAGCGCCAGTTGCTGGCCTATTGGGCCTCCGATATTCACGCCGTCCGCGGGGCGCCGGCGCTGCGCACCTATGCGCACGGCCCGGCGGTTTCGATCGATGCGATCCAGGCGGCCCTCCGCGCTCTCGACGAGCGGGTGGACCATGCCGCGATGCCGCAGAACGCCGGCAGCGGAGTTGCCGCCTGACACTCGCGCCCGCCCGGTTCGGGCGGGTCGCACCGCCGACCCGTGATCGTTCGCTTACTCGGCGAAGAACACCTTCAGCGCGGCTGCCAACGCCTCGGGCGCTGCGTTGTGGGCCTGCCCCTCGAGGCTGCGATGCTCCGCATTGGGCAGCACGCCGGCGAGCGTGCGTGCGGTGGTCCGAATCCAGTCGGGACTCGCTCCACCGTCCATGACCAGCACGGGCTGCGTGACTGCGGACCAGCGTGCCGCCGGCAGTGGCGCTCCGGACATGCCGTTGCCGAGTACTGCGATGTCGTAGGGCAGGGTGTGGGCCAGCGCTTCCATCGCGGGCCACGCCGGGGAGGCCTGCATCTGCGCGACCGCCTCCGGCGGCGCGCCGACCACGTCGGTCATCCAGTAGGCGACGGCCTCGCCTCGCGCGCCGGCCGCCAACAGCCCATCGATGTGCGCGGCAAACCCCGGCGGGGGAGGTGGCCTGCTGTCGTCGATAATGAAGGGCGGCTCATACAGCGAAAGCCGCTGGACCCCGTCGCCCAATCGGGCGGTCGCCTCGAGCGCCAGCACCGCGCCGGACGATTGCCCATGGATGGAGGCGACCCCGCCCGCTGCGCCGATCAGCGCGTCGATGTCCTCGATCTCCCTCTCGACCGCATAGGGCGGAGTGTCGCCGCTGTCGCCCCGGCCCCGTCGGTCGAGAGCAAACACGGTGAAGTGCGGGGCAAGCAGCTTCGCCAGCGGCCCCCATGACGACCGCTCGCTCAGTGCTCCGCCCACCAAAATCAGGGGCGGCCCGCTTCCGTGCTGGTCGAACGCGATGCGCGTCCCGTCCTTCGAAATCACCTCTGGCATCTCCGCCTCCTCTTCGGATGTTCGG
>JBIQKK010000058.1:4190-6106 GCA_044506585.1 Hyphomicrobiales bacterium
CGTCCCGTCCTTCGAAATCACCTCTGGCATCTCCGCCTCCTCTTCGGATGTTCGGATGGTACGCGGCCGCAGGCAGAAAGAACGGCATTCCACCGTCGCCTGCGGGGCGCGTGCTAGGCGTTGGATTGCGCTGCGTGCTCCATGCCCAGCAGGGCAGGAATCTGCGCTGCCTTCTCCTCCTCGAGCCCCGCGGCCATCAGCACTTCCTTGGCAAAACTCGCGGGCATCGGTGCGGCGGCCGTGATGATGTCGCCATCACGCAGCGCCATCGGCTGCTCGACATACTTGGGCGCACCCGCGTAAGCGTCCACGAACTGGTCCAAATAGCCGGGCCCGTTCGAGGTGTGCCGCGCGTCGTTGAGCAACCCCGCGCGGGCGAGCGCGATGGTGCCACCGCAGATGCCCGCAATGATGCAGCCATTGGCGCGCGCCTGCCTCAACCGCCCGCTGATGTCGGGCGGGTTGTCGCTCTCGAAGGCGGGGCCGCCACACACGACCACCACCCCCGCGCTTGGCGCCTCGAATTTGTCGGTGTCCGCGATAGCCAGTCCCGCAACCGAAGTGACAGGACCGCCCTCGGGCGAAGCAAACCGGATATCGGCGCCATAGAAGGCGCGCCCCACGCCCGCGAGGGGCGCAATTTCCCAGTCCGAATAGGCGTCTGCGATGATGATGGTAATTGGCTGCATCTCATATCCCTTTGAAAAATATGGGCGACGCCCAACGCCCTACCATCACCGCAGTTCCAATTGTGTCAGCAGCCTCTCGCGCCTAGGCCGCGGGCGCGTCGAGTTCGAGCAGGTCCGTCGCACCCGTTTCGATCAATTCCTTGAGGCTGCCCTGGATCAGCGACGTCCACGCGACCGAACAGGTGTCGTAGCATTCGACCGCAGGTTCGAGGCCGACATGGGTGAAGGTGACTCTTGTCGTCTCGCCCATCCGCTCGATGTCGAAGGTGATCGTCGTGCCCGCCCATTCCGTCTTGTCGGCGACGAAGGCGAGCATGCCCTCGGTGACCGACCAGGCCACGCGTTGGCCCGGCACGAGCTCGGTCACAACCTGCTTGGAATAGTGCAGGTCCTTGTAGCGGTAGGTGAAGCTGTCGCCCAGGCGGGCCGCGCTGCCGTCGTGGTCTCCGCTCCACCAGCGCCGAGGATTGACGATCGCGGCGAAAACCGCCTCCGGCGATTGCGCGACGGTGAAGGTCGTCGTGAAGTGAGTGCTGCTCATGTGCGTTCTCCTTTGGTTGGACATGGCTCCGCCGGTCGCGGCAAGACGTTCGCCGCGAGGCGCTAGAACGGTGATTTACAAAATGCTATGGTTCCCGGGTCAGGCCCTCGAGCCCGTAGTGCCGGGCATAGACGTCCTGGTAGGCGCGCCAGGCGGTGGTGAAATCGCTTGGCGGCACGCGATCGAGTGCGGCACTCAGATGATCGAGATAGACGTGCCAGCCCGGCATCATCAAATTGCTGTTCGCAAACGGCATGCCGCTATGGAGGAACACGACGCGGGTGCCTGTCTCCGTCGCGCTCAGTTCCCAGCGGGCGATGGATTTCGGGGCATGATCGCTGCGCCACTCGTATTCGAGCAGGTGGGGAGGATCCCAGATGCGCACGCTGCCCCGCATCGGCTTCAGCCCGTCCAGCATCGTCTCGTAGCGGCCGCCCACGAAGGGCTCGACATAGGACTGCCCCATCCAGTCGGCGAGCCGCTCGGGCTCTGTCAGCGCCTTCCAGACGCTCTCGACGGGGCGCGCATAGAAGCGCTCGAAGCGCACATCGATCTGGTCGCCATGACGCTCGAAAGTGCCCAGCCGGTCGGTGGATGCCGCCATCTCAGTCCGTCCGGTCCAGATGATCGCCGAGCGCGTCGAGCTTGTTGGCCCAGAATTCGCGATAGGGCTGCAGCCAGGCATC
>JBIQKK010000058.1:6206-9718 GCA_044506585.1 Hyphomicrobiales bacterium
AGAGCGTTCGGGCATGCATGTGCGGTCAACCGACCCGCAAATGTCGCGCAAACCTCCGGCGGGCGCCGACGTCGCTTGCCCAAACGACGTCGGTTCGTTCGATGCGCCGGCGTTCGCCTTAGGCGGTCGCTGCGGCTTTCAGCTTCGACAGCGGGCGGATCTTCACGCGCACGCTCGCGGGCTTGGCCGCGCCGGGCACCATCTCGCCGGTCGAGGGATTGCGGATCAGTGTCCCGGCCTTGCGGGCGGGAACCTTCCGCAACGAGATCTTGAGCAGGCCGGGAAGGGTGAATTCGCCGACGCCCCGCGGATGGAGCGACCCCGTCATCACGCTTTCGATGGTGTCGAGCACGCCCTTGGCGGCGGCACGCGACAGGTCGTTCTTTTCCGCGATCAGGTTCACCAGTGCCGACTTGGTCAGCGCCTCCTTGACCGGCTGGGTCTTGGCGGCCGGTTGCTTGGCGGCTGGCTTCTTGGCGGCAGATTTCTTAGCGGGCGCTTTTGCCAAAACGAGTCTCCTTGAAAATTGGCAAGGTCACGAACTTGCTATGGCAGCCTGTCTATCAATTCCACTTGGATGCACAAGGAACAAGCGGAGCTAAGTCACAGGCGGCTGAGCCCGTGCCTGACGGCTCCAAACGGCTTGCGACGGGTCCCGGCGCGTTGCCCGTTCCCGGCCGCCCCTCCAGAGTTCACCGCCGTTTCACGATGCAAATTTCCATGGCGTTCATCATTTCACGTGACTTTTCCGCATCCGGGCGTCGCGGAAGGTGCCAGTAAGGCTGGCGTTAAGCCGCTGATGCGACGCTGAAAGTATGGGATCAATGACTGCCGAGATCGCCGACGCCAATGTGTTCCGCTTCGACCAGAGCGGAGCGCTGCTGCGCAAGGTCATGGAAAGCGCGGCCGTCGGCATGACCCTGGTCGGCATCGACGGCCGGATGATCTACGTCAACCGCGCCTATGAAACCATGCTCGGGCTCAAGCCCGGCGCCTGCCTGGGCGCGACCGCCACCGACATGCTTTCGACCGAGGACCGCCAGACCGTCGCACTGCGATTCCAGCAGCTGATGCGCGGCGAGGTCGAAGAGGTCCACACCGAATGCCGCATGCGCCACAACGACGGCCATCCGCTTTGGGTGCTCGCGACCGCGTCCCTTCTCCGCAGCGACGCCACCGGGCGTCCGCTCTACGCCATCCTCCAGATCATCAATATCGACCGCCAGAAGCGCGCCGAGGCCGCACTGGTCGAGGCCGAAAGCCGTTGGAATTCCGCCCTTGAATCCGCAGGGCAGGGCGTTTGGGACTGCAACGTCGTCACCAACCACATCGAATATTCGCGCATGTGGCGCACCATGCGTGGCATGGACCCGGACGAGGTCGTCGATTCCGCGCAGGACTCTTGGCTGTCGCGCGTTCACCCCGACGACGTGCCCCGGATCAAGACGGCCTCGCGCCAGCAGGGCAAGGGCATCGACGGCTTCGACACCCTCGAATATCGCGAGCGCCATCGCGACGGCCACTACATCTGGATCCTGAGCCGCGGCCGCCCGGTGGCCTGGGACGAGCACGGCAATCCCACGCGCTCGGTCGGCACCGACACCGACATCACGCGGCTGAAAACCGTGGAGCTGCAGCTCGCAGATGAAAAAGAACGTCTGCGCGTCATGCTCGATTCGATCGGCGAAGGCGTCATCGCCGTCAATGCCGCAGGCGAAGTCCAGTACATGAACCCCGTCGCCGAGAGCCTCACCGGCTGGGCTGAAAGTGAAGCCACCGGCACCCCGCTCTCCCAGGTCTTCGTCACCAAGCACGAATCGACCGGCGAACCCGCCATCGACGTCATCGGCAGCTGCCTGGCCTTCGGCGCCACCCGCGAGATCGAAGACGATGTCGTCCTCGTCGGCCGCGACGGCGTCGGCCGTGGCGTCAGCGGCACGGCTTCCCCCGTTCTCGACCAGTACCGGCGCACCACTGGCGCCGTGCTCGTGTTCAAGGACGTCACGGACCTCCAGGAAGAGCAGCGCCGCCTGACCCATTCGGCGACCCATGACGGCCTGACGGGCCTGCCCAACCGCTCCGCGCTGAACCGCGTCCTCGCCGAAGCCTGCCGGCAGGCCGAGACGACCCACCGCTCGCACGCCATCTGCTTCATCGACCTCGATCGCTTCAAGCCGGTCAACGATACGGCCGGCCACGCCGCCGGCGACGAGCTGCTCAAACAGGTCGCCGGCGTCATCCGCGCCTCCTGCCGCACCCAGGATTTCGCCGCCCGCCTGGGTGGCGACGAGTTCGTCGTGCTCCTCTCGGACTGCCGCATCGCCAATGCACGCACCGTCGCGCAGAAGATCGTCGATTCGATCTCGGCGCTCGAGTTCAACTGGCGGGGCACCTCCTACACCATAGGCGCCTCCATCGGCGTCGCCCCGGTCCGGGCCGATGGCGAGGGCGACGCGATCGCGGCGGCCGATGCCGCCTGCTACGCCGCCAAGGCCCGCGGCCGTAACCGCGTCGTCGTCGCCGGCGACTGATCCCGCCGCTTCCACCTGAGGTGGGTTGCCGCTGGCCGCCCCGCGCGATAGCTAGCTGCCGTCCACCAGCGAGGGAAGCATCATGGGTAGTCTCGACGGCAAGCTCAGCCTGATCACCGCAGCCGCACAGGGCATCGGGCGCGCCACGGTCGAGGCCTTCTCCCGGGCCGGTTCCCGCGTCATCGCAACCGACGTGAACGCCGAAAAGCTCGCCGAGCTCGAGGGCCTCTCCGGCGTGACCACCCGCATTCTCGACGTTCTCGACAACGAGGCGATCAAGCAGGCCGCCGCGGAAATCGGCCGCATCGACGTCCTGTTCAATTGCGCCGGCGTCGTTCACAGCGGCACCGTGCTCGAAATGACTGAGGACGACCTCGAATTCGCCTTCAATCTCAATGCGTGGGCGCAGGTACGTACCGTGCGCGCCTTCATGCCCGCGATGCTCGAGCATGGCGACGGCTGCATCATCAACATGTCGACCGTCGCCTCGTCGGTGAAGGCCGTGCCCAACCGCGCCGCCTACACCATCTCCAAGGCCGCCGTGATCGGCCTCACCAAGGCCATCGCCGCCGACTACACCTCCAAGGGCATCCGCGTGAACGCGATCTGTCCGGGAACCGTCGATAGCCCCTCCCTCCATGAGCGCTGGAAGGCGACCGGCGATTTCGAGGGCGCCCGCAAGGCCTTCATCGCCCGCCAGCCCATCGGCCGCATCGCAACGCCTGACGAAGTCGCCGATCTGGCGCTTTATCTCGCGACGGCGACCTATACGACCGGCCAGATCCACATCATCGACGGTGGCTGGACGGCGTGATGCTCCGCCCGCTACACTAGGTCAAATCGCGCAACGTCGCGGCTGATGCCGCCGGCGCCGCCTTCCCCGGAAACCATCGGTAGAACTATGCTCCACTCGCACAATCCAAGTTTCATGCGAATGGAGATCGACGAAATACCGGACGCCGTCCAGCGTCTGCTCGACAC
>JBIQKK010000058.1:9818-13696 GCA_044506585.1 Hyphomicrobiales bacterium
GTCGCCCTGACTCAGTCGGCCCGCCGCAACGGCGCCTTGAGCCTGGCGCTCACCAACACCACGCCATCGCCGCTCGGCGAGGCCGCCGAGATCGCCATCGACCTCGCGGCCGGCAAGGAGCAGTCCGTCGCGGCCACCAAAAGCTTTGTGAACTCCGTCGTTGCAGGCACCGCCATCTTGGCGCACTGGCAGAATGACGAACCGCTGATCGCCGCTCTCGCAGGGCTGCCCAAAGCCCTGTCCCGGGCTGTCGTCCTCGACTGGACGCCCGTCGGCGCCACGCTGAAGGATGCAAGATCGGCCTATGTCATTGGCCGCGGTCCCGCGCTGGCGATCGCGCAGGAAGCCGCGCTCAAGCTCAAGGAAACCTGCGGCCTCCATGCCGAGGCCTATAGCGCCGCCGAGGTGCTGCACGGTCCGGCTCGCATCGTCGAGAACGGCTTTCCAGTCCTGGCTCTCGCCGTGCCGGACGCGGCCGAAGCCGGCGTCGCCGAAATCGCCGATCGGCTCGCGGGGCAGGGTGCGACGGCATTCGCGACCACCAGCCGCGCCGCTCGCGCCACCGCGCTGCCGGTCGTCGCGACCGGCCATCCGATCACCGACGCCATCGCGCTCGTCGCGGCATTCTACGGGTTCGTCGAAATGCTGTCCCGCCGGCGCGGGTTCGACCCCGACCATCCGCCGCATCTCAAGAAGGTGACCGAGACCCTATGAGCCGCATCGCTTACACCGGCGCCCGCATCTTCGACGGCGAACAATGGTGGGATCGCTCCGCCCTGGTCGTGGCGGACGGCCGCATCGAGGGAATCGTTGCCGCCGATTCGCCCACCGATGCGCAGCGCGTTCCGATGGGCGGTGGCATCCTCGCGCCCGGCTTCATCGACCTGCAGGTGAATGGCGGCGGCGGTGCCCTGCTGAACGACGATCCCAGCCTCGACGCCATCCGCACCATCTGCGCCACGCAAGCCCGCTTTGGCACCACCGCGTGCCTGCCCACCCTGATCACCGACACGCGTGAGAAGAACGCCGCTACAGTGGCGGCTGCGGTCGAGGCGATGAATGCAGCTGTCCCCGGGTTCCTCGGCCTCCATCTCGAGGGTCCGCACCTCTCGGTTGCGCGCAAGGGCGCCCACGATCCCGCGATGATCCGGCCAATGGATGAGGCGGACGTCTCGGCTCTCGTTGCCGCGCGTGGAAAGCTGCCCAGCCTGCTGACGACCGTTGCACCGGAATCGGTTTCTACCAACCAGATCACGCGCCTGCGCGAAGCGGGCATCGTCGTCAGCATCGGCCACTCCGATGCACCCTATGCGGCAGTCGTTGCGGCCATGGAAGCCGGCGCCACGATGGTGACGCATCTGTTCAACGCACAGAGCCAGATCGGCCCGCGCGATCCCGGCGTCGTCGGCGCCGCACTCGACCTGACCGCGCTCCATGCCGGCCTCATCGCCGACGGCGTCCACGTCCACCCCGCCAATATCGAACTCGCTCTGCGCGCCAAGCGTGGTCCCGGGCGGATTTTCCTTGTCACCGACGCGATGTCGCCGGTCGGAACCGATGGCGACAGCTTCGAGCTCAGCGGCCGGACCGTCTATCGCAAGGACGGGGCCCTGCGTCTCGCGGACGGGACCCTGGCGGGCGCCGATCTCACCATGATCGACGCCGTCGCCTACATGCACCGGACCGTCGGCCTGCCGCTCGAGGAAGCGCTCCGCATGGCCTCGCTCTATCCCGCCGATGCGCTCGGCGTTTCGGCCGAACGCGGTCGCATCGCGCCGGGGCTGCGCGCCGATCTGGTGCACCTGAGCGACGACCTGGCCGTTCGCGGTACGCTGATTGGCGGTGAGACGGCCTGGGCCGCGTAATTCCGTCACTTCTCTGTGTCCGCGCGGCCCTGCTAGACAGGCACTATTGGAGAGTCGCCATGAAGATCGGTGTGTTGGGCACGGGCTCGGCCGGCCAGACCGTTGCGGGCAAGTTTGTCGCGATGGGTCACGACGTGATGATGGGCGCGCGCGCCGCCGACAACGAGAAAGTCGTCGGCTTCGCCTCGCGCACCGGGGGCAGGGCAGGGACGTTCGCAGAGGCCGCCGCCCATGGCGAACTCGTCGTCAACTGCACGCGCGGCGACACCTCGCTCGCCACGCTGTCGCAGCTTGCCGCCGAGCTCAAAGGCAAGATTCTCCTCGATGTCGCCAACCCGCTCGACTTCTCGCAGGGCTACCCGCCGCACCTGACGGTCTCCAACACCGATTCTCTCGCCGAGCAGATCCAGCGCGCGCTGCCCGAGACCTTCGTGGTGAAGTCGCTCAACACCGTGAACGCGGCGGTCATGATCGACCCCGCCCGCGTGCCCGGGCGTCACACGGTCTTCGTTTCCGGCAACGACAAGCAGGCCAAGGGCCGCGTCAGCGATCTGCTGCGCTCGCTCGGCTGGCAATCGATCCTCGATCTGGGCGACATCACCACGGCCCGGGCCGCCGAACAGATTCTGCCGCTCTGGGTGCGGCTCTATTCGGTGCTCGGCACCGCCGATTTCAACATCGCCGTGATGAAGGCCGGCAGCTAGCCGCGCCCCAGATACGGCATGGTGGTCGCCATCACCGTCATGAACTGGACGTTCGCTTCGAGCGGCAGGTTGGCCATGTAGAGCAGGGCGTCCGACACGTGCCGCACGTCGAACGTGGGCTCGGGCCGCACGGAGCCGTCCGCCTGCACCATCCCCTTCTTCATGTCCTGCGTCATGTCCGTCGCCGTATTGCCGATATCGATCTGCCCGCAGGCGATGTTGAACTGCCGCCCATCCAGCGAGATCGATTTGGTGAGCCCCGTGATGCCGTGCTTGGGCGCCGTATAGGCCGCGGCCCCAAATCGGGGCGCATAGGCCGAGATCGAGCCGTTGTTGATAATGCGCCCGCCCTGCGGGTCCTGCGCCCGCATCGTGCGGAACGCCTCGCGGGCCACGTAGAACGCGCCGTTGAGATTGGTGTCGATCATCTGCTTCCAGGTCGCGACATCGATATCGCCGAACCCGGACGCCGCCGCGAACACCCCGGCATTGTTGAAAACCACGTCGATCCGGCCGAACTCCGCCCGCGCCTCGGCAAAGAATGTTTCGACCGCCACCGGATCGGTGACGTCGGTTTGCGACGCCAGGGCCAGTTTGCCCTCCGCCTGCACTGCCTCGAGCCGGTCGCGCCGCCGCCCGCAAATCCCCACGGTCCAGCCCGCGGCGGCGAAAGCCAGCGCCGCTGCCCGGCCGATTCCCGAGGTCGCGCCCGTGATCAGGATCGATTTTGCGGTCATTTCGCCCTCCTGAGCCACGCCTAGAGGACTTTGCGCCGCTCGTCACCCCTGCCGCCAAGCGGGCCGCTTGCTGCCACAATTGACCTGTTCAGCCCGTCGGGACCGTGTCAAAACCCTCTCCGTTAACGCCGGATTCAGCCTTGTTAACAGGTGGTTTCGATTTCTGTGCTGAATCTGCAACAACGCCCGCGCAACCATGACGGCTCTTCCACAATCCGGCCTTTATGCGGTTGCGTGCCCCCCGGTCCTGCGTAATGTGGCTACTGCGAATCCATGCATGGGATCGTTTGTCGGTCGCAACGCGACGACAACACACACCGAAAAGTGTGGTCGCGTTTCGGCAAACCGCCGGGGCAACCTGGCAAACCAAATGACTGACTTTGGAGGTCAACAATGAAAATCAGGAGCCTGCTTCTCGGTTCCGTCGCAGCCGCCGGTCTCTCGACCGCTGGCTTCGCTGCTGACCTGGGCGTTGTGACGTCGCTCGACGTTTGCGATGAGCTCGGTCTCTCCGGTCTGACGATCTCGTCGGATGAAAACTGCCTCGTCATCACCGGTGGCGTGACCTACGA
>JBIQKK010000058.1:13796-17796 GCA_044506585.1 Hyphomicrobiales bacterium
TGACGATCTCGTCGGATGAAAACTGCCTCGTCATCACCGGTGGCGTGACCTACGAGTACAACATCGGCGACTACAACGACGGCGACGGCGCCGACGCTGATGCGACGGATGACGGCCAGGACTTCCTGGTCTTCGACCGCACCGGCGCTTACAAGCATTTCCCAGCCGCCGACGGCGCGCTCGACAGCTCGTCGGACGTTGACGCCTGGCTGAAGTTCGTCGCGACCGCGGATTCCGATTTCGGTCCCGCTTCCGCGACGATCAAGCTGATCAGCGAAAACGGCACTGGCGCTTCCGACTGGACCGTCGGCATCGACGAAGCCTGGGTCGGCATCGGCGACACCACCATGATCATGGCTGGTTACAAGAAGTCGATCTTTGGCGACGGCGATGACGCCCCGCTGAACTATCTCGGTCTGTTCCATTCGGAGAACGTCGATACGGGCGTCGGCTTCGCGGGTGGCCCGACCACCGGCGGCACCGTCATCCAGGTCGTTTCGAACCTCGGCAACGGTCTGTCGATCGGCGGCGGTATCGAAGGTCTGCAGAACGCGGGCAACCCGACCGGTGTCGGCACGCTGACCTATGCCGGCGACGGCATTGCGGCTCATGCCTCGGTTGCCATCGACACCACCAGCGCGTGGAAGACCCATGCCGGCTTCACCGGCACCTGGGATCCGATCACTGTCGTTGGCGCCGTCGCTGCTGACAGCACCGGCTGGTGGAACGCTCTTGGTTCGGCCAAGGCCACGCTCGACATGTTCACGCTCGCCGTGTCCGGCGAAGCCACCTCGGGTGGCGAATACGGCGTCGGCGGCTCCATCGGTGCCACCGTGTCGGATGGCGTGACCATCAACCTCGGCAGCCGTTACTTCACCGACACCACCGGCGGCCCGACGGGCTGGCAGGTTGAGGCCGGTGTCTCGGCTCTCGTGACCGAGACCGTGACCCTGACCGCTGCGGTCGGCGCTGCCGACAGCAACCTGTCGCCGCAGTTCTACTACGGCAAGGTCGGTGCGGCTTGGGCTCCGGGCGGTGGTTTCGACCTCAGCGTCGCTGGCGAAGCCAACACCCTCGGCGGCTACAAGGGCACCTTCAAGGCGTCCAAGTCGATCAAGTAAGATCGATCCGCTTGACGGATTTGGGGAAGGCCCGGCTCTGCCGGGCCTTTCTCTTTTCGGGTTCATTTGCGGTTCAACCGCAATCCCCCATCAATGCCGGCACACGCCCAAAAAATGCCGATAAACTCTTGGATGGGCGGATTTAATTGAGCTTCGGCATCTGCTATCGCAGCCGCTCCGAGGCAGGCGGCGATGGTTCGGGGGCAGGATGACCGTGACGTTTCTGAAATGGCTGATACCGGGTGTGCTCACGGTCGCCGCGGGCACCGGACTCGCCCTGTCGATGACCAGCGCCCCCATCGCCAACGACCTCGAATCGCGCTCGACCGCCTCGCTCCGCGCCGGCAACCAGAACTGGGCCGAAATCCGCATCGACGGCCGCGACGCGATCCTCACCGGCACCGCGACGACCCAGGCCATGATCGACGATGCCGTCGCAACCGTGTCGCGGGTCCCCGGCATCCGTGCCGTCTCCCCCGACGTGACCCTTGCCGAGTTCGTGAGCCCATTCCCCTTCGCCGCGACTCGCGCCGATGGCAAGATCACCCTTTCGGGCGGCTACCCCAGCGCCGCCGCCCACACTGCGATTCTCGCCGGCCTCGCCGATGCCGGCGACATCACCGACACCACGCGCCTCCTATCGGGCGGCCCCGACGCAGCCCTGTTCGAAGCCGGCGCCAAATTCGCGCTCGCCTCGCTCGACCAGCTGGACGAGGGTGAAGCCCGCCTCGCCGATCTCGCGCTCACCGTCACCGGCCGCGCCAAATCCATCGAGGCCTATGCCGGCCTCCAGGATCTGGGCCGCAATGTTCCCGCCGGCATCGAGCTCGCCTCGCTCACCATCACGCCGCCGCTTGCATCGCCCTACACCTGGACCGCGACCTACACCGGCACGACCCTCGCGCTCACCGGCAACATTCCCGAGACCGGCCTCGAAGCCGAGTTCCGCGCCCTCGCGCCGGCCAGCGCAAAGGTCTCCACCAGCTTCGTCCTCGCTTCAGGTGAACCCGCAGGCTTCGCCGCTAACGCCCTGACTCTGCTCAAGACCTTGCTGCTGCTGGAAGCGGGCACCGCAACCATCTCCGACACCGCCATCACCCTCACCGGCGCCCCCGGCAGCCCCGCCATCGCCGAGGAAGCGGTGGCCGCCATCGCCGCCATCGGCGGTACCGCCACCCTCGATCCGCCCCGCATCGCCGATTTCAGCCTCACCATCGATAAATCCGCGTCCGCCTTGACCTTCACCGGCTTCGTCCCGGACGCCACCACCCGCGATCGTCTCGCCGCCCTCGCTCGCGCGAACGTCACTGCGGTGAAGCTCGGCCGCGGTGCCCCCGACCGTTTCGCCTCCGGCCTCGATTTCGGGCTCGACCTGCTCGGCCATCTCGCCGAAGGCCGGTTCGAACTGAGCGGCACGTCGCTCGATTTCGCGGGCCGCACGGCCTCGTTGACCGACTACCGCGCGCTGCTCGCCAAGCTGGAGGAGGGCGCCCCGCAGGGCTTCACGCTCGCCGGCGCCGATATCCGCCCGCCGCTGGCCCGGCCGTTCACATTCACCGCCACCAGGGACGACACCGGCGCGATTGCCCTCTCGGGCTTCGTGCCCGACGAGGCCGCGCGCGCCGATCTGCGCACCCACATCGCCGACCTCGCCGGCGACAAGGCCGACCCGGCCGATGGCGCGCCCGAAAACTTCACCTTCCTCGCCGGGCAGGGCCTCGACATCCTCGCCATGCTCGACACCGGCAAGCTGACCTATGACGGCACGGCGTGGACCCTCGAGGGCGTCGTCGACAACGCGCAGCAGGGCTTTGCAGCCGATGCGGCCTTCTCGGCGGCGGGCCTGCGCACCCTTGGCTTTGCCTACAATGTGCGCCTGCCCACCCTGCCGATCATCTCGCCCTACACCTGGCGCGCGCAGAAGGCGGCCGATGGTGCCGTAAGCTTCGCCGGCTTCGCGCCCAACGAAGCCTTCCGCACCGCCGTCAAAGCCCTCGCCCCCGCCGCTCTCGACAGCACGGCCCTCGGTGCCGGCGCGCCGGACGCCTTCGAGGCCGAGGCCGCCGCCGGCCTCGAGGCCTTGCTGGCGCTCGACGAAGGTTCGCTCGGCCTCAACGGCACGCTGTGGACCCTCACCGGCGAAGTCGGCGACGCGGCCGCGCGCGAACGCATCCAGTCCGCCCTCAGCGCGAAGGTGGACACCGCAAAGTGGCGCATCGCCGTCCAGGCGCGCGATTCCGCGCCGGTCATCACGCCCTATCTGTGGTCCGCCACCAAGGCCGCCAACGGCACCGTGGACCTTGCCGGCTACGTTCCCGACGCGGCACTCAAGTCTAGCGCCGCGGCGCGTGCGGCCCGGCTCGGTCGCGACGCCACCACCATCGCGTCCGGCGAACCACCGGGCTTTGCCGGGGACGTGCTGGTCGCACTCGATGCCCTCTCGCATATGACCGAGGGCAAGGCTGCCTTCGACGGCAGCCGCTGGGTGCTCACCGGGGCCGTCGCTTCGCAGCAGCAGGGCGAAGCGGTTGTCGCCGCGCTGCTCAAGGGCAGCAAGCAGGGCGCCGCCTGGACCAGTTCGTTGTCCGGCTACACCCCGCCCGCACCGCCCACCGCCGAACAATCCTCGAGCAGCGAACCGGCCTCGTCGGTGTCCTCGTCCGAGCCGAGCGTCGAGCCCGCGTCCTCCGCCTCGAGCTCCTCCGAACCCGTCACCTCCGAGCCGTCCTCGCCGTCCGAGTCCGCCGAACCCTCGAGCGCGGAGCCCGAGCCGTCGCCATCCGAGCCCTCGTCCGAACCGGCTTCCTCCGAAGAGCCCGCGGCTGACGACCGTTCGCTGATCGTCGTCGATCCGCTGCCCGCCCGCTTCCTGTTCGAGG
>JBIQKK010000159.1:0-2598 GCA_044506585.1 Hyphomicrobiales bacterium
CTGCCGCCGGGCAGGCAGCCGACGTAACCGGCAGAGCGCCGCGCTATTCGGCGGCGACTGCGGGGCTCAGCCCGCCAATGCGTTCGATGAAGGCAATGATCTCGTCGAGGCCCTCGCGGCGCAGCAGGTCGGTGAAGACGTAAGGCCGCCCCTCGCGCACCCTTTGGGTGTCCGCTTCCATGACCTCGAGGCTCGCGTTCACATAGGGCGCGAGGTCGGTGTGCGTGATCACCAGCAGGTCGGATTTGGTGATGGCCGGTCCGCCCTTGCGCGGAATCTTCTCGCCCTGCGCGACCGAGATCACATAGAGCGTGATGTCGGCGAGATCGGGCGAGAACGTCGCCGCGAGATTGTCCCCGCCGCTCTCGATGAGCACGAGGTCGAGGTCGGGGAACCGGCGGTTGAGATCGGCAATGGCCGCGAGATTGAGCGAGACGTCCTCGCGGATGGCGGTGTGCGGACAGCCCCCCGTCTCGACGCCGACGATGCGGTCCTCGCTGATCGCCTGCACGCGATTGAGGATCAGCGCGTCCTCACGCGTATAGATGTCGTTGGTGACCACCGCCATCGAGTAGCGATCGCGCATCGCCTTGAGCAGCATTTCGCACAGCGTCGTCTTGCCCGACCCGACCGGGCCACCGATGCCGACGCGCAGGGGACCGTTCGTGCTCATATCAGCCTCATTACCACGAGGATCAGGAATCCCGCTCCAATCCACAAACAGAGCGGCGAGTAATTCCTGCGGTCGAGACTGGCGAACGGTTCGGTGGGGAAACGCGCACGCCACCCGGAGGTGTAGCCGACGACGCCGCGGCCGATGAAGACGACCGCGAGCAGCACGCCCAGCAGCGTGAGCCACCAGCCGCCGCTCGTATGATCGGCGAGGGCGAGGGCGACAACTCCCGCCGCAAGGAGCAGTACCGCGACGGCGAAGGTCAGCAGCCGGTTCGGCATCCGTGTGACGCCGGGCGTGCCGATCACGGTCTGCGCCAGCAGCGTCTCGTTGCGGATCGGCCAGGTGGCCCCCACCGACCAGACGAAATGGGCGACGCTGACCATCAGCAGCGGCACGAAGGTCAGCGAGCCGATGATCATGTTCATGAGCGGAAGATCCGGGTGCCCAGAGTTTCGTGGCGCATCTGCGCGATGTCGGCTGCATAGGCGATGCCGCCGGTGTCGTCGAGCGACGCCGATGCCGCAGCGGCAGCCTCCTGCGCGATCGTCGCTTCGAGGCCGGCCATCACCTGCAGGCCGGCGGTCTGTCCCAGCGGCACCAGCCGCACCGCGACCGAAACCTGCGCATGCACCGCCGCGGTGAGGTAGCCCGTGGCGGTTTCGGCAAGACCGATCCCATGCGCGCCGGCGATAGCCCCCACCGCGACGGGGTAGGGACAGGGTTCCGGCAGGCGGGCGAAGACGTCCGAGGGCCAGGCTCGCGCGGCGATGCCGAAGGTTTCGCCGGTGAGCGTCGTCTCGAGATGCCGCTCATGGGCTGCGGTGAGGGCCAGCGTGAGGTCGGCAAGTTCGGCCAGTCCCCCGGCGTCCGCGGTCCTGCGATGTGCATGCGCCAGCACGATCGCGTCGATCCTCAAGCTCCCATGCGCGAGCGATCCTGCGATCCATTCGCGCAGGGTGGGGGCGCCGCTCACGCGCCCATCGGCGATGGCCGTCTCCAGTCCCTGCGACCAGGCAAAGCTCCCCGCCGGAAAGGCGGGAGACAGCCAGGTGAGAAGACGCTGCAGGCCTGTTGTTTCGCTCATCTCAGTGCGGCGCGTGGTATGCGCCCTGCATCGGGATGAACGGCTCGGTCACCTCGCGGACCTCCGCACCGAGGCCCTGCAGCATCGCCTTGGCCACATGGTCGCGCGGCACCAGAATGCGCTTCTTTTCGATCTGCGCCGGCATATGCCGGTTGCCGATATGCCAGGCGATCTGCGCCAGATGTTCGCCGCCCCGCGGATTGATCTCGAGCAGCGGTTCGGGCGCGGCGACGATCTCGAGCACGCGCCCGTCTTCGAGCAGCAACCCGCCGAAATGCTCGAGCGTCACCGCTTCGGGGAAGTCGACCATGATGTCTTCGCCCTTCACCTGCAGCACCTTGCGGCGGAGGCGGCGCTGATCGGATGTGAGGACGAGCTGGGCAAAGGGCTTGCCCTTGCCGTGGTTGGCGGGCAGTGCGGAGGTGGCTTTCAACATGCCCGCACTCTAGCGGCTGGGCCATTCGGGCGGAAGGCCGTTATGGCGTCTGGACGTTCTCCGAGCAGGTGAGAACCGGCGCCGCGTCGAGCCCCTCGGTCACATTGTGGAGCGATGCATCGCTGCCCTTGTTCCACCACTCCCACACGCCCGACACGTATTTGGCCCCGGACGCCGACACCACATTCACGAACACGACGTCCTGGCCCTCCACCGGAACGATGGCGAAGAAGTTCGGCGCGGCGTTGACGTATTTCACCGTCAGCTCGGGAGCCGCGTCCCCGCAGCCATAGACGGCGGTGACGATCTGCACGTCCCCGCTGAGGGTGATCCCGACACTGAGGTCAACGGCAGCCACGGTGGGGCTCGTGGCGGCGGCGAGCAGCGAAATGACGGCGAGCG
>JBIQKK010000059.1:0-2334 GCA_044506585.1 Hyphomicrobiales bacterium
AGCTTGCGCTTGCGGGTGGCGTCGCCGCCATAGCACTTGGCGGTCACGTCCTTGCGCATCGCCCGCACCGTCTCGCGGGCGATGATCTTGCCCCCGATGGCCGCCTGGATGGGGATCACGAACAGGTGCGGCGGGATCAGCTCCTTGAGCTTTTCGCACATCTGCCGCCCGCGCGACTCGGCGGCCCCACGGTGGACCAGCATCGACAGCGCATCGACCGGCTCGGCGTTGACCAGGATCGAGAGCTTCACCAGATCGCCTTCGCGATAGTCGGCCAGCGTGTAGTCGAAGCTCGCATAGCCGGCGGAGATCGATTTGAGCCGGTCGTAGAAATCGAACACGACCTCGTTGAGCGGCAGCTCGTATTCGAGCATCGCGCGGTTGCCCACATAGGTCATGTTGCGCTGGATGCCGCGGCGGTCCTGGCAGAGCTTCAATATGCCGCCCAGATATTCGTCCGGCGTCAGGATCGTCGCCTTGATCCAGGGCTCGCGGATTTCCCGGATCTTGACCACGTCCGGCATGTCGGCCGGATTGTGCAGTTCCTTGGTCTCGCCGTTGGTCTGCTCGATCTGGTAGACCACCGACGGCGCCGTCGCGATCAGGTCGAGATTGAATTCGCGGCTCAGCCGTTCCTGGATGATCTCGAGATGCAGCAGGCCAAGGAACCCGCAGCGGAACCCGAAGCCGAGCGCCGCGGACGTCTCCATCTCGAACGAGAAACTCGCATCGTTGAGGCGGAGCTTGCCCATCGCCTCGCGCAATTCCTCGAAGTCCGACGCATCGACCGGGAACAGGCCGCAGAACACCACCGGCTGCGCCGGGCGGAAGCCGGGCAGCGCCGTGGCCGTGGGCTTCCTGTCGTCGGTGATGGTGTCGCCGACATTGGTGTCGGCCACCTGCTTGATGGCGGCGGTGAAGAACCCGATCTCGCCGGGACCGAGTTCATCCACTTCGACCATCTTGGGTGTGAACACACCCACCCGATCCAGCTCGTAGGCGGCCTTGGTCGCCATCATGCGGATCTTCTGGCCCTTGCGGATGGTCCCGTCGATGACGCGGATGAGGACGACGACGCCCAGATAGGTGTCGTACCAGCTGTCGACCAGCAGCGCCTTCAGCGGCCCGTTCACGTCGCCCTTGGGCGGTGGCAGGCGGTGGACGATCGCCTCGAGCACCGTATCGATGCCGACACCGGTCTTGGCGCTGATCTCGAGCGCGTCCGAGGCATCGAGCCCGATCACGTCCTCGATCTGCTGCTTGACGCGCGGCACATCGGCGGCCGGCAAATCCACCTTGTTGAGCACCGGCACGATCTCGTGGTTGACCTCGATCGCGTGGTAGACATTGGCCAGCGTCTGCGCCTCGACGCCCTGGCTGGCATCGACCACCAGCAGCGAGCCCTCGACCGCCGCCAGCGAGCGGTTCACCTCATAGGCAAAGTCGACATGGCCGGGCGTGTCGATGAGGTTGAGGAGGTACGTCTCCCCGTTCTTTGCCTTGTAGCTGAGCCGGACGGTCTGCGCCTTGATGGTGATGCCGCGCTCGCGCTCGATATCCATCGAATCGAGCACCTGCTCCTTCATCTCGCGCAGTTCGAGCCCCCCGGTGGTCTGGATCAGCCGGTCGGCGAGCGTCGATTTGCCGTGATCGATATGGGCGACGATCGAAAAATTGCGGATGTGGTCGAGGGGCGTGGTCATCAGGGCCAGAAGTCGCGGAAGGTCCGCGGCTGATAGCAGGCCCGCAAGCCGGGGGCAAACGTGGTTTATCGGGGGTTAACGGGCCTTTTGCCGCTAACGCGCCAGCCTCGCGATCGTCGCGCGTTGGCCGGGGACCCGTTCGCTGGCGAGCGTGCGGAGCCAGTCGGTGGCGGCGCGTTCGGTGGGGAAGGCGCGGGTGCCGATCAGCGTATCGAACAGCTGGCCGTGCCGCTCCATCGTCAGGATCGCGCGGGCGCTCCAGCCGCCGCGGCGCTGGGGTTTGACCGTGCCCTCGAAGATCGGTGGGGTCATCGTGTGCTCCGGGGATTGGCGAGCCGGGTTGTCCGGCCCGCCTCGGGGTGTGTCAGTTGACCGGCGTGAAGGTGACGCGCGCGACCGGCGCGTTGACATCCCAGCCCCAGTCCCCGGGCGCATCGGCGTCGCCGCGGATGCCCTGATGCTGCGTGATGACGCCGTTCTCGGGGTCGCGGTCATTGCCCCCGCCCAGCGCACCGAGGAAGCCGGTCTTCTCGCTGTTGATCTCCGATCCCGCGTCGTAGCCGAGCACCTCGACGGTGGTGGGCGCGGTGAGCGCGAAGGCATCGACATCGGTGACGCCCGAGAAGCCGTC
>JBIQKK010000059.1:2434-17555 GCA_044506585.1 Hyphomicrobiales bacterium
GCAGCGCGCGCCACAAAGAACGACGGCGAGAAAGGCTGGCCGGTGAGCACGTTCTCGATCGTGACCATGATGGTCTTGCTGCCGCCGCCCATCATCGAGTCGCTCATCATGGAGTCGTTCGACATCGAGTCCTGCATGGGGGACATGGCATCGCCGCCCATGGCATCGGACGACATCGCGTCCTGGGCGAGGCCCGGAAGGGCCAGCGCGGTGGCGAGGGCAAGTGCGGAGACAAGAGTGGTCGTGTGGCGCAGGGCGTGCGTCATGGCGGTATCCTCATCAATGGAGTTGCGAAATCCTGGCAGGTGCGGCGCACTGGCCGCCCATGTCCAACTATTCGCTGGAGGATCGCGGCCGGTTACAGGCCCTTGCGAATTTTGTTGGCGGGCACCAGCAGGCGCCCGCCCAGCAGCACGTTGAGCCCGATGATCACGGCCACCGCCACGCCATGCGCCGCGAGGTCGAGCACGGCGGAATCGTGCGGATGGATCAGGACCAGGAGCGTTGCCGCCGCCCCCGAAGCGGCAAGCCCGCCCAGCGCCGCGACGCGCAGCGGCCGCAGCGGGCGCGCCCGCCGGACCATCAGCACCATCGTCACCGTGAGGGGGATGCTGATCGCAAAGATCAGCCCCAGGCACACCATGAACTGGAACGGCGTGGTCTGCGTGCCCGGGATCGCGAGTGTCGCGAGGCAGCCGAGCCCGTTGAGCACGATCCACACGACGAGCGCCGGGAGGGGCAGCAGAATCCATGCATCGGAGCGGTCGGGCAGGCTGAGCTCGAACGCGGCGATGGCGGCGAGCACTGCGGTCGCCAGCGACGCATAGGCACCCGGCAGCATGAAGGGGTCGTTGCCGATGATGCCCAGTGCCGGCAGCAGCGTGCGCGTTGCGACCAGCACGGCGGCGACGATCGCCACCGCGCCCAGCCAGACGAACGCGCGCAGCCAGGGTGGCGGCAGGCGCCGCACCGGCTTCAGGTCGGCGCCGAGATCGCCGATCAATCGCGAAATATCGCCGTCAGACATCGGCCGTCCTTCTCATCGGGCCTCTCCGCTCATCCGGGCGCGCAGCGTCTTGATCGCCCGGTGCAAATTGACCTTCAATGCTGTTTTCGTTCGACCCGTCGATTTGGATGCATCCTCGAGCGAATTTTCCTCGAGGGCCAGCGCGCGCACCGCTTCCCGCTGCACCTCCGGCAGGCCGTCGACGAAGGCGCGGAGCCGGTCCGCCTCGTCCTGGCGGGTCGCATCGTCTTCCGGATTGTCGGGCGCGGCGTGCGTCTCGAAGGCCAGCGGCGCATGCACCTCGCGTGCTCCGCGCCGCCCCTGCTTGCGCAGGATGTCGATCGTGCGCCGCTTGGAGATCGCCGTCAGCCACGCTGTGAACGGCCGCGACGGGTCGTAGGTGGCACGCGCGCCATGAATGGTGACCAGCACGTCCTGCACGACGTCGTCCAGCATATCGGGTGAGGCGCCCTGCCGCCGCGCGATCCGCTGCACGATGGGCACGCACTCGCGCAGCACCATCTCGTAGGCCGCCCGATCTCCCGCCTGCGCCGCGGCCATGGCAGCCGTCAGCCGCCGGTCCGCCTCGGCTCGTGCCTCGTGCGCCTCATGGGTGTCGCCGGCCCCCGGCATCGCATCGTCCCCTCCCGCGCGCACTATGTTTCATGCCGGCCCGATCGCCAAGGCGCGCGCCTCAGCCAAACACGAACTCATCCACGAACGCGTTGCGGAACTTGCCCTCCGGATCGTGCCGCTGGGCCAGCGCGCGGAAATCGCCGAGCCGCTCGTATTTCGACTGCACCGCCGCCGCGTCCATCGTGAACAGCTTGCCCCAATGCGGGCGGACATCGAACGGCGCGAGGGCGGCCTCGATCGCCGGCAGCACACGGCGCACCGCCTCCCAGTCCTGATGCCAGGTGAAGTGGAACGCCAGGCTGTCGCGCCTGTAGTTCATCGACAGCCACAGATCGTCGGCCGCGATGGTGCGGATTTCCGAGACCATCAGCGGCCCCGCGATCACGTGCTGGATGTCGCGCAGGGCCGCGAACGCCGCGGGCCCGTCGGCCCGATCGACGAAATACTCGCTCTGCAGTTCGACGCCGGCGCTGGGCATGAAGTCCATGCGGAAATGCGGCAGCCGCTCGTGCCAGGGACCGGGGACACCCATCTGCTCGGTCAGCGGCGCCGGGTCGATGGCCGCAATCGGGTGCCACGGACGCGTCGCGGGCTGCGCGCCAAAGAAATCGCCCGTCGGCGCCGGCGGCGCACCGGCGAGATTCTTCAGCCAGACCTGCTGGATCGTGTCGCCTTGCCACACGGTGAAGAGGCTGACGCTGTAGGCGGCCGAGAGGATCTCTTCCATGTCTGTCGCGAGCGCGTCGACCGGCAGGCCGGTGTAGAGGTTCTGGCGCACGTCGAATGTCGGCTGGAGGTCGAGGGTTACCGCCGTGACAATCCCCAGTGCCCCCAGTGACACCACGGCCCCATCGAACCCCGCATCGCCGCGCTTGAGCGAAACCACATCGCCGGACGCGGTCATCCATTCGATCCCGGCAACCGCCGCCGCGAGATTCCTGTTGCCCACCCCCGAGCCGTGCGTTGCCGTCATGCAGGCGCCCACGACGCCGATATGCGGCAGCGAGGCGAGATTGTGCAGCGCAAATCCCTGCTCCTGGAGATAGGGCCCCAGCTGCCCATAGGTGATGCCGCCCTCGACCGTTACCGTCCGCGCCGCGCGATCCAGCCCCGATACGCGGTTCAGCCCCGACATCCGCACGAGGTCGGCATCGGTGTCGGCGATGCGGTTGAACGAATGGCGCGAGCCGAGCGCCCGGACCTTGCGCGCTCCGCGCACGATCCGCCGCAACTCCTCGAGATCGCGGGGCGCGTGGACGGTCTTGGCGGCATAGGCGATGTTGCCCGCCCAGTTGGTCAGTGCATCGGTCATGGGTCGTCGTTCCGTTGGCGCGCCGATTGGTGGTCATCAACGGTTAAGCGTCAAGCCGCGTTGCAGGCCAGCCATGCGGCAGCCCGCTTGCTATTTGGCGCGTTCTCGCCCATATGGCGGCTATTCGCCATTGGCGCGGCTTGCCCGCGCGGCGATGGGCTTCTCTTCTTTCCGGCCAAAGCGGTGAGCGGTGAAGCGCCGGGGTTTCCTCCCGGTGACAGCGCAACCGCGGCAAATCCCTGTCGCATTTGCATCGATAGACGCCCGCCAAGGACGCGGGATCCCGTGCGCGGTTTGGCTCGCGCCACGGCAACATGAGACATGCATTGACCAAGACGTTCTCCGAATTCGGCCTGCCGGCACACATCGTCGCCGCGCTCACCAAAGCCGGCTTCAACACCCCCACCCAGATCCAGCAGCGCGCCCTCAAGCCGCAGCTCGAAGGCCGCGACATCATGGGCATCGCCCAGACCGGCTCGGGCAAGACGGCCGCGTTCGCGCTCCCCATTCTCGCCGGCCTCGCCGCCCTCAAGGGCCGCGCCAATCCGCTGACCACCCGCGCGCTCATCCTCGCGCCGACCCGCGAGCTCGCGGTGCAGATCGACGAGGTGCTGCGCACGCTCGCCGACGGCATGCGGCTCACCACCGTCCTCGTCCTCGGCGGCACCTCGCGCAATGCCCAGGTCCAGAAGATCGCGCGCGGCGTCGATATCACCATCGCCACGCCCGGCCGGCTCAAGGACCTCGTCGACGACCGCAAGCTGCGCCTCAACGAGACGCGCTGGCTGGTGCTCGACGAAGCCGATCGCATGCTCGACATGGGCTTCATCGGCGCGGTCAAGCAGATCGCCGCCGCCATCGGCCCGCGCCGGCAGACGGCAATGTTCTCGGCGACCATGAGCGACGAGATTGCCAGGCTCGCCGGGGGTCTCCTCAACGACCCCGTGCGCGTCGAAGCTCAGGCTCCGGCGACGACCGTGCCGGTCATCGTGCAACGCGCGATCTATGCCGGCAGCAAGGAAAAGCGCGCGCAGCTCAATACGCTCCTCGAAGATTCCGCGCTCAGCAAAGTGATCATCTTCTCGCGCACCAAGCATGGCGCCGACCGGGTCGCCAAGCACCTCGCACTCGACGGGCACGAGGCGGCCGCAATCCACGGCAACAAGAGCCAGAACGCGCGGCAGGCTGCGCTCAAGGCGTTCGCCGCCGGCGGCGTCCGCATCCTCGTTGCAACCGATATCGCGGCGCGCGGCATCGACGTGCCCAATATCAGCCACGTCATCAATTTCGAGCTGCCCGACGATCCCGAGAACTACGTGCACCGCATCGGCCGCACGGGCCGCAACGGCGCGACGGGTACCGCGATCACGCTGGTCGGCGGCGACGAGCGTGCCAAGCTGCGCGAGATCGAACGCCTGATCCGCCGCACGCTGCCGCTCGAGAACGCCGACAAGGCGCCGCCGATGACGACGGCGTCCGCGGGCGAGGCCCGGCCGCATGGCAGGCGCCCCGCCACCGGCCATCGCCGTCCCGCCACGCCGCGCGGACCCGAGGGCGCAAAGACCGACCGGCCGGTGCAGGCCAAGAAGCCGGGCAATCGCCCGGCCGGCGCCAAGACCGGCAAGCCCCGCTGGAGCGGCAAGCGCAAGAGCGACGCCAAAGCCGCGCGCGGCGCAGGGCCGGTGCGCTTCGGCGCCTAGGCGGCCACCAAGACCGGCCGCGCCTTGGGTTGATCCCAGGTGCGGCCGTAATCCTCGATCGCGATCGCATTGGCCGCGGCGAGGACGTCCTTGAGCATCTCGGCGACCGGAATGCGCGGCACGAGGAACCGCATCACCAGCATGTGCATGAAGACGGCCCAACGGCTCGCGGGCGCAAAATGCGCGACGGACTCGCGCGCGAACTTCTGGGACTTTTCGACGAACGGCGTCATCTTGCGCTGGTAGGCGGCAAAGGCCTCGGCGTGGTCGGATGTCTGCGCCAGTTCGTGGGCGAGGATGTAGGCCCCCGTGACGGCCATCCCCGTCCCCATGCCCGAAAGCGGCGAGGCGCAGCCGGCCGCATCCCCCAAGAGCACCACGCGGCCCTTGTGCCACTGTGGCAGGACCACCTGGCTGACGCTGTCGTAGTAGAAGTCGGGCGCGCTCTCCATGTCCGCGATCAGTTCCGGCACGTGCCAGCGCTGGCCGGCATAGTGGTCGCGCACGATCTGCCTTTGCCGGCGCGGATCGCGGCAGGCCAGCTCATCGGCATCCGCGCGGAAATAGAACAGCGCTCTGGCCTCACGATTGTCGCGCGCGCTGTAAACCCCCGCCACCGTGCCCGGCGCGCTGTAGAGGTGTCCGCTGCAATCGAGATCGAGCCGGTTGGGCACGGTGAAGATCGAGACGGCCAGCCCCAGGTCACGCACATAATCCCGAGCATCGCCGAAGGTCTTGCTGCGGACATTGGAGTGCACCCCATCAGCGCCGACCACCAGATCGAAGCGCCGGACGCTGCCCGATTCGAACGTGACCTCGACATGCGGTCCCACATCGTTCAGCGCCGCAATCGAGTCGCCGAAGATGTATTCGGCATCCTTGCACGTCGCGTCGTAGAGAATGCGCGCGAGGTCGCCGCGCATGATCTCGAGCTCGCCGCTGAACGCCGCTGCCGGCATGGTCGCGATCCTGCGGCCCCTTCTGTCGACGTAGAACATGTCGCCCATATTGGTCGCCTCGGCGCGGATCGCGTCGAGCAGCCCCATGCGGCGCAGCACCTCCATCGACGTGCCGCGGAAATCGACCGCATAGCCGCCTTCGCGGAGCGCCGGGGCCTTCTCGACGATGGTGACGGCAAAGCCCAGGCGGACGAGCCAGAAGGCGAGGGCCGGACCGGCAACGCTGGCACCGGAAATCAGGACGGAACGGGTGGTCATGGGATGGTCTCCTCGGTTCGATGGAGGCGATCTATACAACTGTATTATACGGTTGTATAGATGGATTCATACAAATGTATGGCGGCGCCGCGGAAGGCCGCCTAGAAAGGCACCATGGGACACAAGGAAGACCTGCTGGCCGGAGCCAAGGCGTGCCTGCTCGAGCGCGGCTACGCCAACACCACCGCCCGCGATATCGTCGAGACCTCCAAAACCAACCTCGCCTCGATCGGCTACCATTACGGCTCGCTCGACCAGTTGCTGACCACCGCGATGATCGAGATGCTGGGCGAATGGGGCGAGCGCACCGCGGGGATCACCGCGGCGACCACCAGCGGCAGCGAAGCGCGGTTTCGCGCGGGCTGGGCGCAGTTCCTCGCGCTGTTCGAGACGGACCGCGAGCTGATGCGGGCGAGCCTCGAAATCGGCGTCCACGCCGTGCGGTCCGATGAGCTGAAGCCGATTTTCGTCGAAGCGTTCGCCGATGCCCGCAACGAGGTGGTCGAGGACTTCCTCGATCTGGGCAGGACCGATGCGAAAACCCGGCAGGCGGTGGGCAGTCTGCTGCTCGCGCTGATGAGCGGCGTCACGGTGCAAAAGCTGCTCGACCCCGGCGGCGCGCCCGATGCCGAGGCGCTGACGCTCGGCATGAAGGCCATCGCGAAGGCAATGTTGCGCTGACCGGGCCGAAAAATTCCCGGCCCGCTGTCGAATTGCCGTCCGCTCGTTCGGCTATGGAGTGAAGGACGGGCACCGAGTCCGCCCCATATTCGGAGACTGCCATGACCCAGTATCTCGTCGCCATTCACCTTCCCGATGACTACGACCCGGCCGCCGCGGAAGACGATGCGCTGCGCGCCGACATCAAGGCGCTCAACGAGGAAATGAAGGCCGCGGGCGTCCGCGTGTTCGTTGGCGGCCTGCAATCGGCGCGCGACGCCAGGTCGGTACAAGTGAAACCGGGCGGCAAGGTCGTCGTCACCGATGGTCCCTACATCGAGACCAAGGAGCATATCGGCGGCTTCTGGGTGCTCGAGACGGCCAGCCTGGACGAAGCCCTCGAATGGGGCCGCAAGGCCGCGATCGCCTGCCGCGCGCCCGTCGAGGTCCGCGAGTTCCGTTGACGCCAGGGTGGGGCTAGCTTGCGGCCGCGAGGCCGTAGCGGCGGCGGATTTCGTCCACATGCTCGTGCGGCGGCCGCAGGATGCAGGTCGCGCAATAGCTGCCGCGTTCGGCCGTATAGAACCGGCAGCACCCGCCGCGCTTCAAGAAGCACTGGCCGTCGATGTCGTAATAGCCCGTGTGTCCGTTGAAGAAGCGGTAAGTCGGGTCGCGCACCAGCCCCAGCCCGATCTCCTGCGCGCGCGCCAGGCAATCGAGATGCGCGCCGACGGCGATGAAGCTGCCGGCGATGCCGTCGGCCACCAGCCGCCACTGCGCCGGCTCGCCCAGCCGCGTTGCGTCCTTGATGCGCGCGATGAGCGGGGTGAACACCGCCTCGATCATCGCTCCCATCGGCGCGGTTGCCGGTCCGGCGCCGGGCACCACGCGATAGCGCAGGTCGAGGTTTGGCGCGCCGAGCTTCATCACCAGATGCTCGCCGCTGAGGTCCGGCGTCCCGCGATCGTGCAGCACCGGCCAGGCGAGCGCGAAGCCGTAATAATAGGCGAGGCTGCCGAGGAAGTAGGCGCCCTGCCCGCGCCGGTCGAGGCCCGGCTCGAAGGCCGCCGCCGCGTCGAAATAGGCTTGGGCGAAATCGAAGCGAGCGCCGGCGAGCGCCGCAAGGCTCACCCAGCCCCGCTCCGCGGCGCCCTCCTCGATCGGCCAGCCCGGGATCATCCGGCCGCCGGAATGACGAGCGGCGTCCCCGCCGCGGGATCGGGGATCACCGTGCAGTCGAGCCCGAACACGGCGGCCATCACACCGGCGGTAATGACGTCGGCCGGTGCCCCTTCCGCAACGATACGGCCATCGCGCATCGCGATGATGTAGTCCGCATAACGGCAGGCGAGGTTGAGGTCGTGCAGCACCAGCACCAGCGTGCGGCCCTCCTCGCGGTTGAGCCGGCGCAGCAGGTTCAGCACATCGAGCTGGTGGCGCAAATCGAGGAAGGTCGTGGGCTCGTCGAGCAGCAGCAGCGAGGTCTCCTGCGCCAGCGCCATGGCGATCCATACGCGCTGGCGTTGCCCGCCCGAGAGTTCGTCCACGCGCTGATCGGCGAGGTCCAGCATTTCGGTCGCCGCGAGTGCGCGCTCGACCGCCGCCTCGTCCGCCCGCGACCATTGCTGGAACGGGCCCTGGTGCGGCGAACGCCCCCGCGCCACCAGGTCGGCGACCACGATGCCCTCGGGCGAGATCGGCGCCTGCGGCAAGAGGCCCAGACGCCGCGCGACCTCGCGGGTGGGCAGCTTGTGGATGTCGCGGCCATCGAGGAACACGCTGCCGCCCCTCGGCGTCATCAATCGCGCCAGCGCCCGCAGCAGCGTGGACTTGCCGCACCCATTGGGCCCGACGATCACCGTGATCCTGCCGTCGGGGATCGCGACATCGATGCCGTCCACGATGGTGCGGTCGCCGTAAGCGAGCTTCGCCTCGCGCGCGCCGAGGCGGCTCGTGACGATCGGGCTCATCTCCATCACATGGCTCCTTTGCGGATTTGCGTCGCGAGCAGCCACAGCAGGTACGGCGCGCCCAGCACGGCGGTGAAGATTCCCGCCGGCAGTTGCACCGGCGCGAACACGAGGCGGCCCGCGAGATCGGCACCCAGCACGATGACCGCGCCCACGAGGCCGGCGCCCATCAGCGTCGGCCCGCTGGCGCCCGACATGCGCCGGGCCAATGGCGCGGCGGCGAGCGCCACGAAGGGCAGCGGCCCAGCGGACGCGACGGCGACCGCCGCCAGCAGCACGGCGACGCCGCCCGCCGCGATGCGCGCCAACTCCACCCGCGTGCCGAGTGCGGCGGCAAGATCGTCGCCCAGTTCGAGCCGCTCGAGCGCGGCATGGAGCGCCAGTGCCGCAGGGATGAGCGTCAGCGCACCCAGCGCCGCGACGCCCACATGCAGCCACACCCGCGCATTGAGCGAGCCCGTGAGCCAGGCCTGCGCTGCCGACGCCTCGAAGATGTCGCTGCGTGTCAGCAGGAACTGCATGCCGGCATAAAAGAACGCCCCCGCCCCGATGCCGACCAGCACGAGCCGCATCGGCGCGACGCCGTTGCGCCAGCTCGCAGCGAGGACCATTGCCGCGGCGGCGAGGCCGCCCCCGATGGCGCCCGCGGCGATCATCGCGCCGCTCGCCCCGAAGACGACGACGCTCGCGACCGCGCCCAATGCCGCGCCCGCATCGAAGCCGATGATGTCGGGCGAGGCCAGCGGATTGCGCGCCAGCGATTGCAGCAGCGCGCCGGCGACCCCGAACGCCGCTCCCGCGAGGATCGCGGTCAGGACGCGTGGCAACCGCAGGCTGAGCACGACGAAATTCTCGCCGCCCTCCCCCTGCCCCGCCAGCGTGGCCAGCACCCGCTCGAGCGCCAGCGGGAAGTCGCCGGCCGCGAGACTCCACAGGCCAATGGCGATGATTGCACCCGCCAGCACGAGCGCGACCATCACGCTGCGCCGTTGCAGCCGCACCGACAGCCCCGGGAGCCGCAGCGCGTAACCCTGTGACACCGCACCCGCCATCACGCCACCCGGATCCGCCGCACGATGGCGACAAAGAGCGGCCCGCCCGCGAGCGCCATGATGATCCCGACCTGCACCTCCCCCGGCGGCAGGACGACGCGGCCCATGACGTCGGCAAGCAGCAGCAGCGCCGGGCCGAGCAGCGCGGCATACGCCAGCAGCCAGCGCTGGTCGCCGCCACAGATGGCGCGGGCGAGGTGCGGCACGACCAGTCCTACGAACGCGATCGGCCCCGCCGCCGCCACCGCCGCGCCGCTCAGCAGCGTCACCGCCGCGAGCGCACCGGAGCGCACGAGGCCGATCCGCACCCCCAGGGCGTGCGCCGCGTCGTTGCCGAGCGCGATGGCGTTGAGCGCGGGGCCGACAAGCACCGCGAGCAGAACGCCCGCGCCGATGAACGGCAGCAGGTCCCCCACTGGAACGGCATTCGTCGCCGACAGCGAGCCCACCATCCAGAACCGGTATGCATCGTAGGTGTCCTGGCTGAGGATCAGCACCGCGCCGATCAGCCCCATCAGCATCGCATTGACCGCTGCCCCCGCGAGCGCAAGCCGCACCGGCGTCGCGCCGCCGCGTCCGATTGCGGCAAAGGCATGGACCAGCAGCGCGATACCGCCCGCCCCGCCGAAGGCACACCAGGCCAGCACGCCCGGCGCCTTGATGTGGAAGAAGAAAATCGTGCCGACCACCGCCAGCGCCGCCCCGGCATTGACGCCCAGCAGCGCCGGGTCGGCCAGCGGATTGCGCGTCAGCGCCTGCATCAGCGCGCCCGCGATGGCCAGCGCCACGCCCACCGCGAGTGCCACCCCCGTGCGCGGCAGGCGCAGCTCGCGCACCACGATGTGGTCGCTGTTGGCGGGATCGAACGCAAAGAGCGCATGAAGCACCGTGTCCGGTGCCACCGGCCGCGCACCGATGCCAAGCGAGAGGATGGCGGCCACGGCCAGCATCACCGCGAACGCAAGAAGCCCAATCACCCGCAGCACATTGCGGCGCGCGAGCGCCGCGGGGAAGCCCGGATTGGCCCGGCCTCCCGCCACGGCCTCCATCGATGCGGCCACGCCGCTCATTGCACCCGCTTGTCGGCGACCTTCGTTGCGGGGTCGCCGTCGATTGCCGCCTCGAGCATCGGCACGAGGTGGTCGAGCGCGTAGCCGATCGAGAGCAGGCTCGAATAGGAGAAGGCACCCGACAGGATCGCATCGGGGAAGATCTCGCGCCCCTCGGCATAGGCGCGCATGGCCGGCCTCAGCTTCAGCGTCTTCACCTTGCCCTCGTCGTCGAACCAGATCAGCACGTCGGCATCGAGCGGCGACAGGTCTTCGGCCGACAGCGAGACGAAGAACACGTCCGGCTCGCCCGCCGCATCGATCGCCTCGGGCGTTGTGAAGCCGAGCGATTCGAGCATGCGCGGCCGGATATCGATGGAGCGGTACGCGCCTGGAGCATCGTTCCAGTAGAAGCCGACCGCCGCCGTCTTGCCCTGCCAGTCCGGGTGCGCCGCACGGATCGCGGCAAAGCGGTCTTCGATCGCCGTGATCGCCGCTTCGGCCTCCGCCGATTTGCCGAGCGCCTTGCCGTCGGTGCGCACGTCCACCTGCCACGGCGTGCCGTAGTCGCCATATTGAGCTTCCGGCGCGACCACGGGCGCGATCTGGCTCAGCAGGTCATACTGCTCCTGCGTGATCCCCGAGCTCACCGCCATGATCACATCGGGCTGCAATGCCGCAATCTGCTCGATGTTGAGGTCGCCCTTGAGCACGACCGGTTGCGCGTCGCCCAGCGCGTCCTGCGCCCACGGCCAGGCCGCATAGGGATAATCGCCGTACCAGTAGCGGACCGCCACGGGCTTGACCCCGAGCGCCAGCAGATTGTCGATCCCCGCAAAGCCGAGCGACACGACGCGTTCGGGCTGCGTGTCGATCGTCGTGGTGCCGAATTTGTGGGTGAGCGTGACCGGGAATGGATCGGCCATGGCCGCCGCTGCGCCGGCCCACAGCAGGGCCAGCGCGGCGACGAAGCGCGTGAGCTTCATCGTCATCGTCCTTGGGTGAAGGCCTCCATCGCGGCCGGCGATGGCGGGCAAGATCTCTGCAGTGCCCGCGCCCTAACAATCCGGACTATGAGGGTCAACTTAAATCGACCCAGTTTGGAATGACTCAAAAAGATAGCGCTTCGGCGCGCCAGATTTCGGCGCCGCCATAAAGAAAGGGCCCGCCGGAGCGGGCCCTTAAGCGGCAGAACGGGACTATGGCTGGCCGATATTGGCCGGGCTTTCGCCGGGTGCGATCAGCGTCCTGTAGATGATCGCGCCGAGGGCGCCGCCGGCGAGCGGGGCGACGACGAAGACCCAGATCTGGCTCCATGCGCCGGTGGTCGAAAAGATCGCGGAGGCGATCGAGCGCGCCGGATTGAGCGAGGCATTGCTGACTGGAATGCCGATCAGGTGCGCGACGAACAGCGCAAGGCCGATCGCGATCGGGGCAAAGCCCGCGGGCGCCGCCGTGCTGGTCGAGCCGAGGATCACGATCAGGAACGCGGCGGTCAGCACGATCTCGATCACGATCACCGAGATCAGCGAGTAGCCGCCGGGCGAGAGCGCGTCGTAGCCGTTGGCGGCAAAACCGCCGGCGAGGAAATCGGCATCGCCCGTCCCGATCCAGTAAACGATCACCGCCGCGAGCGCGCCGCCCACGAGCTGCGCGATCCAGTAGCCGATGAGGTCCTTCCACTCGAACCGGCCGGCGATCGCAAGGCCCAGCGAGACCGCCGGATTGAAGTGGCCGCCCGAAATGCCGCCGACCGCATAGGCCGCGGTCAGCACCGCGAGGCCCGCCGCGAAGCCGACGCCGATGAACCCGACCCCGACATCGGGGTAACCTGCCGCGAACATCGCGGTGCCCAGCACCGCAAACACCAGCCAGAATGTGCCGAAAATCTCGGCCGCCAATTTCCGTATCATGACGCAAAGCCCCTTGAGCTGCTTCCCACAACCGAAGGGCTAGCGTGCCGCAGCGCCGCTGAGAATCCATGCGCGCGAGTTACGCACCGGCGATTGCGGCGCTCAGCGCAGGCCGACTTCCTCGAGCAGGCCCTGGCGCTTGGCGTCGTAATAGTAGCCGCGCGAATAATTGCGCACGGCCTGGTCGTGGTTCTGCCCGCCGACCTTATAGGCGCCGCTCAGATATTTGACGGCGTATTTGAGGTTGGTGTCGGGGTCGAGCAGGCCGCTCGCGGCGCCGCGATAACCCATCGACTGCGCGGTGGCGTAGCTGATCTGCATGAGCCCGTAATAGGGGCCGTTGCGCGCCCGGGGGTTGTAGCCGCTCTCGCGCACGATGACCCGGCGCACCAGCGATTCCGGCACATTGTACTGGGCGGAGTATTTCACGATCAGCGGATCGAGGCCCGATGGGGACGCCACCTCGACCGTTGCGGTTTCGACCGCCATCGACTGGGCCGCGGGCCTGGGCTTGATGTTGGCGAGCGAGGGGAAGTTCGTCGACGAACACGCGCTGAGCAGGGCCAGCGCCGCGATCGCTGCAATTGCTCCAACCCGATGTCTCACGCCAAACGTCCATAAACCTGCGGGCGCTCTCGATATCACCTTGTGCCGTCCGGTGGAAACCGCGCCATGGTGACGCGCGCCGCGCCTTCTCAATTGGTCCGCCAAGTGCTTGAATAATCAAGGGACGCTGCGGCGGGCTTCGGGGCAATCATGACGGATCGGGACAATCGCAAGCGGGGACTGGGGGCCAGGCTGCGCTATGAGTTCGACAAGTCGATGGCAGCCGGACCCATCGCCCTGATCGGCTGGCTGGCCGTGCTGTCGGTCGTGCTGATCGCCGTCGCGGCCGCGGTTCTCGCGCTGCTGCGGATTGCGCCGGAGGGGTCGGACCCGCTCGAATTCGGCGAGGCGATGTGGGCCGCGCTGATGCGCACCCTCGATGCCGGCACCATGGGCGCCGATGCCGGCTGGGGCTTCCGCGTGGTGATGCTCGCGGTGACGCTGGGCGGCATCTTCGTGGTCGCGACGCTCATCGGCGTGCTGTCGTCGGGCATCGAGGGCAAGCTCGACGAGCTGCGCAAGGGGCGCTCGGAGGTGATCGAGAGCGACCACACGATCATCCTCAACTGGTCGCCCTCGATCTTCGACATCATCTCGCAACTGGCCCTCGCCAACCAGTCGCGGCGTCGGCACCGCATCGTCATCATGGCCGACAGGGACAAGGTCGAGATGGAGGACGAGATCGCGCGGGAGCTGCCCAATCTGCGCAACACGCGCATCGTCTGCCGGTCCGGCGATCCGACCGATCTGGGCGACCTTGCGATCACCAGTCCCCATAGCTCGCGCTCGATCATCGTGGTGTCGCCCGAGGCCGACGATCCCGACAGCCGCGTCATCAAGACGATCCTGGCGCTGGTGCACGATCCGCGGCGGCGCAGCGGGAAGTACCAGATCGCCGCCGAGATCCGGCACGCCAGGAACGCCGAGCTCGCCAGGGTCGTGGGCGGAGACGAAGTGCAGCTGGTGCTCGCCGACGAGCTCATCGCGCGCATCGTCGTCCACTCCTCGCGCCAGTCCGGGCTGAGCGCGGTCTATTCCGAGCTGCTCGATTTCGAGGGCAGCGAAATCTATACCGCCGAGCAGAAGGCCATCGAGGGCTCGAGCTTCGGTGACGCCATGATGGCCTACGACACCTCGGTGCTCATCGGCATCACCGACCCCGAAGGCAAGGTGTGGCTGAATCCGCCCATGGAAACGGTCATCCGCCCGGGCATGAAGGCGATCCTCATCGCCGAGGACGATAGCACGATCGAGGTGACGGCCAGTCCGCTCAATGTCGACCACACGGCGATTGCGCTCTACCGCCGGCAGGAGCAGGCCGCCGAGCGCACGCTGCTGCTCGGCTGGAACCGCCGCGGCCCGGTGATCGCGCTGGAGCTTTCGCGCCATGTGGCACCCGGCAGCGTGCTCACGATCGCCGCCGATACCCCAGAGCTGGCAGAGGACGTCGCCGCGCTTACCATCTGGGGCAGCAACCTCCAGATCGAGTACGGCGTGGTGGATACGGCGAGCCGCACCGCGCTCGAATCGCTCGATATCCTCTCCTACGACCACGTGCTGGTGCTGGGCTACTCCGACCACATGGACCCGCAGGCGACCGATACGCGCACGCTCGTGACACTGCTGCATCTGCGCAAGATCGCCGAAGCGGCGGGCAAGGAAATCAACGTCGTCTCGGAGATGATCGACGTGCGCAACCGCGAACTCGCCGAGGTGACCCGCGCCGACGATTTCGTCGTCAGCAACAAGCTCGTCAGCTTGATGCTCGCGCAGGCGTCGGAGAACGAGAATATCGGCGCCATCTTCGCCGACCTGCTGGACGACCAGGGCTCCGAGATCGTCATGCGCAAGGCCGAAGCCTATCTGGAGCTCGGCCAGCCGATGACGTTCTACACCGTGGTCGAAGCCTGCCGCCGCCGCGGCGAAGTCGCCATCGGCTATGTCCGCAAACGCAGCAGCCTCGGGCCCGACCCCCGCAAGATGGGCGGCGTCGTGCTCAA
>JBIQKK010000060.1:0-12427 GCA_044506585.1 Hyphomicrobiales bacterium
GTCCGCTCGCTCGGGGCCACCGCCATCATCCGCCACGATACCGAAGACGTTCTGGCCCGCACGCGCGAACTCACCGGCGGACGCGGTGCGGACATCGTGCTCGATATGCTGGGCGGCGAGGCGACCGCCCGCCACATCGATGCGGTGGCCCGCGGCGGCCACATCGTGATGGTGGCAACGCTTGCCGGCCGCGACGCCACCCTGCCCCTCAACAAGCTCATTGCCCGCCAGTTGACGGTCTCGGGCTCCACCCTCCGCCACCAGTCCACCGCGACCAAGGCCGCGATCGCTGCCCGGCTTGCCGAAGGCCTCTGGCCTGCCCTCTCCAATCCCGAACTGCCCCGCCCCCGCATCCGCCATTTCCCGATGGCTGATGCCGCCGCGGCCCACCAGGCGATGGAGAATCGCAGCAATCTGGGCAAGATCGTCCTCGTCACGGATTTCGGAATGCGTTGAAAAACCGCCCCGGACCCCGTATATTGGCCCTATTCCCCCTTCAGCATTGTGCCGATGGCGGGCGCGCCGGATGACCCCCGGCCGCACCGGAAAGCGAGATTTATCATGACGACCACCCTCTTGATGCCCAAGGCCACCGCCGTCTGGCTGGTCGACAACACCTCCCTGAGCTTCGAGCAGATTGCCGCTTTCTGTGGCCTGCACCCGCTTGAGGTCCAGGGCGTGGCCGACGGTGACGTCGCGGGCGGCATCATGGGCGTCAATCCCGTCCAGAACGGCCAGCTGACGCGCGAGGAGATCGAAAAGGCCGAAGCCGATCCGTCCTACCGCATGAAGGTGTCCGACCCCAAGGTTCGTGTGGCGGCCGCCAAGCGCAAGGGTCCGCGCTACACGCCCATTTCCCGCCGCAACGAGCGGCCCAACGCCATCCGCTGGCTGCTGCGCAATCACCCCGAGCTCAAGGACGCGCAGATCATGCGCCTCGTGGGCACGACCAAATCGACCATCGACTCGGTGCGCGACAACACGCACTGGAACTCGTCCAACATCCAGCCGATGGACCCTGTCACGCTGGGGCTGTGCAGCCAGATCGACCTCGATCTCGAAGTGAAGCGCGCCGCCGCCAAGGCCGGCATGGCCGTGCCCGAGGAAGCTGACACCGGCACCATGCTGCTGACGGCCGAGGAGGCCCTTGCAACCTCGGGCGGCCGCAGCGGCGCCACCGAACTGCCCCCGATCGACGAGTCCCGCCGGCCGGAGCAGGACGAGGAGATTGACGCCGATTCGGTTTTCGCCAAGCTCAAATCGCTCAACTCCGATTCTGCCGATCGGGACTGATTCCGGCGCCTGACCGGGCGCTTGCCAGTGGGGGACCTTCTTGGCTGACAATCCCCTGCTCGCGGTTCTGGTTCTGCTGGTTGTCGCGGTTGCCCTCGTCCCCGTCTTCAAGTGGCTGGGACTTGGCACCGTGCTCGGCTATCTCGCCGCGGGCATTGCCGTCGGGCCGTACGGCCTGAGGCTGATCTCGGACACCGAGGCGATCCGCTCGGTCTCCGAGTTCGGCATCGTCGTCATGCTGTTCCTCATCGGGCTCGAGGTGCATCCGCTCGAGCTCTGGCGCCTGCGCCACAAGGTGCTCGGTCTTGGCGTCACGCAGGTCGTCGCCACCACCCTCATCGTTGCGGCAACCGTGTTGCTTCTCGGCAGCGGCTGGCAAACCGCCCTTGTCGTCGGGCTTGCGCTCGCCATGTCCTCGACCGCCATCGCCATGCAGACGGTCGACCAGCGCTCGCTGATGATGACCGACACGGGCCGGGCAACGCTCGTAACCCTGCTGGTCCAGGACATGGCGGTCATCCCCATTCTCGCGCTCATCCCCGTCCTCGCCGCGACCCGCCGCACCCAGCCCAATCTGGGCAAGAACCTCGAGGACGCAGCCGAGGTCGTCACCAATCCCTATAGCTGGTGGATCGCACTGGTGATCATCGGCGGCTTCATCGCGGTCACGCTGGCGTCGCGCTATTTGATGCCGCTCGTCATGCGCTGGATCGCAGGATCCAAGATTCCCGAGGCCTTTACCGCGCTCGCCCTGCTTCTGGTGATCGGGGCCGCCTTTGGCACCCAGTCGATCGGGCTGTCACCGGCTTTTGGCGCCTTCCTCGCCGGCGTACTGCTCGCCGACAGCGAGTACCGGCACGAGCTCGAGAGCAATCTCGAACCCTTCAAGGGCCTGCTGCTCGGCCTGTTCTTCATCTCCGTGGGCATGGGCATCGCCTTCTCGATCGTGGTCGCGGAGCCGCTCCGCATAGCGAGCCTCGTCATTCTGGTCGTCGGCCTCAAGATCGTCGTCCTCTATGTTCTGGCGACCTTCTTCCGCATGCACATTGCAGATCGCCTCCTCCTCGCGGTCCTCCTCTCGCAGGCGGGCGAGTTCGCCTTCGTGATCCTCCAGTTCGCTGCCTCTGCCGGCGTCATGTTCCAGCGCGACCATCAGATCTGGGCGGTCGTCGTCGCCCTCTCGATGGCGCTCACGCCGTTCCTGTTGCTGCTGTTCGACAAGCTGGTCGTACCCCGCATCAACAAGAGAGTTCCGGCTCCCGCCGTGCCTGAAGACTTGCCCGGCGGACAGGTGATCGTCCTCGGCTACGGACGCTTTGGCCAGATCGTAACGCGGCTGCTCCGCGCGCAGGGCTATTCCATGACCCTGATCGACGACGATCCGGCGCAGATCGAGCTCGTGAAGCGCTTCGGCGTCAAAGTGTTCTACGGCGACGGGGGCCGGCTCGATATCCTCCAGGCGGCCGGTGCCCCCAATGCCGAAATGATCGTGATTGCCGTTGCCGGTGGGGAACGCATCCTCGCCATCGCCGAGTTGATCCGCCGGCACTTCCCCCACGTCCGGATCGCCGCGCGCGCCGTCGATCGCGGCCACGCGCACGAACTGATGGCGCTTGGCGTCGAGACCATCGAACGCGAAACGTTCCGCGGCGCCCTCGCCTTGGGCCGCAAGGCCCTGGTTGCCCTCGGCCACGCGCCCGGCGATGCTCAGCGCATGGCCGATACTTTCGAGGCCCATGACGAGCGGCTGCTCAATGAATCCTTTGAGCTGCGGGCCGACCGCGACGCCTATATCGGCTTCGTGCGCAAATCGACCGAAATGCTCGACCGGGTGATGCAGGCGGATCGTGAAGCGGCCGATCCATCTCACAAGGGTGAAGGCAAGGCGGCGCACTAGACCTCAGGCGCGAATGCCCCGTACCGGGCGCACCCCCTGCCGCGGGCGCCAGCCGATGACGCGATCGCGGCCCGCGCCCTTGGCGTCATAGAGCGCTTCGTCGGCCCGCTTCACGACTTCGGGGCTATTCACCTCGGCATCGCAGTCAGCGACCGTCGCAAGCCCGACACTTGCGGTCAGCACCCCTTTCGCAGCCCTCTTGTGCGGGATGCCCATCGACGCGAGCTTCTCGCGGAACGCGTCCGCGATGAAGAAGGCCCCGTCCTCGTCCGTCCCCGGCAGCACTGCCGCAAACTCCTCGCCGCCATAGCGCGCGGCCACGTCCCCCGGCCGCCGCAGCGCCGCCTTGAGGCACTCGGCGACGCGTTTGAGCACTTCGTCGCCCGCCTGGTGGCCGTAAAGATCGTTATATGCCTTGAACCGGTCTACATCGACGAGCAGCAGGCTGAGGGGTTCACCGCTGCGCCGGCAGCGCGCCAGTTCCGTTTCGAGCGCCGCATCGAATCCGCGGCGGTTGGTGAGCCCGGTCAATCCGTCCGTCGCGGCCAGCAGCTTGAGCTGGTCGGTCATCGAACGAAGGGACGCTTCCGCCTGCTTGATCGTGGTCACGTCGGAGACCACGACGAGTGCCGCACCATCGGCCGTCGGCCGCGTTCGCAGGTAGAGCCACCGCCCGTCGAACAGCTCGATCTCCTCTTCGCTGACCCGCTTGAGCGAAGCCGAGATCTCCTCCACCCACTCGGTTTCCCTGCCCGGCTGCAGGACCTGTTCGCGTGTCTCGACCACCTTCAGCAGGATGTCGCGCAGGCTTGTGCCGGCAGTCCGATACTGCGCCGTACGCGGAAACAGGCTCCGGTACTGCTCGTTGGCGTACACCAGGACCCCGTTTGCGTCGAACATCGCAACGCCGTCCGAGATGCCGGCAAGCACCGCACCGAGCTGATTGCGGCTCTCCGTCAGAGAGCGTTCGAGCATTTTGCGCTGCGTGATGTCGCGCGTCACCCCCGCGATCCCGATCGTCTCGCCATCGGCGTTCTTGAGCGGCACCTTGCTGGTCGAGAACCAGAATGGCCTCCCGGCCATGTCGGTCAGCACCTCCTCGTGGTCCTCGAACCCCTTGCCCGTGGCGAGCGCCATTTGCTCTTCGGCAAACAGGTCGTCCGCACGATCGGGCTCCGCGAGATCGAAATCCGAGCGTCCCAGCAATTGTTCGGGCAGGTAGCCGTGATGCTTGGCCACTGCAGCATTGACCAGAGCGAACCGGCTGTCGGTGGTCTTCACATATTGAAAGTCCGGCGACTGCATGAACGCCGCCCGCAGCAGGTCGCGCTCCCGCTCGATGAGCCGGTACCGCATGATGAAAAAGGTCGAGAGCGCGGTGGCGCACGCGTTGAGCAGCGCCACCGGCAGCGATGCCGAACCCGGGGTCGCCACATCGACGAGCGGCAATACGACATTGAGCGCGAGGCCAATGCAGCCGACCGCGAGGGCCAACAGCCCGACTGTTGCGAGCGGCGGGACGCGATGGCGTGTCATCCGCGAAACCGATACCCCGACGACCCCGGCAAGGACGATGCCGATCAATCCCGCAAGGGCCGACCCGCCTCCTGCCGCGAGCCGGTACGCAGCCGCAAACGCCACGGCGACCCCGGCAGCGATCGGTCCGCCGAAAAAGCCCGCAACAGCAATCATCGATGATCTGAGATCGAGCAGGCTTCCACCGTCCGACCGGACCGCGAGCACCATCGTCGCGATGGCACCCAGTCCCATGATCGCCCCGAAGGCCGCGTTTCGGACCCATTTGGGGCGGCCGTTCAGCACGAACCGGCCGTGCACCCAGAACGAAATGAACAGGGCGACAACTGCGAAATTACCGACGAGGGAATGCCAATCGGACATGCGCTGACTGACCTCGAAACAATGGTCACAACGCTAGTCGCGCGCCCGCGCAAACCGGGTTAACCGGGGCACGCCCATTCGACCAACGGTTAACAGCTGTTAAAACTTCGCCCTCGCCTTGACACCTCCGGCCGCAACGGGTCCGGTACCGCCCTCTTGCCCGTCGAGTCTCCCCAATGATCGACTACACCTTCTGGGCCGTCGCCATCGCGGCGGTGTTCATCGTTGGCCTCAGCAAGTCGGGTCTGGTGGGCAGCATGGGAATGGTCGCGGTGCCGCTGCTGGCGCTCGTCATGCCGGCCCGCGACGCAACCGGCATGATGCTGCCGGTGCTTCTCGCGATGGATGCCGTCGCCATCTGGGTCTATCGCAAGGAAGCCAACTGGCATGTCCTGCGCATCATGCTGCCCGGCGCCGCCCTCGGCACCGTTATCGGCTGGCTCTTGTGGAGCATCGTCACCGACGCCCAGGTTCTGCTCGCCGTCGGCATCATCACCGTACTGTTCATGCTCGATGCGCTCTTGCCCTTGCGCAAGCGCTTGCCCGACACGCCACCCTCACGCCCATGGGGCGGCTTCTGGGGCGCCGTCGCCGGCATCACCAGCTTCATTTCGCACACGGGTGGACCGCCGTTCCAGATCTATACCCTGCCCTTGCGCATGCCGCCGGCAGTCTACGCCGCGACGACGGCCTTCTTCTTCGCCATCGTCAACACGATGAAGCTCCTGCCCTTCTATTTCCTCGGCACATTGTCGGTGAACAACCTCGAGCTTTCCGCGATGCTGATCCCGGTCGGTCTCGCCGGCGTCGGCATTGGCGTCTATCTCGTGCGTCGCATCTCGGCCAAGGCGTTCTACACCCTGGCCTACCTCCTCATCTTGCTGCTTGGCATCAAGATCCTCTACGACGGCATCGTCGGCGTGTTCTTCACCGGTTCGGCGTGAGCCGTTGAGGGCCTTACTGAGGTTTCGGCGCGTACCGCTTGTCGAAGATTTCGGTGAGCGTGCTCAGCATTTCGGCGCGCAGCGACTCTGCGCGTTTCTCGATCTCATCGGCGGATACGTTCCGGTGTCCCACTAACTCCATGCGAAGCGTGGTCTCGAACTCGTCCTTCACCTCTGACAGACGCCTGTCGAGCGCGGACAACGTCCTGCCGATCGAAATCTGCGTATCGGTCATGAGACGGAACGATTTACCCAAGTCTTCGCGCAGCGCCCTCATCTCGGTGAGGAGCTCGAGCTGCTGTCGTTGCAAGAATTCGAGCGAAGGGTCGTCGGCCATAGGGCTAACGTAGTTTCGAACCCGCCAAATGAAAAGGCCCGGGGAGGAGCCCGGGCCATTCGATCGTCTGTTGCCGACGCTAGGCTGCTTGCAGCTTGCTCAGCTGGTCTTTGATTTCGAGTTTCTTACGCTTGAGAGCCGCGATCATCATGTCGTCGTGCGAGAGATGGCTCATCTCATCGTCGATCTGCCGCTCGAGTTCTTTATGCCGCCTCTCGAGTGCAGCGATATGGCCTTCAGTCGTCATGACAACTCCTTTCCAGCGTTTCGAACGAATCGATGGTTCCAGAAAATTCACCTCGTGTCGACCGCCGCGGGACCCCGTGGAAAAGCTGGTATAAATCAGGTTCCCGATAGGTTAACGATTTGGGCGTGATCGGCCCGGTTTGCGGGCGCTTGCGGGACCCCGATGCTGCCTTTGAGCAAGGAACAGGAAGCCGCCCTCGGCCTCGAGCTGGCGGCAAAGCGTCAGGAGCACGCCGATCTCGACGCGGCCATCCACATGCTGTCGGGTTCGGGAACGGCCGACCAGATGCTCATCCAGCGGCTCAAGAAGCGTAAGCTCGCCCTCAAGGACCGTATCGTGCAGCTCGAGAACCTCCTGCTCCCCGACATCATTGCTTGAGGCACACCCGGTTTTCGGCTAAACGCCCGGCTTCACGGGGGTTTTGCCATGGCCGGCACGCCGCAGATCGCCATCGTCATGGGCAGCCAGTCCGACTGGGCCACCATGAAACGCGCGGCCGAAACCCTCGATACCCTCGGAATCGCCCACGCCGACCGCATCGTTTCGGCGCACCGCACCCCCGGGCGCCTCGTGGAATTCGCACAGGGTGCAAAAGCCGAAGGCTTCAAGGTGATCATTGCAGGGGCCGGTGGCGCCGCCCACCTGCCCGGCATGATCGCTTCGATGACGACCCTCCCCGTTTTCGGCGTTCCGGTAACCAGCAAGGCCCTGAGCGGCCAGGACAGTCTCCTTTCCATCGTCCAGATGCCCGCCGGCGTGCCCGTCGGCACCCTCGCGATCGGCGAGTCCGGTGCCGTCAACGCCGCCCTCCTCGCCGCCGCGGTTCTGGCGCTGGGCGATGCGGTGATCGACAAAGCCCTCACCGCCTACCGCGCCGAACAGACCGCCAGGGTCGCGGACCGCCCCAAGGATGAGTGAGGCCCTCCCCCTCGGGGCAACCATCGGCATCCTCGGCGGCGGCCAGCTCGGCCGCATGCTTTCGCTCGCCGCCGCGCGCCTGGGCTTCAAGACCCACATCTACTGCCCCGACACCGAGAGCCCAGCCTTCGAGGTCACGCCTCACCGGACCATCGCGGCCTATGACGACGAGAGCGCCCTCGGCGAATTCGCCGCGCGCGTCGATGTGATCACCTATGAGTTCGAGAACGTCCCCGCCGGGACCGCCCAGTTCCTCGCACCGCTGAGGCCGCTCCGTCCGGGTGCCAATGCCCTTGCCGTCTCCCAGGACCGTCTCGCGGAAAAGTCCTTCATCGGCGACCTCGGCATTCCCGTTGCCCCCTACCGCGCGATCCACGACGCTGCCGACCTCGCACCCGCTCTGGCCGGTCTCGGTGGCACGGGGATCCTCAAAACCACCCGGCTCGGTTACGACGGCAAGGGCCAGCGCCGCGTGTCGGGCCTCGATGAAGCCCTCTCCGCTTTGGCCGATTTGCGGCCGCACCCGCTGGTGCTCGAGGCGCTGGTGCCCTTCGAGCGCGAGATCTCGATCGTGGCCGCGCGCGGCCTCGATGGCGCCATCGCGGCCTTCGATCCTGCCGAAAACGTCCACCGCGACGGCATCCTCGCAACCTCCACCATTCCCGCCTCGGTGTCCGAAGGCACCGTGGCCCTCGCCCGCGACTATGCCGGAAGGATCTCCGCCGCTCTCGACTATGTCGGCGTCCTCGGCGTCGAGTTCTTCGCGCTCGCCGACGGTTCGCTGCTGGTCAACGAAATCGCGCCCCGCGTGCACAATTCCGGCCACTGGACCGAAGCCGTCTGCGTCACCGACCAGTTCGAACAGCACATCCGCGCCATCGCCGGCTGGCCGCTGGGTGACCCCACCCGCCTCGCCGATGTCGTGATGGAAAACCTGATCGGCGAGGGCATCGGCGCCATCCCCGGCAACCTTGGCGCCGGCATTCGCCCCCATGCCTATGGCAAGGCCGAGTCGCGTCCCGGGCGCAAAATGGGCCATCTCAACCGGATCGCCCCGAAAGGAGCGCCCTCGGGAAAGGCGTAGGCGGTTACCGGTGAAGGCGCGGCCCGCACGGAAGCAAAGCGAGTCGGCCCACATGTCGTGCGCCGGGACGCTGGGCCCCGAAACTGGGCATTTTCCAGCAAAACCCCCGTGGACAAGGCTTCCGGCTTGAACTATAAGCCGCCTCCACGGTGACCGGCCCTGCCGGTCGGCGCGATGGCCATTGGCTCTTGCGCTCGAATTCAGACACAGATGACGATCACGAAGGGCGGTTCCGCTTGCAAGTAGTTGTTCGCGATAACAATGTCGATCAGGCGCTGCGCGCGCTGAAGAAGAAGCTGCAGCGCGAAGGCGTTTTCCGGGAGATGAAGCTCCGGAACTACTACGAGAAGCCGTCCGAGAAGAAGGCGCGTCAGAAGGCCGAGGCCGTCCGCCGCGCCCGTAAGCTTGCGCGCAAGCGTGCCCAGCGCGAAGGTGGCCTGCCGGCTGCTCCGTCCGCCGCGGCGGCTGCGCGTCCGGCTCGTCCCGAGCGGTCGTAGTCCGATTGGCGCCGCCTCCGGGCGGCGTTCTTGCGTTCGACCAGATTTTTGTTCCCGGACCCTACCGGGGCGCGTCAAACAAACATCCAACTGTTGAGGACTAGAGAATGAACAAGCTTCTCGCCGCTGCCGCCGTCGCCGCCATGGCGCTGACCACTGGCGTTGCCCAGGCCGATCCCAATGTTCAGGTCGGCGTGCTGACCTGCGACGTCGACGCCGGCGTCGGCTACATCTTCGGCTCGTCCAAGGACGTCGACTGCAAGTTCACCCGCAAGGGCCACAAGACCGAGTACTACTCGGGCTCGATCGACAAGCTCGGCATCGATGTCGGCATCACCGGCGGCGGCAAGATCGCCTGGCTGGTCTTCGCGGCGACCAAGGACGTCCCCCGGAACGCGCTGCGCGGCACCTATGTCGGCGCCTCCGCGGAAGCCTCGCTCGGCCTCGGCCTCGGCGGCAACTGGCTCGTCGGCGGCTCCAAGAAGTCGATCGCGCTGCAGCCCTGGTCGATCACCGGCAGCATCGGCGTCAACTGGTCCTGGACCTGGACCAAGCTCGACCTGAACTAAGTTCGGTCGCCACCAAATTCAAACGCCGGTCCCTCGGGGCCGGCGTTTTTGTTTGGGCAACATCGCTATGGCCGGGCCCTCGCAGGTGCCACGTCGCCCTACTGGTTCGCTGCCTGTTCGAAGAACGGCTTCACCTTCCCCCAGATCCCCGCATCCCAAAGATCCGAGTGCCCGGCGCCCTCGACCGTCCAGAACTCCGCCTTGTTCGGCGCCAGCTCATAAACGCGCGCGCCGTGTGAATATCCGATGGTCTTGTCCGCCGTGCCGTGCGCGACGAACACCGGCTCCTCCACATCGGCGATCCACTGATCCACCCGGTACTGGTCGAGCATGATCCAGTCGACCGGCAGGAACCAGTAGCGGTCCTTGGCTACGGCGACCGCCGAGTCGAACGGCGTTTCAAGCACCAGCGCCTCGGCATCGCGCTCGCTTGCGACATAGGTCGCCGGCCCCGAACCCAGCGACCGCCCCCAGATCACGAGCGGGAACCCTTTGGTCCCGGCCCAGGCGAACGCCGCGATCGCGTCCTTGAGCACGTTCTCCTGCGTCAGCAGCCCGGGCGAAGCGGGAAACCCGCGATAGTCGAACGCAAGGAACCCATACCCGTCATCGACGAATGCCTCGAAGCGTTCGTGCTCATTTGAAAAACTGTCCGAATTGCCCTTGTAGTAGACGATCAGCGGCTTGCCCGGCTGCGAGGGCGGCGCGTACCAGCCGCGAATGCGCTCCCTGTTCGAGGTCGGAATCTCGACGATTTCGGCCGTCTTCAGCAGCGTCTCGCCCAGCGCGAGGAACTTGCCCTCGGGCTCATACTGGAAGCTGCGCTGGAAGACGTACATATAGCCAGCCGCGCCCAGATACCCCAGGACCGCCAGCACCACGACGATGAGCGCAACGCGCCGAAGCCATTTCATCCCGGCAGCTTAGCCTACTGCGAGGACGCGTCCAGCACCTTGGCGAACGCCATGTCGAACACCTCGGCCGGCTGCGCACCCGACAGCGCAAATTTGTTGTCGAAGACGAAGAACGGCACACCCTGGATACCCTGCTGCGCCGCCCACACGGCCATCTGGTGCGACGTTTCGAGCTCGCGCGCATCGCTCGCATCGGCCAGCGCCTCTTCGCGCGTAAAACCATGCTGCGTTGCGATGTCGGCGAGCACCTCCACATCGTTCACCTGCCGGTGCTCCATGAAATAGGCCCACGCAATCGCATTGGCGAGCGCATGCTGCGTCCCCTTTGGCCGCGCAAGCCGCACCAGCGTATGCGCCTTCTGCGTCGGAAACGTCCGCGGCTGCTGCGAGAGGTCGAGGTCGATCCCGCTGAGCCGCGCCTGCTCCTCTGCCCGCGCCCAGATCTCGCGCGGCTCGCGCCCATACTTGCGCTGCAGCATCTCGCCGACGTCGTACCCCTCGGGCGGTGTGGTCGGATCGAGATAGAACGGCAGGTTTTCGACATCCACCGTGACATCCGGCGGCAGCTTGGCAATGGCATCGTCGAGCCGCTTGGAGCCGATAAGGCACCAGGGACAGACGACATCGGTAAACAGATCGACTTTGATCGTACGGGACATGCCGGTCAGATGGCCCGCACCGCACGCTGGGGCAAGAAGGCACCCCTATGTGACCTGCCTCACCTGCCTGCTCACCATCCGACCGCCCCACCGCGCGACTTTCGTTGTCGTCCGCAGCATGAACCACGCCATCGATACCAGCCACAGCGCCGCCGCCGCGAACCAGCCGCCGATCGTCCACAGCAGATCGGCGAGCCGCACCACGCCCCGCCCCAGCATCTTCATCACCGCCGGGAACTTGTCCTGATAGCGCTCCGCCGTGCGCGCGATCGTCTTGATGTCGCGCGTCGAGTCGGCGGCCTCGACGCTCATCTTCATCGCGCGCACGCCGCCCACCTTGCCGATGCGTCCGATATCGGTCGCGAGATCGGTCACCGCCGCGACGCTGCGGGGATTGAACAGACGGCTCACCGGCTTGCCCAGATCGCCGAACCGGAACTCCCGCGCCATCACCAGCGCCTCGTCGAGCGCCCCGCGATTGATCGAACGCGCCAGCATCTGGCTCACCTCGGCCACCAGCCTGGGCGGCATCTTGCCCACCTTGTTCGCCGCCTTGAGGAATGACGCCCCGGCCCTGAGCGGCAAGGCCCCACCGCCGGTCGAGACTGTCGCCGCGGTCAGCCCCAGTCCCACGCTCGCCACGCCCAGCGTGAAGTAGTTGACCGGCTGGCCCATGATGTAATTGCCGCCTTGGGCAACGAGGTCGCGCACATCGCCGATGCTGGTGAGATCGGTCGCCACCACGCAGGCGAACCCCGCTTCGCTGTCGAAATCGCCATTGACCACGCAGTTCCAGCCCTGGCTCGCGACATTGCCGATATCGACCGGCGGCAGGGCCTTGAGCTCGGCCACCAGCTCATCCGGCACGGCAACGTCCTGTGCCTCGGCCAGCGCGATCAGCGAGCGCGCCATGTCCCCGTCGCGCGCCTTGAGCGCAATCTCGATCTCCTCGACATAGCGCTCCGGCGGCATGTGCTTCAGCCGGTACTCGGCGACATACCCCTCGCCCGCCAGCCGCAACAGCTTGATGGAATCCAAAAACCCCGGCGACAGCACGAGGCCGGTGGCAAACAGCACCAGCCCAATCCGCCCCCAAAGTCCCCGAAAAATCCGCACCGCCACCTCGTCCGCTCGCCTCTATCGCGCAAGCATGGCGGATATATGGGATG
>JBIQKK010000060.1:12527-17551 GCA_044506585.1 Hyphomicrobiales bacterium
TATTCGCGGCTTAGTGCCCCAGCGCCTTGACGATCTCTTCCGTCATCTTCTTGGCGTCGCCGAACAGCATCATCGTGTTGTCGCGGAAGAACAGCTCGTTCTGGACGCCCGCATAGCCGGCCGACATGCCGCGCTTGATGAAGAGCACCGTTCCAGCGTCCTCGACGTTGAGCACCGGCATGCCGTAGATCGGCGACGTCTTGTCGGTCTTGGCGGCCGGGTTCGTCACGTCGTTGGCGCCGATGACGAACGCGACGTCCGACTGCGCGAACTCCGAGTTGATGTCCTCGAGTTCGAACACTTCGTCATAGGGCACATTGGCTTCCGCCAGCAGCACGTTCATGTGCCCGGGCATACGTCCCGCCACCGGATGGATCGCGTACTTCACCTCGACCCCTTCGGCCTTGAGCAGGTCGGCCATCTCGCGCACCGCGTGCTGTGCCTGGCTCACCGCCATGCCGTAGCCGGGCACGATGATCACCTTGCCGGCATTCTTCATCATGAACGCCGCATCGTCCGCCGAGCCCTGCTTGACCGGGCGCGTCTCTTCCTCGCCCGAAGCGGCCGCGGCGTCGTCGCCGCCGAACCCGCCCAGGATCACCGAGATGAAGCTGCGGTTCATGGCCTTGCACATGATGTAGCTCAGGATCGCACCCGACGAGCCGACCAGCGCACCGGTGATGATCAGCGCCGTATTGCCCAGCGTGAAGCCGATGCCCGCCGCCGCCCAGCCCGAATACGAATTGAGCATCGAGACGACCACCGGCATGTCGGCGCCGCCGATCGGGATGATCATCAGCCCGCCCAGGACCAGCGCCAGCGCCGTGATCAGCCAGAACAGCCACTCGTATCCGGTCAACGCGAACCACGCGACGAGCGCCACGAGGATGAGGCCGAGGATCGAGTGCAGCGCATGCCGCATCGGCAGGATGATCGGCTTGCCGCTCATATTGCCGTTGAGTTTGGCGAACGCGATCACCGAGCCGGTGAAGGTGAACGCGCCGATCGCGACGCCGATCGACATCTCGATCAGCGCCTGCGTGTGGACGTGCCCGACTTCGCCGATCCCGAAGGCTTCGGGCGCATAGAGCGCCGCCGCCGCGACGAACACCGCAGCAAGGCCGACCAGTGAGTGGAACGCCGCAACCAGCTGCGGCATGTCGGTCATCTTCACGGTGCGCGCCATGAAGGCACCGATGCCGCCGCCGATCACGAGGCCGGCGACGATGAGCCCCCAGCTGAGCGGATCGCGAACCCCCGACACCGCGAGCGTCGTGAGGATGGCGATGGTCATGCCGACCATGCCGAACAGGTTGCCGCGGCGCGATGAGGCCGGGCTCGACAGTCCGCGCAGGGCGAGGATGAACAGGATGCCGGCGACCAGATAGAGCAGCGCTGCGATATTGGCGTTGATCATCGGCTCAGCCCTTCTTCTTGTACATCGCCAGCATGCGCTGGGTGACGAGGAACCCGCCGAAGATGTTCACTCCGGCAAAGACCAGCGCCACAAAGCCGAAGACCTTGCTGATCCAGTTGGCGTCGGCTGCGAGCGGCACGCCCACCGCCAGCAGCGCACCCACCACGATCACCGAGGAGATCGCGTTGGTCACGCTCATCAGCGGTGTGTGGAGCGCCGGCGTCACCGACCACACCACGAAATAGCCCACGAAGATGGCGAGCACGAAGATCGCCAGCCGGAAGGTGAAGGGATCGATCGCTTCCATTTGTTGTCTCCGTTACGCCGCGCCGGGCAGCTTGATGTTGGGATGAACGATGGCGCCGTCGCGGGTGAGGACGGTCGCCTTCACCAGCTCGTCGTCCCAGTTCACGGCAAATTCCTTGGTCTTCTTGTCGAACATCGTTTCGAGGAACGACACGAGGTTGCGCGCATAGAGCTGGCTGGCCGATGTTGCGAGCCGGGCCGGCCAGTTCTTGTAGCGGATCACCGTCACCCCGTTGGGCGTCGTGACGACATCATCCCCGCTGCTCACCTCGACATTGCCGCCCCGCTCTGCCGCGAGATCGACGATCACCGACCCCGGCTGCATGCTGGCGACCATCTCGGCCGACACCAGCCTCGGGGCCGGCCGGCCCGGAATCAGCGCCGTCGTGATGACGATGTCCTGCTTGGCGATATGGGCCGCCGTCAGCGTCGCCTGCGCCGCCTTCTCGGCATCGGTGAGCTCGCGGGCATAGCCGCCCGCGCCCGACGCATCTTTCAGCGCATCGGTCATGATGAACTTGGCGCCCAGCGACTCGACCTGCTCGCCCGCCGCCGCGCGCACGTCGGTGGCGCTCACCACCGCGCCCAGCCGCCGCGCCGTCGCGATCGCCTGCAACCCCGCGACACCCGCACCCATCACGAAAACCTTGGCCGGCCGCACCGTGCCCGCCGCGGTCATCATCATCGGCATCGCGCGGTCGAACGCATTGGCCGCTTCCAGCACCGCGGCATAGCCGGCGAGGTTCGCCTGGCTCGACAGGATGTCCATCACCTGCGCGCGCGTGATGCGCGGCATCAATTCCATCGCGACCGCCGTGTATCCGGCCTTGCCCAGGGACTCGATGTCCGCCTCATTGCCAAAGGGGTCCATCGTGCCGATCACCAGCGCGCCGCCCTTGGCGCCGATCAGCGTATCGGCGGTCGGACGCCGGACCGTGAGCACGATGTCGGCATCCTTGACCGTATCGGCGGCATTTCCCAGGGTCGCGCCGGCCTTTTCGTATTCCGCATCGGGGAACCGCGCCGCCTCGCCCGCGCCCTTTTCGATCGAGACCGACGCACCGAGCCCCGTCAGCTTGGTCACGGTCTCCGGCGTCGCGGCCACGCGGGTCTCCCCTGGGGCGCGCTCCCGCACGATAGCAATTTTCATGGACGTCTCCTGATCCGCCGCGGCTCGCACCGCCGTCGCCCGAAGGCCTTAGGGTTGGATGAAGAAGTAGAGCGCCACCGCCAGCACGGCGCAGCCGATGATCGACCATTTCACCAGCTTGGTGAAAAGCCGCCATGTTGCTTCGTGTTGGGCATAGTCCATGTGGGCCGAGATGGTCTCGGTGTCGCTGCTGTTGTCGGCCATCAGTTTGTCCTCGAATGGAAGTCAGGTAGGAGACGTCTCGGCGAGTTCGCCGATCAGCCGTTCGATCATGCTCAATCCCAGCGACCAGAAGCCCGGATCGCGCGCATCGAGCCCGAAGGGCTTGAGCAGTTCGGAATGATGCTTAGACCCCCCGGCCTTGAGCAACTCGAAATAGCGCTCGGCGAACCCTTCGCTGGCCTTCTCATACTGAGCGTAAAGCGAGTTCACAAGGCAGTCGCCGAAGGCATACGCATAGACGTAGAACGGCGAGTGGATGAAATGCGGGATGTAGCTCCAGAACACCCCGTAGCCGTCGTTGAGCTTGATCGCCGGGCCCAGGCTCTCGGCCGAAACCTCGAGCCAGATCTGGTCGAGCTGCTCGCGCGTCAGCTCCCCCTCCTTGCGGGCGGTATGGACGCGCCGTTCGAACGTATAGAACGCGATCTGCCGAACCACGGTGTTGAGCATGTCCTCCACCTTGCTCGACAGCATGGCAAAGCGCTGCCGGGGGTCGGTGGTCTTGTCCAGCATCGAGCGGAACGTCAGCATCTCGCCGAACACCGAGGCCGTCTCGGCCAGCGTCAGCGGCGTATTGGAGAGGATCGCCCCCTGCGGCCCCGCGAGCACCTGGTGAACGCCATGCCCCAGCTCGTGGGCGAGCGTCATCACATCGCGCGGCTTCCCCAGGTAGTTGAGCATGAGATAGGGATGCGCCGACGGCACGGTCGGATGCGCGAATGCCCCGGGCGCCTTGCCCATCGCCACCGGCGCGTCGATCCAGCCGCCGGAAAAGAACGGCTCGGCGACCTCGCGCAGCTTCGGCGAGAACCGGCCATAAGCCTCCAGCACCGTCGTCTTGGCGCTCTCCCAGTCGAACGTCCGGTCGTCGGACGTCGGCAGCGGCGCGTTCCGGTCCCACGCATTGAGCTGGTCCTTGCCGAACCACTTGGCCTTCATCGCGTAATAGCGGTGGCTGAGCCGCGGATAGGCCTCCCGCACCGCGGTCTCCAGCGCGTCCACCACTTCGCGCTCGACCGAATTGGCCATGTGCCGGCTGTCGGCGATGTCCTTGTAGCCGCGCCAGCGGTCCGAGATTTCCTTGTCCTTGGCGAGCACATTGGTGATGTGGGTGAAGAGCCGCGCATTGTCGTTGAGAGTCCTGCCCAGACCGGTGAACGCCGCCTCGCGCTTCTTCTCGTCCTTGTCCGACAGCAGGTGCAGGGTCGCTTCGATCGAGAGCGTCTCCCCGTCCACCTCGAACTTCAGTGCCGCCATCGTCTCGTCGAACAGCCGGTTCCAGGCCTGTGCGCCGGTGACCGATTTCTCGAAAAACAGCTCCTCGATCTTTTCGTCCAGCTGGTAGGGCTTGGCCTTGCGCAGTTCGCTGAACCAGTGCCGGTAGCGCGCGAGGTTCTCGTCCATCGCGAGCGCCGCATCGAGCACCTGGTCGTCGATCCGGTTGAGCTCGAGCTCCCAGAACAAGAGCCCCGTCGAAAGGTCGGTCAGCGCCTGGCTGAGATCGCCCAGGAACTTCACCTTCTCGGGGTTCTGCGTGTCGAGCGCATAGCGCAGATAGGCAAACGCCGAGAGCCGCCCCGTCACGTCGCCGAGCTTTTCGCTCCGCTCCACCGCCTCATAGAGGCGCCCGGATTTCGCCAGCCCATCGAGCTTGCCCTTGTAGTCGGCCTCGAACGCCTTGGCCTCCGACCGCGCCCATTCGAGATCGCGCTTGAGCTCGGCCGAGTCCGGCCCGGGATAGAGATCGTCGAGGTTCCAGACCGGCAACTCGCCGAATTCGTTATGCCCCTTCTGGGCGGTGGCCGCGGGGGCGCGAACTAGGTCAGTCATACGGTCAGACTTTCGTCGGATAAAATGCAGCGGCCGGACCATAAGCCGCCCAAAACGCTGGCTCAACAGGACATTTGGGGGATTCAGAGCGTTGTGGTA
>JBIQKK010000061.1:0-7541 GCA_044506585.1 Hyphomicrobiales bacterium
GCGATGCCCTGGATGGCATAGCCGCCTGCCTTATCGCGCCACTCGGCGCTCGCAAGATAGGACTCGATTTCGCGCGTCGAGAGTCGCTTGAAGCGCAGCCGGGTCTCGACGAGGCGCCGGCGGATGGCGCCCGATACGGTCATCATCGAGACGGCGGTATAAACGCGGTGGTTGCGGCCCGAAAGGAGGTGGAGGCACATGCTCGCTTCTTCCATCGTCTCCGCCTTGGGCAGGATCCGGCGGCCCACGGCGACGACGGTGTCGGCCGCAAGCACGAGGGCATTGCCCGCAATCCCGGCGCTGCTCGCCTTGTGCTGTGCCGCGACCGCCTTCTGGTCGGCGAGGCGCTGGGCGAGCTTGCGCGGGAGTTCGTTCTTTTCGGGACTTTCGTCGATATGCGCCGGGACCAAATGCTCGGGCTCGATGCCGATCTGGTTGAGCAGAGCGAGGCGGCGCGGGGAAGCCGACGCCAGGATGAGTTCCGGACGGCTGGCCATCGATATCAGCGGAACCGGAAGGTGATCCGGCCCTTGGTCAAATCATAGGGAGTCATCTCGCACAGCACTTTGTCGCCGGTCAGCACGCGGATGCGGTTCTTGCGCATGCGCCCGGCGGTGTGGGCGATGATTTCGTGATCGTTCTCGAGTTTCACCCTGAAGGTGGCGTTGGGGAGCAGTTCTGTGACCACTCCGGGAAACTCGAGTACTTCTTCTTTTGCCATTGTGTCTCCATCAGCCCGGCGCGCCGGGCGAAATTGGGCGTGAGCTATACTGGAACTCGCCCGGTTTGTGAACCACCCGCCACCAGCGGCTCCAGCCGCTCCCGGACCCGGATCTGGAGGGTATCGCGCAGGCCGCGATAGGCGCTGAGCACGGCTTCGCGGTTGCCTTCGGTTTCGGTCGGGTCGGGCATCGGCCAATGCTCCACCGCCCCCATCTCAAGGCCGCGCTCCTCGACCGCCCTTGCCGCGTCGGCCGAGAGCGTGATCACGAGGTCGAAGCGGTTCGCGACGAGCTCGTCCATGCGGTGCGGCGTATGGACGGACATGTCGATGCCGATCTCCTCCATCACCTCATGGACGAAGGCATCGGCCTTGCCGGAACGCACGCCGGCCGAGCGGGCAATGAGCCGCCCCGGAAAGAAACGGCGCGCAAGGGCAGCGGCGATGGGCGAGCGCACGGCGTTCATCGAACAGACGAAGAGCACGCTGGGCAGCTTGCTCTCGCGCTCGTCGATGCGGCTCGCATAGGGCTGGACCGCGCAGATGAGCGTAAAGAGGCGCCGCGCCGTGTTGATGTCCATGTCGAGCTTGTTGTCGAGGCGGGTTCGCAGCAGTTCCGCCGCTTCGTTGTGGAGGCCCCGGCGCGCCATGTCGACGGTCTCGATCTGCATCGTCGAGGCGGTCTTGATCGCGTCGTAATAGGAATCGCGGATGCGAAAATAGTCGCGGATCAACCGGCGGAAGGGCGTGAGCGAAAGATAGTGCGCGGCGATCGGCGCATAGGTGTCGGGATCGCGCACGTCGAGCACGATGGAATTGCCGATAATCGAGACGTGCAGCGCATAGGGGCCCGTGGATTGCACGCGCGCGGGGTGGAACTTGTTCTCCTCGACAAGGTCGTAGATGGCGATCCGCCACTCATGGACCTCGTCCGGATCGATCGAGGTGATCGTGTTGGGGTCGAGCGTCACGGCGACGATCCGGTCGGTCTTCGGGTCGAAGACGTGCGGGGTCAACGCCATCAGCGATTGAGCCTTATGCTCACCGAGCGCCCATGCGCCTCCAGTCCCTCCGTCTCGGCAAGTGTGACGGCGGCAGGGCCAAGCGCGGCGAGCGAGTTGGGATCGCAGCCGAGGACCGACGTGCGCTTCATGAAGTCGAGGACGCCGAGGCCGGATGCATAGCGGGCGGAGCGGGCCGTGGGTAGAACGTGGTTCGATCCGCCGACATAGTCGCCGATGGCTTCAGGCGTGTGGTGGCCGAGGAAGATCGCGCCGGCATTGCGGATTTTGGGCTGCAGCGACAGCGGATCGTCGACCATCAGCTCGACATGTTCGGAGGCCACGCGATTGGCGATCTCGACGGCCTCACCGAGCGACTGCACGATGATGATGGCGCCGAATTCGTCCCAGCCCCGGCGCGCAATGTCGGCACGCGGGAGGAGGGCGATCTGGCGGTCGGTCTCGGCCGCAACCGCATCGGCCAGTGCGCTGTCGGTGGTGACGAGGATCGATTGCGCGCCGCCCCCATGCTCGGCCTGGGCGAGAAGGTCGGCGGCGACCCAGGCGGGATTCGCCGATTGGTCGGCGATGATGAGGACTTCCGAGGGGCCGGCGATGCTGTCGATGCCCACGGTGCCGAAAACCTGGCGCTTGGCGGCCGCGACATAGGCGTTGCCGGGGCCGATGATCTTGTTCACGGGCTTGATGGTTTCGGTTCCGTAGGCGAGGGCCGCGATCGCCTGCGCGCCGCCGATCCGATAGATTTCGGTGACGCCGGCAAGTCTGGCGGCGACGAGCACCGCAGGACTGACCTGGCCGCCGGGGGTGGGCACGGTGAGCGCGATGCGGCCGACACCAGCAATGCGGGCGGGAATGGCGCCCATCAATACGCTCGAGGGGTAGCTCGCGGTGCCGCCGGGCACGTAGATGCCGACGGCTTCAACCGGCGTCCAGACCGTGCCGAGGGTGACGCCCGCGGCGTCCTGGTAGATGTGGTCGAGCGGCTTCTGCTTTTCATGATGCGCCGCGATTCGATCGTGCGCGAATTGCAGCGCGGCGCGGACGTGGCCCGGGACCTGCTGTTCGGCGGCGGCGATCTCGTCGGGCGAAAAGGCCAGCGTCGACGCCGTCAACGGCAGCCTGTCGAACTGGTCGGTATAGGCAAGCACGGCCTCGTCGCCACGCAGCCGCACGTCGTTGAGGATGGCGGCGACAGTCGCGCCGACCTCCTCGGAGACTTCGCGCTTGGAGCCGAGCAGGGTCTCGAACTCTTCGGCGAATGCGGCATGGCGGGAATCGAGGCGATAGACCATCAGGCGTGCGCCGGCGTCGCTTTGGCGGCCCAGGCGGCGCCCAGATCCTGGAGCCGCGCTTCGAGGCATTCGACGCTCAGGCGGATGGTCCCGCCGCCCGCGAATGCAAGCTCGATGGTGCCGGCGGGCGCGTCGGATTCGGTGAAGCGCACGGCGAGTAGCTCGAGCACGCCGTCGACGGCGTTGAGGTCGATGCCGGCGACTTTGACCTCGCTGACGCGGTCGAAATGGAGGGCGGTGCGTTTGCGCTGGCGCGTCTTGCCGCCTTCCTCCCAGACGAAGCGGTTCATCAGCAGCGCGAAGCGATGATCGGCCCTGGCAAAGCCCATATCGCCCACGCGGATCACCGCGTCCTGCGTGGTAGCCGAAATGACGTCGAGGTCTTCGCTGTCGAGCGCCAGCAATTTGAGGTCGGGCATGGTCTTGTGATGTCCGGTTGTGTGGGGTTGGCGCTGAAATGGGTTGTAGCGGGACGATCTACAAGCTTGACGCAGGTGGGGCAAGGCAGGTTGGCGAGCGGAGGGTCCCGGCGGCCTTGCGGTCCCGGGGGTTTACCTTGTCGCGGACGCGGGTCCGCGATGGGAGAGCGCGGCCGGGCGCCTCCGAAAAAAGGGTGCGAAGGTGCCGTGGCACCTGCCGCGCTCTCCGCGACGGGATTTGTGGAACGGGCGGTCACCGCCCGAGTACTCTCTCCCGGGCAACGCCGACCAAACCCAGAGAGATGCGGCCACCTCTCCTCCCGCCACCGTCGCCGCCACTCCGTCAGTCGCTCGCGGTATTTGACGACAGCGGGGGAAGGATAGGGCCACTGGAAGGGATGTGGCGCAACTTTTCAGAAGGGAAGGCCTGGCGAGGGGTTGGGGCAGGGGCTGGGGTGGATTGGAGCCGCTGGTTCAGGGCGAGTGGCCCCACCCTGCGAGTGCCCGTCAGCCGCTGACGCGTTCGATGTCGGCGCCGCATTCGCCCAGTTTCTGCTCGAGGCGTTCGAAGCCGCGGTCGAGGTGGTAGATGCGGTTGACGGTGGTTTCGCCCCGGGCGGCGAGGCCGGCGATGACGAGCGAGACGGAGGCACGCAGGTCGGTGGCCATGACCTGGGCGCCCTTGAGCGTGGGAACGCCCGTGACCGTCGCGACCTGCCCGTCGACGCGAATGTCCGCGCCGAAGCGCGCGAGCTCGGCGACATGCATGTAGCGGTTCTCGAAGATCGTCTCGCGGATGGTCGAAACGCCCTGCGACATGCTCATGAGCGCCATGAACTGGGCCTGCAGATCGGTGGGGAAACCGGGGAAGGGCTGAGTCTCGACGTCAACGGGTAGAATGCCGTTGCCATTGCGCTTGATGCGCAGTCCGTGGGCCTCGCGACCGACTGCGACGCCGCACCGGCCCAGGACGTCGAGCGCGGCCTCGAGATGCTCCGGCCGCGCATTGCGCAGCAGGACATCGCCGCCGGTCATTGCGGCAGCCATCGCGAAGGTGCCGGTCTCGATGCGGTCGGGGATCACTTCGACGGTGGCGCCGTGGAGTTCGGGTACACCCTCGATCGTGATGGTGCGGGTGCCGATACCGGTGATCTTCGCGCCCATCGCGACGAGGCACTCGGCGACGTTGGTGATTTCGGGTTCCTGCGCGGCATTCTCGATCACCGTGACGCCGCGCGCGAGCGTCGCCGCCATCATGATGGTGTGGGTCGCGCCGACCGAAACCTTGGGGAAGGTGACGGTCGCGCCGACGAGGCCGCCCTTGGGGGCGCGGGCGACGACATAGCCTTCGTCGATATCGATCTCGGCGCCGAGCGCCTTGAGGCCGAACAGGAACAGGTCGACCGGGCGCGTGCCGATGGCGCAGCCGCCGGGGAGCGACACCCGCGCTTCATGCGCGCGGGCAAGGAGGGGGCCGATGACCCAGAAGCTCGCGCGCATCGTCGAGACGAGCTCGTAGGGCGCGGTGGTGTCGGCGATCTCGGCGGCGTGAAAGGTCATGCGCTGGCCGTCCATGCGGTCCGACCCCGGACGCCGGCCATGCACCGCGATGTCGACGCCGTGGTTCTCGAGGATGCGTTCGAGCTGCTTGACGTCGGCGAGGCGCGGCACGTTTTCGAGCACGAGAGGCTCGCGGGTGAGCAGCGAGGCGATCATCAGCGGCAGTGCCGCGTTCTTTGCGCCCGAAATGGGGATTTCGCCGCGCAACTCGTTGCCGCCCACGATCCGAATGCGATCCATGAAAACTCCGCTGTGCCGCCGCTGGGCGTTTCCGCCTGCTTGCCTGAGTCAGCTCCGGCCCGCAAGACAGGCTCAAAATGGTAACGGGGCGGGCGTTAAGAACCCTTACCGTCCCGCCTCTCCTGCGCGGCCGGCGGGGTGCCGGCCCTGGCGCGCGCCTGTCCTTTGCGCCGCTTCAGGTTTTCGCGGAGCTTTGTGGCCAATCTCTGCTCGCGCGCCGCTTTTTCGTCGGCTTTTGACATGGCAAAGACCCGGTTTTTCGCCTTGCGTCATCAGAAGGCCTATGGCATCAACCGCCTCGCCTCAAGGGGGCTAAGCCCTGCTTTTGTGGCCCAAATGCTGCAGTAGCTCAGTGGTAGAGCACTCCCTTGGTAAGGGAGAGGTCGAGAGTTCAATCCTCTCTTGCAGCACCATTTCCCTCCGATGCGATGATTTTTAGGGCGCCGGTTCTTGCGTGCGGCGCGGGGATGTTGTCCGGTTTGCCCGGACCCAAGGGGAAGGGGGGAGCCCAGTGCTGACGCTGAAGCCGCCGGTGGTGCGGCCGTTCTGTACGCTCGAGGTGGAACTGGGGCCGCTCATGAATATGGGGCTGGGCCGGTTCGGGCAGCGCAAGATCATTCCCATCGTCGGCGGGCGGGTGAGCGGGCGGGTCAGCGGACGTATCCTCGATCTGGGGGCGGACTGGCAGTCGATCGCCCATGACGGCGTGGCCGAGCTCGATGCGCGCTACGCGTTCGAGACCGATGACGGGGCGCTGGTCGAAATCATCAACCAGGGCTTCCGGCATGGGCCGGCCGAGGTGATGCAGCAGCTGGCCTCGGGCGCGCCGACACCGCCCGAGGCTTATTACATGCGGTCGGTCTCGCGGCTCGAGAGCGGCCATCCGGACTATCAGTGGCTGAACCGCATGGTGTTCGTGGGCACGGGCGCCCGCAACGCCAATTCGGTGCAGATCGACCTCTACAGCGTGGAATGACGATGAGTGTGAACGAACCGCATGTGTTGATCGCCGGGGGCGGTATCGGAGGCCTCGCCACCGCGCTGACGCTGCACCAGATCGGGGTGCCCTTCACGGTCTTCGAGGGCGTGCGCGAACTGGCGCCGCTGGGCGTCGGGATCAACATCCAGCCCAATGCGGTGCGTGAACTCTACGATCTGGGGATCGGGCAGGACGCGCTCGATGCGATCGGCATTCCGGCGCGCGAATGGGCGCTGGTGGGGCTCAACGGCAACGACGTCTACAGCGAGCCGCGCGGGCTGCTGGCCGGATACAAATGGCCGCAATATGCGGTGCATCGCGGCAAGCTGCACATGCTCCTCGCCCGCACGCTGATGGAGCGCGCGGGATCCCAGGCGATCCGGCTCGGCCACAAGGTCACCGGATATGAGCTCAACGCCGACGGCTCGGTGACCGCCCTCGTCCAGGCCGACGGCAGCCTGTTGCGCGAACGGGGCACGCTGCTGATCGGCGCCGACGGCATCCACTCGGCGGTGCGGGCGCAGATGCATCCGGACCAGCCGCCGATCAACTGGGGCGGCGCCATCATGTGGCGCGGCACGACCATCGGGCGGCCGATCCGCACGGGATCGTCCTTCGTGGGGCTGGGGACGCACCGGCATCGGGTGGTGGTTTACCCGATCACGCCCGCGGATCCCGAGACGGGGCTCGCAACGATCAACTGGATCGCCGAGCTGACGGTCGACAATTCGCATGGCTGGCAGAGCAGCGGCTGGTTCCGGCCGGCCGGTATCGAGGAATTTGCCCATCATTTCGCGGACTGGACCTATGACTGGCTCGATGTTCCGGACCTGCTCAACCGCGCCGATGTGATCTACGAGAACCCCATGATCGACCGCGATCCGGTGCCGACCTGGCAGGACGGACCGGTGCTGCTGGTCGGCGACGCGGCGCACGCGATGTACCCGACCGGCTCGAACGGGGCGAGCCAGGCGATCATCGATGCGCGCCTGCTGGGCGCAGCGATGCTGGAGCACGGGGTCACCCGGGAGGCGCTTGCGGCATTCGACCGCAAGCTTTGCGGGCCGATCTCCGAACTCGTCCTGCGTAACCGCGGGGCAGGGCCGTTCGGTCTGCTCAATCTGGTGGACGAGCGCTGCGGCGGAACGTTCGACGATATCGACGACGTCGTGCCGCCGGCCGAGCGGACCGAGTTCATGGCCAAATACAAGGCCGCCGCGGGGTTTGCCATCGAACAGCTCAATGCCGCCCCGCCCACAATCCGGGCCGGCGCGAAAGTGTCGCAGGCGGTTGAGGCATAGCCCGCGC
>JBIQKK010000061.1:7641-17035 GCA_044506585.1 Hyphomicrobiales bacterium
CCCACAATCCGGGCCGGCGCGAAAGTGTCGCAGGCGGTTGAGGCATAGCCCGCGCCCGCCGAGCGCTAACCGGATCGTGATCGCCGGTTGGTAGGGCGTTAAGGGGACTCGGTGTAGGGAACCTCTCCGGCCCGTACCGCATTGAGGGACGGGCATTCCCCCAAGCCAGAGTTCGCGTTTGATGTCTTCTGCCGTTATCGTTCCTTCGCGCCGCGCATTCCTTGCCGGCGGGATGAGTCTTGCCGCACTGAGCCTCGCCGGCTGCGCGACCTCGCGCCGGCTCGAGCGGATCGATCAGCCGCAGTTCTCCGAGTATTACCTGCAGATGTATGGGCCGCTTCCCAATGAGCGGTTCCCGGTGCCCGCGATCGACCTCACCAAGCTCGATCCCAACATGTTCCGCACGCAGGTGGCCGATCCCACGGGCGAGGCCCCCGGGACAATCGTGGTCAACACGTCCGAGCGCCACCTCTATCTCGTGCTCGAGGGTGGTCAGGCGATCCGCTACGGGGTCGGTATCGGCCGCGACGGATTTACCTGGTCAGGCCGCGCCAAGGTGGGCCGGAAGGCCGAATGGCCGGTCTGGACGCCGACCAAGGAGATGATGGAGCGCCAGCCCGAGACGCGGGAGTTTGCGGGCGGCATGCCGCCGGGGCTGACCAACCCGCTGGGTGCGCGGGCGCTCTACATCTACCAGGGCGGGCGCGACACGCTCTACCGCCTGCATGGCACGATGGAGGTCTGGAGCATCGGCGGCGCCGTTTCGAGCGGCTGCGTGCGGCTGCTCTTTCACGACATCATCGATCTTTACAACCGCACGCCGGTCGGCACGCCCATCGTGGTCAATCCCTGAGCCGGAACTGCGGCGAGTGCGGGGGCGTTCCTCCTTTAATGAACGGAGGATGGACCGATGGCTGCTTCAGCAAGACCCCACAGCGTGGCGCAGGTCGACAATCTGGTCGACGAGCGCGGCTACAAAATTCCCGTTGGCGACGATACGTCGATCAAGGTCGCCGATGAAATGGAGCCCGTCGTCGGTGGAACAAGTCCCACCAATTGGTGGCGCGCGGGGCTGGTGGCGCTGTTCATCGTTGCCGCGATCCTCCTGGCGCTGCAATGGCTCAACGGCAACCGGCAGACGGCAATGATCCCGGGCACGCCGGTGACGGCGCCGCAGGCCGACACCGTCCCAAGCAACTAGCCGATAAGAAAAAGGCCCGGACGAACCGGGCCTCTTTTCTTAGCGAGCGATGTTCTAGCCCGCCTGGATCGGGGAAATCTGAATCTCGACGCGGCGGTTCTGCGCCCGGCCGGCCTCGTTATTGTTCGAGGCGATCGGGTCGGTTTCGCCGCGGCCTTCGATATAGAAGCGGCGCTGGTCGATGCCCTGATTGGCGAGGATCGTGGCCACCGCCACGGCGCGGCGCTGCGAGAGATCCTGATTGTGTGCGTCCGAGCCCGTGTTATCGGTGTGCCCGTATACGTCAACGATGGTCTTGTTGAACTTCTTGAGCACGAGTCCGACCGAAACCAGCGTCTCGTTGAAGCTCGGCTGCACCTGCGCGGAATCGATGCCGAAGGTGATGTTGGACGGCATGTTCAGGATGATCTGGTTCCCGACGCGCGTCACGGAGACGCCTGTGCCCTGAAGCTGAGCGCGCAGCTCGGCCTCCTGCTGGTCCATGTAGCTGCCGATGGCCGCACCGGCGATGCCGCCGACACCGGCCCCAAGAAGGGCCGCTACGCGGGGATCGGCACCGGTCGCGGTCCCGACGATCGCACCGACAACGGCGCCCGAGCCCGCGCCGATCAGACCGCCGCCGGCCGTTTTCGACATCTGCGATTGGCCGGTATACGGGTCTACGGTGCTGCAGGCCGCAAGCGACAAAGACGCTACGGCCGCGATGAAAATCCTGGATGTCATGCACTCACCCCCTCAAGGACGTTCGCCCTTTTGGGCAGAGAATGCGGCAGCACGGTGATGGGCGCAAGATCAGGCATTCGCCCAGCCACCATCGACCAGGAATTGCTGGCCGGTGATCATCTGGCTGTCGTCGGCGGCAAGGAACATCGCCATGCGGGCGATATCGGCGGGATAGAGCTGGCCGCGCATGGGCTGCTGCGCCTCGATGAGCTTGAGCTCTTCCTCGCCGACCCAGTGGGTCAGCTGCTTTTCGGTCATGATCCAGCCCGGGACCAGCGTGTTGACGCGGATGCCGTGTTTGCCCAGGTCGCTGGCGAGGGAGCGGGCCATGCCGTGGGCGCCGGCCTTGCTGGCGGTATAGGCGGCTAGGTTGCCCAGATTGATCATCCAGCTGATCGAGCCGAAATTGATGATCGAACCTTTGCCGGCCTTGATCATGCCGGGGGCAACGGCCTGTGCCGCGAAATACTGGTGACGCAGATTGACCGCGATGGACTTGTCCCAGGATTCGGCCGTGACCTCGTTCCAGGGCTGGCGGACATCGTTGGCCGCGTTGTTGACGAGAGCGAGGGCAGGGCCATGGGCCTCCTCGAAGCCGGCAATGGCCTTCTGGTAGGCGGCGACATCGGTGATATCGCAGGCGGTGAACATGGCGGTGAGGCCGTCCGCGATCAGCTCCTCCTGCAGGCTCTTGCCGCGCTCGGCCTGGATGTCGACGAAGCCGACCTTGCTGCCCTGGGCAGCGAACTCGCGCACGAGGGTCTCGCCGATGCCCGAGGCGCCACCCGAAATCACCACGGGGGTGCCGTCGAGGCTGGGGTAGCGCGCGAAATTCGAAGTCATGAGAAGTCTCCCGGTTCTCTCTCCGGCTCTAGTAGCGGCGGAGAGAGAAACCGGCAAGACGTGAGGCGGATCAGTCGGCTTCGACGATGACCTTGTCGCGATGGGGGATGTCCATCGCCTCGACACGGTCCAGCAGCGCCGAAATCTTGTCGACATTGGCGATGTGGCGCTCTTCCATGGTGAAGTTGAACGTCACGTAGTCGCGGCCGGGGCAGAAGGTGCAGATATTGGCGGCCGGATGCCAGGCGCCGCAGTAGATCGGCTCGATCATGCCCTGCGTCATCGGCCCGTTGGTGCGATGCGGCGGCACCAGGGTCAGCACGACGTGGATCATGTTGTTGAAGCGCCAGAAGCGCTTGCCGGGCAGGAAGGGGAAGACCCGGTTCAACGACCTGAGGGTCTTGAACATGGTCATCGCCATCACCTGGAACTTGGTGATGTCCTTCTTTTCGATCTGGTCGACTGTGTCGTCGATCTTGCGCACATATTCGACGAAGTTCTCGGACCAGGGGAACTTGGCCTGCAGGGCGCGGACGCGGAAGAAATCGTCATCCGACGCGTTCCGGTTGCCGTCGAGCATGGTGTAGGCCGCGCCCACGACCTTTTCGGAGAAGTATTTCTCGGGCCCCTCGCCGTTAAGACCGTGCGTGACGAGCGCAAAATAGAGCGAGCGCTGCCGCACGCCGAGTCGGTTGGCGAGAAGGCGGAGGCGGTGGCGCTTGATGGCGAGCGTCTTGAAGCCCCAGGGCTTCTCCTTGGTGGCAAGCAGGTTGCCGAGCAGCACATAGCTCAGCGTCAGGGACAGGCCGCGGAGCGACGAGACGAAGCGGGAGAAGAACGGAATCTTGTTCTCTTTGTCCGACATGACACCGTGCGCCGCCGACTGCGAGCGGGTGAGCAGGGCGGAGTCGGAACCTTCCAGCAAGGCGTGGCTGGCGCGAACCTGGATGATCGATGCGCGGCCCTCGGCATCGGGGCCGTCGCGGCGCACCGCGACCATCACGCGGAAGAGCGGCAGATCCTTGTGTGCGAAGATGTCCTCGGATTTGCTCAGCCACTTGTCGGGATAGCCGTCGAACTCATCGACGGTTTCGACATGGGTGATGGCATCGAGAATATGCTTGGCGAAGGGCTGGCCGGGCTTGGCACCCCAGAAGCCGTGCGTCAGCTGCGGCGCGAGCGACACCATCGAAGCGACGAGGTTGCCCACGGAGTCCTTGTCGAAACTCAGTTTCGAGAAGGCCGTGAAAAAGACCGTGTCGCGGGCTTCATAAAGAAACCACTGGAAATCGGTGAACAGAGCGCGCGGGTTGTTCTTTACCGCGGCCAATGCCAGATCGAGAATTTCCGCCTGTTCATTGGCGAAACTCGACGACGAGAAACTCTTCACTGTTACCCTCCCCCAAACCTTGCGGACTTCTTAACATCGGGCGCGGGTGCCACAAGCCCCACTGAGGGTTAGACGCACGCCGAAGCCGATGTCGTGGCGAAAATTCATCACTGGGCGGCGCAATATCGGGCACGGCCTGAACGCCAGATGACCGGGAACCGGGAAGGACGGCGTAGGTAACGATATCATCGCGAGGGTATGAACCCGCTATCCGGCGACGATCTCCAGCGCAATCGCGGGCGCTTCGGTGGCGGCCGGCACCGTCCGAATGGGCGTGGCGGTCGCGGCGTCCAGTCCGGAGGCGAGACGGATGTGCGTATCGGCGGGGCACAGATTGAGCGAAGGGTCGAACCCCACCCAGCCCAGGCCTTCGTCCCAGGCCTCAGCCCAAGCATGCATTGCGGCGGTGTTTCCATCGACGTGATAGCCCGTCACGAAGCGGGCAGGGATGTCGAGCGCGCGGGCGGCGCCGATAAACGCGTGCGCGAGGTCGGCGGGAGCGGGGGCGCCGAGTGCCTGCTCCTGTGTCCCGGCCGCCTGCGATTGAGCTGAGGCTGAGCGCTCATGGACGCGGCTCAGCAGCGCGTGCAGCGCGGCCAGCCGTCCGCCATCGCCCGGGAGGTCCGCCGCGAGATCGGGGTCGGGTCTGGTGGACTCGGTCCGGCGCAGGAACATCGCGGGCGGCGGATCGAAATCGAGCCGACCGACGACCCCGGCCTTGTCCGACGTTTCGATCACGCCGGTAACGGTCACGACAAGACTGTCGCCAGGCCTCGTGCGGCTGACGAGATGCGCCTTGTTGCCGTAGCCGTCGCGTAAGGGCGTGGCGTGGTCCGTGCCCGCCACCTCGATAGACCAGCGCTCTACCTTTTGCTGCGGGGTGCCGAGCGGCGTCAGCAACAGATGCGCGACGAGACGTGGCGGCGACGCCAGCGGCAGGGTCAGCGTGTGGGTGACGGTGAGCTTCATCAGTAGAAGTTGTAGCTTTCGGCGATGGCCTCGGTGATCTTGTTGTTGCGCGCGATGAACTCGGTGAGGAATTCGTGGAGGCCGTAGGCGAAGATGCGGTCCATCGAATTGCCCTCGAGCATGGCGGTGACATCCGCCGCCGCCGCGTGGCCGGCGCCCCTGGTGCCGTAGATTTCCTCGAGCATGTCGAGGGTGCGGTTGATCCAGCCCACGCAGAAGATCAGCGAGCGCGGCATCTCCGGGCGAAGGATCAGGTAATCGGCAATGTTCCAGGCCTTGAACCGATCGTGATAGACGTGCCGGTAGCTGCGATGGGCGGAGGCCGCGCGCAGGATCAGTGTCCACTGCTGGATGTCGACGTCGCCGCCGATGAGATCGGTGCGCGGCAGCAGCACGTAGTACTTCATGTCGAGGATGCGCGCGGTATTGTCGGCGCGCTCGACGAAATTGCCGATCTGCGCAAAGGCGTAGCCGTCGTCGCGGAGGAAGGTCGAGAGCAGGGCGCCGCGATAGCGATAGGACACCGTGCGCACCCAGCGCAGCAATTCCAGCAGGCGGCTGCCGGTCACTTCGCGCGGATCGGCGGCGGCGAATTCGAGCCAGGCGCCATTGAGCGACTCCCACATGTCGGTGGTGAGCGCGGTGCGCACGGACCGCGCATTGGTGCGCGCGGCGAGGAGGCATGAGCGGACGGACGATGGGTTGGTTTCGTCGAACAACATGAACTGGCTGACGCTCGCAACATCGGCCTGCTTGTGCTTGCGGGCGAAATCCTCGTCGACCTCGGCAGCCTGCAGCATCGAGAGCAGGTGCTCGCTGGCCCCGCCTTCGCGGCGCGAGGTGAGGCTCATGCGGTAACCGACCTCGAGCAGCCGCGCCATGTTTTCCGCGCGCTCGACATAGCGCGAGAGCCAGAAGAGATTCTGTGCCGTTCTACCGAGCATGACGATGCTCCGGCGTATGAGGGTGAGGCCGCTTGCGCTGATGCATCGTCATTCCTCCAGCACCCAGGTGTCCTTGGTGCCGCCGCCCTGGCTGGAGTTGACGACCAGCGAGCCCTCCTTGAGGGCGACGCGTGTCAGGCCGCCGGGGGTGATGCGGATCTGGTCGCCGACGAGGACGTAGGGGCGAAGGTCGACATGGCGCGGCGCGATGCCGGATTCGACGTAGGTCGGGCACGTGCTCAGTGCGAGCGTAGGCTGCACGATATAGTTGTCGGGCCGCGCCAGAATCTTCTGGCGGAAGAGCTCGTGCTGCTCGGCGGTCGAGGTGGGGCCGACAAGCATGCCGTAGCCGCCCGAGCCGTGCACTTCCTTGACCACCAGCTCGTGGATGTTCTCGAGCACGTAAGCGCGCTCGTCCGCGTTGGTGCAATTGTAGGTAGGGACGTTGTTGAGCAGCGCCTTTTCGCCGAGATAGAATTCGATGATCTCGGGCACATAGGTGTAGACCGCCTTGTCGTCCGCAATGCCCGTGCCCGGGGCGTTGACGAGCGTGACGTTGCCGGCACGATAGGCATCGAAGAGGCCCGGCACACCGAGCATGGAATCCGGCCGGAAGGCCAGCGGATCGAGGAAGTCGTCGTCGATGCGGCGATAGATGACGTCGACGCGGCGCGGGCCGGTCGTCGTCCGCATGAAGACGTGGCCGTCCTCGACGAACAGGTCCTGACCCTCGCAGAGTTCGGCGCCCATCTGGTCGGCGAGGAACGAGTGCTCGAAATAGGCGGAATTGTAGATGCCGGGCGTGAGCACGGCGAGCGTGGGCGTGCCGGCCGCGTTGGCCGGCGCGACGGATTCGAGCGTACGACGCAAATTCTCGGGATAGGTCTCGACCGGCGCGACCTTGGTGCGCTGGAAGAGATCCGGCGCCAGCTGCAGCATGGCCTCGCGGTCCTCGAGCATGTAGCTCACGCCCGAGGGCGTGCGCAGATTGTCCTCGAGCACGTACCATTCGCTGGGCGACACGCGGACGAGGTCGACCCCGATGATGTGCGAGTAGATGCCGCGTGCCGGGTCGAGCCCCATCATTTCAGGGCAGAATGCCGAATTGTTGAGGATGAGCTTCGCCGGAACGCGCCCCGCCCTCAGGATCTCCTGGCGATGGTAGATATCGTGGAGGAACGCATTGAGCGCCCGCACACGCTGTTCGATACCCCGGCTGAGCCGGCGCCATTCGGCGGCCGAGATGATCCGCGGAATGATGTCGAACGGGATGAGCTTTTCGGTGCCCTCATTGGAGCCGTAGACGGCGAAGGTGATTCCCAGCCGCCGGAAGATGGCTTCTGCGTCCGCCGCCATCAGCGCGAGCGCATCTGGATGCTGCTCTTTGAGCCATTGATCGAGGATCAGGTAGGGTTCGCGGATGGAGCCATCCGCATTGGTCATTTCGTCGAAAGGGGACGGTCCCGGCATACTCCAGCGCAATCTGATGCGGCTAACCCACTGCACGGGCATTGCTGCACGTTTGCGGGCATTTCGGCAAGCGGCTCCCGGCATTGAGCCGAAGGTCGCCGTCGACAGCATGGCGGGCGGCGACTAAGACGGATGGCAAACCCCGGCGGAAACGGCATCTCTTATGGTCGACATTCTTCAAACCCACAAACTGCTCGCCTCCTGCGAGGAGGCATTGGCGAAGCGCTACACGGTGCACAAGCTGCATGAGGCGGCCGATCCCGACGCGCTTCTTGCCGATCTGCGCGACCGGGTGAGGGGGATCGCAGGCGGCAATGTGAAGCCGGAGCTGATGGACAAGCTGCCCCGGCTCGAGATCATCGCCAATTTCGGCGTCGGCTATGACAGCATCGACACCGCGGCCGCCAAGCAGCGGAACATCCGGGTGACCAATACGCCCGATGTGCTCAACGACGCGGTGGCTGAGCTGACGATCGGCCTGATGATCGCACTGGCACGGCGCATCCCGCAGGCCGACCAGTATGTGCGCCAGGGCAAATGGCCGGGCGGCGCTTTCCCGCTGCTCAGCGAGCTCAACGGCAAGACTGTCGGCATCCTGGGGCTTGGCCGGATCGGCAAGGAGATCGCCGTGCGCGCGCAGGCCATGAGGATGCGCGTCGTCTATCACGGCCGGCATCGTCAGGAGGACCAGCCCTTCGTCTATTATGACAAGCTCGAGGACATGGCGCGCGACAGCGACTGGCTCGTGATCATTGCGCCGGGCGGCAAGGGCACCGAGCGGATCGTGAGCCGCGCCGTGCTCGAGGCGCTGGGGCCGCGGGGCTACCTCGTCAACATGGCGCGCGGCACGCTCATCGACGAGCCGGCGATGGTTGAAATGCTGAAGGCTGGAACGCTGGGTGGTGCCGCCCTCGACGTCTTCGAGAAGGAACCGCAGGTGCCGACAGAACTGCTCACGCTCGACAATGTCGTGCTGTCACCGCACCAGGGCAGCGCCACCCATCAGACGCGCGACAAGATGGGTGCGCTGGTGGTGGCCAATCTCGACGCGCATTTCGCCGGCGAGCCGTTGATCAGCGCGGTGGTGTAGCGGAGCCCGTTAGTCGATCCGCAGCCCGGTGGCCGTGTCGAAATATGAGGCCTGGTTGAGGTCGAGGTCGACGCCCAAATCGACGTGGTGGTCGATCGGCACGCGGCCCGGGAAGCGGGCCACGATGTTGCGATCGCCGACGCGCAGGGTGGCGAACGTGTCGGAGCCGGAGTTTTCGATCAACTGGACCGGGCCGGAGAGGGCACTCCCCATCCGCAGGGCCTCAGGGCGAATGCCCAGGGTCACATCTTTGCCTGTGTAGGCGGAGAGCGCCGCCGGAGGATCGGGGATCACGAGGCGCTGACCGCCATTGAAGGTGAGCGTCGCGGTGCCGTTGCCGATCTCGAGGGCACCGGACAGGAGGTTCATGGGCGGGGAGCCCATGAAATCGGCGACGAAGAGGTTGGCCGGCCGGTCGTAGATTTCGTGCGGGGCGCCGATCTGCTGGATCACCCCCGCATTGAGGACCACCACCCTTGTGCCGAGCGTCATCGCTTCGATCTGGTCGTGTGTCACATAAACGATCGAGGCGCCCAGCCGCTCGTGCAGGCGCTTGATCTCGCCGCGCAGCTCGACCCGCAGCTTCGCGTCGAGATTGCTGAGGGGCTCGTCGAACAGGAAAAGCGTCGGCTCGCGCACCAGGGCGCGGCCCATCGCGACGCGCTGCCGCTGACCGCCCGACAGGGCCGAAGGCCGGCGCGACAGCAACTGGTCGATCTGGAGGAGCTGGGCCACCTCGTTGACGCGGCGCTGCTGCTCGGCCT
>JBIQKK010000160.1:0-2523 GCA_044506585.1 Hyphomicrobiales bacterium
GCTTCGCGCAGCATTGGGTCGACACCCAGCGCGAGGAGTTCAAGCGGCTGGGCGTCGTGGGGGATTGGGCTAATCCATATCTCACGATGAGCTTCGACGCCGAAGCGCAGATCGCACGCGAGCTGCACAAGCTCGCGATGTCGGGGCAACTCTATCGCGGCTCCAAGCCCGTGATGTGGTCGGTGGTCGAGCGCACTGCATTGGCCGAAGCCGAGATCGAGTATCAGGACTACGAGTCCGATGCGATCTGGGTCAAGTTTCCGATCCATTCGGGCAATGGCGCCTTCGGCTCGGGCTCATTCGAAGCGCTCGACGCGTTCGTTGTCATCTGGACCACGACGCCGTGGACGATCCCCGCCAACCGCGCGATCTCCTATTCCAACAAGATTGCCTACGGCCTCTATGAGGTCACCGCCGCGCCCGGAGGCAACTGGGCCGCGAAGGGTGAGAAGTACGTCCTCGCCGACAAACTCGCTGCCGATACCTTCGCAAAGGCCAAGGTGGAAACCTTCGTCCGCCTCGCCGACGTGGATATGACGAAGGTCGTTTCCTGCAAGCATCCGCTCAACGGGCTTGCGGGGAGTTACACCTTCGAAGTGCCCCTGCTGGATGGCGAACACGTCACCGACGATGCCGGCACGGGCTTCGTCCACACCGCGCCCAGCCACGGTCTCGACGACTTCGGCATCTGGATGGAGTCGACCCGCAAGCTGCAGGACATGGGGATCGATACCACCATTCCTTATGCCGTCGACGACGCCGGGTTCTACACCAAGGACGCCCCAGGCTTCGAGGGCGCGCGCGTCATCGACGATGCGGGCAAGAAGGGCGACGCCAACAACCGCGTGGTCACGGCGCTGGCCGAGCGTGGCGCCATGATGGCGCGCGGCCGGCTCAAGCACCAATACCCGCATTCGTGGCGGTCGAAGAAGCCGGTGATCTTCCGCAACACCCCGCAATGGTTCGTCTATATGGACCGCGACATCGGGGGTAAAGCCGGCGATACGCTGCGCACCCGCTCGCTCACGGCGATCGATGAAACCAAGTTCTATCCGCCGCAGGGCCAGAACCGTATCCGCGCGATGATTGCCGACCGTCCGGACTGGGTCCTGAGCCGGCAGCGCGCCTGGGGCGTCCCCATCGCCGTGTTCTTCAATGAGAAAACCGGAGAAATCCTCCGGAACGAGGTGGTCAACCAGCGGATCGGGCAGGCCTTCGAGGAAGAAGGCGCCGACGCCTGGTTCAAGCCGGGCGCCAAGGAGCGTTTCCTCGGCGACGCCGTGACGGACCCGCAGAACTGGACCAAGATCGACGACATCCTCGATGTGTGGTTCGAGAGCGGCACCACCCACAGCTGGGTGCTGCGCAATCCGAACAAATGGCCGGACCTCGAATTCCCCGCCGGCATGTACCTCGAGGGCTCCGACCAGCATCGCGGCTGGTTCCATTCCTCGCTGCTCGAAAGCTGCGCCACCAATGGTCACGCGCCCTACAAATCGGTGCTGACCCACGGCTTCACGCTCGACGGCGAAGGGCGCAAGATGTCGAAATCGCTCGGCAACACCGTCGCGCCGCAGGATATCATCAAGCAGTTCGGCGCCGACATTCTGCGCCTCTGGGTGGCCGCCTCCGACTATGCGGACGATCTCCGCATTGGCAAGGAGATCATCAACACCACGGTCGATTCCTACCGCAAGCTGCGCAACACCATGCGCTGGCTGCTCGGCAATCTCGCGCACTACAAACCCGACGAGGCGGTGGCGCCCGCCGACATGCCCGAGCTCGAGCGGCTGATCCTCAACCGCCTGCACGAGCTCGATGGCCTCGTGCGCGAAGCCTATGAGAGCTACGACTATAAGCGTATCGTCGCCGCGCTCTCAAACTTCATGAATGTGGAGCTGAGCGCTTTCTACTTCGACATCCGCAAGGATGCGCTCTATTGCGACCCGATCAGCTCGGTGAAGCGCCGCGCCTGCCTGACCGTGCTCGACCGCGTGTTCGACTGCCTCACCGCCTGGCTTGCGCCGATCCTGGTCTTCACCATGGAAGAGTGCTGGCTGGAACGGAATTCGGGCACGGCGTCCTCCGTGCATCTACGCGAATTCCCGCAGGTGCCTGCGGACTGGGCGGACAAGGCGCTGGCCGCGAAGTGGGAGAAGATTCGCGATATTCGCCGTGTGGTCACCGGCGCGCTGGAAGTGCAGCGGCGGGAAAAGGTCATCGGCTCCTCGCTCGAAGCCTGGCCGACCGTACACATCACCGACGCGGAGCTGTCGGCGGTGATCGCTGGGATCGACATGGCGGAAATTTCGATCACCTCCGGTATCGAGATTGCGGCGACCGAGGGGCCTGCGGATGCGTTCCGCCTCGACGACGTGAAGGGTGTCGCCGTGGTGTTCGCCGAGGCGACCTATCCGCGCTGTGCCCGCTCTTGGCGGCACGTCCCCGATGTCGGCAGCGACCCGGCGTACCCGGACCTCTCCGCGCGCGACGCCCAGGCGATGCGCGAACGCGTCGAAGCGG
>JBIQKK010000062.1:0-2098 GCA_044506585.1 Hyphomicrobiales bacterium
ATCCATACATTGTCGGCGGGCATCGCAGCGCGCCGGGCGCAGTTCGATTAGCCTAGGCTTCGTCGGAGCTCCGCCGCAGGAGGCTGTCGATACTGTTGTTCGGGATCTCGATGTGCGCGGCATCGAGCATGGTCTTCACCCGCTCGGTGAGGGCATGCTTGGTTTCCCACCAGTCGGCGGATTTGACCCAGCAGCGCATCAGCATCTGCACGCTGCGCTCACCCAGATCGGTCGCGTAAACGCGCGGCGGTGGGTTGGCGAGGACGCGCGGGTCTTGCGCCGCCTCGAGCATCACCGTCCGTGCCGCATCGATCTTGGCGGCATAGGAGATGCCAACCCTGGTTTCGATCATGCGCGTGGGCTCGCGCGTGAAGTTGGTGATCTTGGCGTTCCACAAACGCGAGTTCGGCACGTAAACCGAAATGCCGTCATAGGTTCGCAACTGCGTGTTGAACAGGCTGACCAGGACCACCGTTCCCGCGATGCCTTCGCCGTCGATATACTCTCCCACATGAAAGGGCCGCAGCCACAGCAACATGATTCCGGCCGCGATATTGGACAGCGTCCCCTGCAGCGCCAGAGCCACCGCGAGGCCGGCGGCGCCGAGCACGGCGAGGATCGAGGCGGTCTGCACGCCGAACTGGCTGAGAACGATCGTGAGGGTGACAGCAATGATGCCGTATCGGATCACCTGGATCAGCAAAGGGGCGATGGTATTGTCGAAGCCCGGCACGCGATGCAGCCACGCCGCGGCCCACCGCGAGAGCAGATTGGCGGCCGCCCACCCCGCGGCGAGAACCACCAGGGCGGTAATGCCCCGATAGAGATTTGCCGCGATCCATTCGCCGGAAACGGAAAAGAAGTCGGAAAACGGCATGGGTGTCTCCTCGATGGTCTCAATGTGTGCCTAGCAAAAACCTCGCAGGGGATGCAAAACTCCGCCGACGCATGGCGGGAGGCCCGGTGCCGTCCGTGCTGGACAGGGGCGGATCAAGCTGCTAGTCAGCCGCCCGGATCGGGTGCGTAGCTCAGATGGTAGAGCAGCTGACTCTTAATCAGCGGGTCCACGGTTCGAGTCCGTGCGCACCCACCAAGTCCCCTCATCCAATGATCTGAAGACGCGCCGCCGGGTGACTCCACCCGCCGCGCCGCTTCGCCTCCAAGGACGCGGTCTCGATCTTGCATGGATCAACGCGTTCAAGGCTGAGCTCAGGACCGACCCCGCGCATTGGTTGTGGGCCACTCGCGCTCGGGCGATGTGTCCGAGAACAAACCCGCGCAACCTCTCGTCACACCGCCAGTCGCCAGTTAACGCGCGTTAACCCGAATCCGCTCAGATGGAGCGCATGGTCGCGCCCCTTCAATTGCTGGCCCAGAACGCTGCGGCGCGCACCGCGGCCGAGCCGCCTGTGTTCAGACCGGGGCAGGTGCTGGAGGCGACGGTCCTCGGCAAGACCGCCGAGGGCATGACCGCGCTCAGGGTTGGCGACCTCGTCATCACCGCGCAACTGCCCCAGCAGCTTCCCGCCGGAACGACATTGCAACTGCAGGTGGTGCGGGCAGGGGCGACGCCGCAGCTCGCGATGATGGGCACGCCGCAGGTGCCGGTCTCCGCCGCGCCGGTTCCCGCACCGCTGCCGCTACCTCCTAGTCTACGGCAAGTGGTTGTGGCTCCGGCTCCAATGGTGCCCGGGCCTGCGAGCCCGTTGCCGGTCCCGACTCCGGCGGTGACGCAGACGGCGGGGCCTGCATCGACTTTGTCCGTGACTTCCGGTCCGTCCGCGCCTCCCGCTGCAACGAGTCCGCAAACGGCTGCGCCAGCATTGCCAAGCGTGGCCCCCGCGGGGGCCAGGGTGCCGGTCAGCACCAAGCCGGCGCTTGCACCCAGTCAGGCACCGGTGTCTGTGCATCCCCAGCCTGCGCCGGCGCCGGCCCGCGCGGCGCCAGCGGCGACAGGACCATTGCCGATTGCCGAGTCCCCGCAAGTGGTTGCGCAAGTTTCCGGCACAACCACTGCAAGCTTCTCGCTGGCCCCCGCCGTGTCTGACGCCCGGCCGCCGGTGACTTCACCCGCGCAGGCGCCAACGACCGTTTCCAT
>JBIQKK010000062.1:2198-4698 GCA_044506585.1 Hyphomicrobiales bacterium
GGTGCATTGAAGACCGCGATCGAGAAATCCGGCGTCTTCCTCGAGGCTTCGCTGGCGAAGGCGCCGGCACCGGCGGCCGACATGAAGTCGGCGCTCACCGCGCTCAAATCGAGCCTCGCCACCTGGCTGGGCGGTAACCCAGCCCCGGTCGATGCCGCCCGGCAGGTTCCGCCCCCGCTTCGCGGCATGCCGCCGCGGGCCCAGAAAGCCGAGCTGCCGGCTTTGCCCGACGGGGTTCGGGACGTGGGCCGGATCCTTCATCACCAGGCCGACGCTGCCCTGTCGCGCGTCAAGCTGATGCAGTTGGCTTCGCTGCCCGATGCGGATCCGGCGCGTCCGGCCACGCCCGAACTCCGGACCGAGATACCGTTCCTCATCGGCAGTGAGCTGGTCATGGCCCAGTTCCAGGTCACGCGCGACGCCGCTCGCCGCAAGGCCGACGGCAAGCGCGGGTGGACCATGCGCTTTGCCATGAACTTTTCGGGCACCGGCGAGGTCGGGGCCGAAGTGGGATTGATCGGCCGCAGCGTCTCGGTGGCCCTGTGGGCTGCCGAGCCCGAAACGGCCCGGCGCCTGGAGGCAGCCCTGCCTGAGCTCGCCCCGGCACTCGCGGGTCTGGGCCTCGAGGCAGGTGCCATTCGCGTGCGATCCAGCCCACCCGCACCCGAACCGCCGCCCTCGGGGCGCTATCTGGATAGCCTCAGATGACCGACGAACCGAAAAAGCCTGCGATCGCGGTCGCCCTCGAATACGAGAGGGGGACGCACGACGCGCCCAAGGTGGTGGCCAGCGGCAAGGGCCTGATCGCCGAAAAGATCATGGAAATCGCGCGCGAGAACGGGATCATGATCGAGGCCAATCCCATGCTGGCCGAGGCTCTGAGCGGCGTTCCCGTCGACGACACCATCCCGCGGGAACTCTATGAGGCGGTGGCCGAGGTCATCGGCTTTGTCCTCCGCGCCCAGCACCGCTGAGCGAAACTCAAGCACAAATTCCGGAATGTGCGACCTTTTGGGGGGTGTAAGACAACTCCTCAGCGCATAAATAGCGACACGACTCCTTCAATACCAAGGCATCAACTTGGAACTGTTCACCGCCTCCGGCCTGACTGCCCTGGTATCGGTTGTCCTGATCGATCTTGTCCTCGCCGGCGATAACGCGGTGGTGATCGGACTGGCGGCCGCGGGACTGCCTTCCGACCTCCGGCGCAAGGCCATCCTGATCGGCATTCTGGCGGCTACCGTGCTGCGCATCTGCTTTGCGCTGATCACGACGCAGTTGCTGGCGCTGGGCGGGGGATTGCTGATCGCGGGCGGCGTCCTGCTGCTCTACGTCTGCTGGAAGATGTACCGCGAGTTGACGACGCCGCAGGACGACGAGGCCGAGGCGATAGCCGGTGCCGACCTCAATGCCGACGGGACCATCGCGGGCAAGCCGCGCAAGACCTTGCGCCAGGCGATCACCCAGATTGTCATTGCCGACGTCTCGATGTCCCTCGACAACGTGCTGGCGGTCGCGGGTGCGGCGCAGCACCATTTCGAGGCGCTGATTATCGGGCTGGGACTTTCGGTCGTCCTGATGGGCGTCGCGGCGACATTCATCGCGAAATTGCTGCACAAGTACCGTTGGATCGCCTGGCTGGGTCTTGCGATCATCCTTTTTGTGGCGATCCGTATGATCTACGAGGGAGCCGACCAGCTGGTCGGCCATACGCTACCGGCGATCCCGCTCCTCAAGGGCGCCGTACCGGTCGCAGCGGTGCATTGATCCTTTAACCCTGTCTGCGGGTTAGTCGGCATTTACTTTGTTTCTGAAGGGATTTTGCCGCTCGGGGGGCATATCTTGCCGCGCGAAGCATGGAGTTTTCGCGCGTGTCGATTGCCCTCGATCAACCGCTCGTCCGCATGGCCCCTCGGTCGGTGGCCCCTCGGTCGGTCGTTACCACTGAAATCGTCTCGCCGGAATTGTGGGATCGTACGATCGCGCAGTTCGACGAGGTCTGCCAGGAGCAACTGTATACCTTTGCCAAAACGCGTTGGCCGGCCGTCGAGCACGAGCCGGTCCTGTTCTGGCGCGGCGGCGAAGTCGTCGGCGGCAGCCTGATGATGATCCAGCCGCTGCCGCTCAGGCTCAGCGCGCTCGCGGTCGCGAAGTGGGGCCCGATGCTGGCTCGTACCGACCATCCCGACCGGCTCGACCTCTATACCGGCATGGTCGATGCGCTCGTTGCCGACTACGCCCACAGGCGCAAGTTGATGCTGAGCGTGTTGCCGCGCGCGTCCCTGTCGCCGTTCAATGCGCAGTACGATCATCTTGTCCACCGCGGGTTTGCCGCCGGGTCCGAGCTCAGCTTCCCGAACCGCTATATCGTCAACCTGCGGTTGAGCGACGAAGAGCAGCGGGCGAGCTTCGAGCAGAAATGGCGCTACCACCTCAAGAAGTCCGAGAAGGAAGGCTTGAGCTTCGAGCACGCGCCCGCGTCGCGCCTGCCCGAATTCGC
>JBIQKK010000062.1:4798-16797 GCA_044506585.1 Hyphomicrobiales bacterium
AGAAGGAAGGCTTGAGCTTCGAGCACGCGCCCGCGTCGCGCCTGCCCGAATTCGCCGCGCTTTACGAAAAGATGCTCGATCGCAAGCGCTTCTCCGACCACTCGGCCTACGATACCGTGCCGGCGCTCATGAAGATGACGAACGACGTTCTACGACCGGAGCTGTTTTTCGTGCGGCACGACAACGAAGTCATCGCCGGGGCGATCATCTTCAAGGCCGGCGACCGCGCAGTCTATCTCTATGGCGCGACCAACGACCGGGCGCTGCCGTTGCGCGCCGGGTACTTCATGCACTGGCACATCATTCGCTGGCTGCGCGACAACACGCCGGCCCATTGGTACGACCTGGGCGGCACCGACGGTTTCCATGGCCTGCATCAGTTCAAGAAGGGCATGGTCGGCGACAAGGGCGTGATCCAGCCCGTACCGCCCGTTGCAAACTACGCGTCGCACTGGTGGCCACGTCTTGCGGGAAACGCCGCCTTCCTGGCACGGGACGGGGCGCACTGGCTCAAGCGTGAGATCGACAGGCTCCGTGCCGACAAGGCCAAGCCCGACCAGAAGCGCAGCGACGCGGACAACGCGGAATGAGCTTGCGCCAACGCCTGCTCTCACAATCGACTGTCATCTTCGGGGCGCGCCTCTTCGGCGCAGCCTTGACCTTTCTCGTCCAGGTCGCGATCGCACGGTTCCTGGGCAGCCAGGCGCTGGGCGAATACATCCTCGTGATGGCGACGGTGAACGTCATTGCCGTCATCATGCCGCTGGGCTTTGAGGCGACCGGCACCTATTTTGCGGCCGAGTATCGCGCCAAGGGCGAAGGCCGCCTGCTGCGCGGGTTCATGGCGCGCGCGTACTTCCACATCGCGGTCACGGGCTGCCTCCTCATCGTCGTTGGCCAGCCCATCACGGCGCTCTTCGGTGAAGCGGGACGTACGGTCGCCAACCATTGGACTCCGGCTGCCGTCCTCGCCATTGCGACGGCGCTGGTTTTTGTCTCGGGTGCCATGCTCGTCGGCCTCAAGCGGCCCTTTGCCGGCTTCTTTGCCGAAACGCTGTTCCGTCCCCTCCTCGCCATTGCGGGCTTCGCCCTCGCGCTCGCGATGACCGGGGCGGGGGACCCGATCAACGTCATCCTGTGGGTGCTCTCGATCGGCTATGCCGCGGTCGCGCTCCTGCAGTTCACACTGCTCTTCGTCACTGCCCGGGACATCCCGGCCGGCGTACCGGTCGCGCGGCCCGAAGTGCGCCGCTGGTGGTATTTTGCCGTGCCGTGGGTGGCACTCGTCGTCGCCGGCGACTTCTTCTTCGACATCGACCTGCTGCTGCTTGCCGGCCACATGCCGCATGACCAGCTCGCGATCTTCGGCGTCTGTACACGCATCTTCTCGTTGGTCGCCTTCGGCGTGGGAGCGGTCTATGCCGTCACCATGCCCGACATGTTCGAGAGCGAAGCGCTCAAGGACCGCGAAGGCTTCCATCGCAAGATCGGCGAGGCCAATCTCGTGGCTTCGGGCCTCTCGCTGGTCTTGCTCGTCGCCGTGCTGGTCGGCTCGCCGCTCGCTTTCATGCTGTTCGGCCCCGAATTCCAGGCGGGGGTGATACCGCTCGCAGTCCTCTGCGTCGGCCTGGTCGTGCGCTCGGTCTTCGGGCCGTCCTCGATCGTCCTTTCGATCCACAACCGGCCGTACTCGGCATTGCCGGCGGTCGGCGCCTCGCTGGCCGCGCTTGTCGCCGCCAATCTGTGGCTCGTGCCGCCGCTCGGCCTGATGGGGGCTTCGCTCGCGGCGTTGATCGCGATGACGGTGTGGTCCGGCGCCATGTGGCTCACCACCTTGCGCATCGCCGGTGTCGACGTGTCGATCCGCGCCCGGCTGAAGGCCACGGCGCCGCTTGCGGTCAAGCCGGCGGAGTAGGGCGGGGCGTCAGCGCCCCAGCAGCTCGTTGAGCCTGCCCACGATGCGCCCGAGCCGCCCGGTCCCAACGCCGTGGTCGTAGCCTTCGGTGACCTTGGTGTAGGGTTTTTCCATCACGCAGTAGTCCTGCCCGAAGATGTGGTTCTTGAGCACGCAGGTTTCGGAATAGCCGTAGCGGCGGAGGAGGGCGAGCGCGACTTCGTTCTCCGGCCGCACGAAGGTGTAGGCCTTGTGGAATTTGCCGTTGTCGAAATGCTCGTCGAAGGCCCGCATGCCGTGCATGCCGAGCCGCGTTTGGCGGAAGGCCGGGAAGATCCAGCTCCAGTAGCGGAAGATCGCGCCGAATTCGGGCCCCGAGATCAGTGCGCCCCCGACCTTGCCTTCGCTCAGTAGCGCCATCACGTGCCACGGGTCCTGCCGCTGCAGCATGCGCAAATAGGATTTGGTGAGCCGTGCCTTCTCCCACGCCTTGAACTCGGCGTTGTAGTGCGGGCTCTCGTCGATGACGTTCATCAGCTCGGCATGGATGAGCTCGAGATCTTCGGCCGTCGCGGCGCGCGTCGCGAACCGCGGTGTGGCCTTGGCCTCGCTCACCGGCTGGGTGGATGAGATCGCAGCGTCGGTCATTGGAACCTCCGTGGGAGCCCTGAAGATACGCCTCCAGCTCCGCGTGCCGTAGTGGAGAGCGGGGTTGGGGTTAATGGGTTTCTCCGCCCGGCCGGCTCTCGCGCCACCGGCTGCCAAAAACCCGGCCCGCCACGCCAAATCCTGCCCTTGGCGGGTTTGTCGCGCCCGGTTTGCTTGCCGCTCCCGGGTCCACTGGCTACAACGTAAAAAGAACTACCGGGAGGGACTAAATGACTGAGAATCAGGTGTTTCCGCCGAGTGAGGAGACAAAGGCGCGGACCTATGTGACCAAGGCGCAGTATGACGAGATGTATGCGCGCTCGGTGAACGATCCCGACGGCTTCTGGGCCGAACAGGCCAAGCGCATCGACTGGATCAAACCGCCGACCAAGATCAAGAACACCAGCTTCGCCTACCCGGACGTCTCGATCAAATGGTACGAGGACGGCGTCCTCAATATTGCGGCCAACTGCCTCGACCGTCACCTCGCGACCCGCGGCGACCAGGTCGCCATCATCTGGGAGGGCGATACCCCGGGCACCGACGAGCATGTGACTTACCGGCAGCTCCACGAGCGCGTCTGCCGCTTCGCCAACGTGCTCAAAGCCAATGGCGTCACGAAGGGCGATCGCGTCACCATCTACATGCCGATGGTCGTCGATACCGCCGCGGCCATGCTCGCCTGCGCCCGCATCGGCGCGGTGCACTCGGTGATTTTCGGCGGCTTCTCGCCGGATTCGATAGCCGGCCGCGTGAACGATTGCGACAGCCGGATCGTCCTGACGGCCGATGAAGGCCGGCGCGGCGGCAAGCTGATCCCCCTCAAGAAGAACGTCGACGAAGCGCTGGCCAAGGCGCCCGGCGTCACCCGCGTCATCGTCGTCAAAGTCACCGGCAACGAGGTGCCGATGCAGGCCGGCCGCGACGTCTGGTATCACGACGAAGCCGCGAAGGTTTCGGCCGATTGCCCCGCCGAGCCGATGAATGCCGAAGACCCGCTGTTCATCCTCTACACTTCGGGTTCGACCGGCAAACCCAAGGGGGTGCTGCACACGACGGGCGGCTACATCGTCTATTCCGCGATCACGCACCAGCTCAGCTTCGACTATCGCGACGGCGACATCTTCTGGTGCACGGCGGACGTCGGCTGGGTTACGGGACACAGCTATATCGTCTATGGGCCGCTCGCCAACGGCGCGACCACGCTGATGTTCGAGGGGGTGCCGAGCTATCCCGCGCCCGACCGCTTCTGGCAGGTCGTCGAAAAGCACAAGGTCAACATCTTCCACACCGCGCCCACCGCCATCCGTGCCCTGATGGGCGCCGGCAACGAGTATCCCGACAAGTACGAGATGCCGTCGCTGCGCATACTGGGGTCGGTCGGCGAGCCGATCAATCCGCAGGCGTGGCTGTGGTACTACGAGCATGTCGGCAAGAGCCGCTGCACGATCGTCGATGCCTGGTGGCAGACCGAAACCGGCGGACACATGATCGCGCCGTTCCCCGGAGCCATCCCGACCAAGCCCGGTTCGGCGACGCTGCCCTTCTTCGGCGTCCAGCCGATTGTGTTGTCGCCCGAGGGCAAGGTCCAGGAGCAGACCAAGGCCGAAGGCGTCCTTGCCATCAAGGATTCCTGGCCGGGCCAGATGCGCACCGTCTATGGCGACCATGAGCGGTTCGTCCAGACCTACTTCACCCAGTACAAGGGCTACTACTTCACCGGCGACGGCTGCCGCCGCGACGAGGACGGCTACTACTGGATTACCGGCCGCGTCGACGACGTGCTCAACGTTTCGGGGCACCGCATCGGCACCGCCGAAGTCGAAAGCGCGCTGGTGGCGCATCCCAAGGTCGCGGAGGCGGCGGTGGTGGGCTACCCGCACGACATCAAGGGGCAGGGCATCTATTGCTATGTCACGCTGATGGCGGGCGAGTCCGGCGACGACGCGCTCAAGACCGAACTGCGCAACTGGGTGCGCAAGGAGATCGGGCCGCTGGCTTCGCCCGACCTGATCCAGTTCGCGCCGGGTCTGCCCAAGACGCGTTCGGGCAAGATCATGCGCCGCATCCTGCGCAAGATCGCCGAAAACGAGTACGATTCGCTCGGCGACACGACGACCCTGGCCGATCCCGCGGTCGTGACCGACCTGGTCGAGAACCGCCAGAACCGGTAAAGGCCACAGCCCTCTCGCCCGGCCCCGTTAACTCTTGCTAACGAAGCCGGGCGCATAGTCCGGACGGTTTGGTCGCACAGTTCGGTCGATGGGCTTGAAACAACTCACCTCGGCGATTTCGGCCGGGCTGCGCGTGCTGCGTGGCGGCCCCGAGTCCGGTGCCGCCCTGGCGCAGGTGGTCAGCGACAACTATTCGGGCATGCTCGTCATCGACGCCCGCGGTTCGATCGTTGCCGCCAGCCAGATCGCCAACAACCTGCTCAACAGCGGCAAGCCGCTCGAAGGCCTTCAGGCGCGCCAGATCCTGCCGCGCGACATGCAGGGCGCCGTGGACCAGGCCTTTGGCGAACGCGCGCCGGCAAAGGAGACGCCGTTGTCGCTGTGCGTTCTGCGGAGCGGCGGCGAAACGGAGGATCGCCTCGTGCTGCAATACACGGTGACCGCCAGTGAGGTTGCCGGCAGCCGCCATCGCGTTGCCTGCCTCAATTTCTGGGACGTCACCGAGCGGCGCCGCGCCGAGGAGCGCCTGTCGTTCCTTGCAACGCACGATCCGCTGACGGGCTCGCTCTCACGCACCGGCCTGTGCAACGCGATCAACGAGCACTTCGAATCCGAACGGGGCCGCCTTGAGGGGCTTGCGGTCTTTGCCATCGACCTTGCCCGCTTCAAGCCCGTGAACGACGCGCTCGGCCACGCACATGGCGACATGTTGCTCAAGCAAGCCGTGAGCCGGCTGCGCGCCACCGGCGCGCTGCATGTCGCGCGCCTTGGCGGCCATGCCTTCGCGGTGGCGCATCCGGGGCTGAGCGAGGCTGAGGCCGCGCAATACTGCGAGATCTTGCAGGATCGGCTGGTCGCCCCCTATCAGCTGGGACCGCACCGCGCCATCGTCGGTGCCGATATCGGCATCAGCCACTCGCTCGTCTCCGGCTTCGATTGCGACCAGCTCCTCAGCCACGCCGACATGGCGCTCAACGTCGCGCGCACGATGGCCGGCAAGGGTTATGCGGCCTTCTCGCCCGAGATGGACGAGAACCTGCGCGCCCGCCAGGAGCTCGAAACCGAAATGCAGCAGGCGATGGAGCGCGGCGAGATTTCGCTGATGTTCCAGCCGCAGGCCTCGCTGGAAGATGATTCCATTATTGGCGTCGAGGCCCTGATGCGCTGGATGCATCCCGAGCTGGGCGCCGTGTCGCCCGAGCGCTTCATCCCGATCGCGGAAGAAACCGGCAAGATCGTCGAGCTCGGCCGCTGGATCCTCGCCGAAGCGTGCCGCGAGGTCGCGACCTGGCCGGGAGAGCTGCGATTGTCGGTGAACATCTCGCCCATCCAGTTCGAACTCGTTGACGTCGTCGCCGAAGTGCAGGAAGCGCTCGCGCGATCCGGCCTTCCCGCGCATCGCCTCGACGTGGAGATCACCGAGGGCATCTTCGTCTCCAATGTGCGGGCCACGATCGAGGCGCTGCAGAAGCTGCGTGATATGGGCGTTGGCATCGCGCTCGATGATTTCGGCACGGGCTATTCCTCGCTCGGCTATCTGGGCCGGCTGCCCGTCGACAAGATCAAGATCGACCAGAGCTTTGTGAAGAAGCTGCCGGGCGACCAGCAGGCGGGCGTCATTATCCGTGCGGTCATGATGCTCAGTGAAGCACTGAACAAGGTCGTTATCGCAGAAGGCATCGAAACGGCCGATCAGGCGTGGATGCTCAAGATGATGGGCTGCAAGGTGGGGCAGGGCTATCATTTCGGCCGCCCCAGGACCGCCGCCGAAATGCGCGAAAGCCTCGCCGGGCGCGGCGCCGGCGATCGCCTCACCGCCTCCGCCTAGCGGCGTTTACGATTTCGCCGCAATAGCGTGCCAAGCATCGGCACGATTCTGCCGAAGGTGATTTGCTTGTTCCGTTCAGCTCTCGTGGCGCTCTTGGCGCTGTCGTTCGCCGCGCCCGCCAACGCCCAGACGCTGGAGCAGATGGCCGGCCAGATGATCATCGTCGGCTTTCAGGGCGACGATATCGGCGACAAATCGGTCAAGGCGCTGATCGACGAGATCGCCGCGGGCACGCTTGGCGGCGTCATGTATCTCAAGCCCAATGTGAAGAGCCTCAAGGCCGTGAAGGCCATGAACGAGGCGTTCCGCGCGGCGTCGCCTGACCTGCCGCCCTTCATCACGCTCGACCAGGAAGGCGGCGCCGTCGAACGGCTGACCGGGGCCGTCGGGTTCGAAGAGTTGCCCAATGCCACCAGCGTTGCCAACAAGCTCACGCCCGCAGAGGCGGAAAACCTCTACGCCGGCATGGCGCGCAAGGTTGCCGATCTCGGCTTCAGCGTGAATTTCGGTCCCGTCGCCGACCTCGACGTCAATCCGAACAACCAGGTCATCACGAAGTTCGGCCGCTCCTTCGGCAAATCGCCCCAGACCGTCGCGGCCTATGACGAAGCCTTCATCGCGGCGCACCACTCGGCCGGGCTCATCACCTCGCTCAAGCATTTCCCCGGCCACGGATCGAGCACGGCCGACAGCCACGAGGGTTTCGTGGACATCTCCAGCACCTGGAAGGACACCGAACTCGAGCCCTATCGCATCATGTTCACGCACGGGTATGCGGACATGGTGATGGTTGGTCACCTCTATCACAGCGGCTACGCCGGGGAGGGGAGCAGGCTGCCGGCCAGCCTTTCGCCCGAATGGATCGAGGGTGTGCTGCGCGGGGAACTGGGCTTCACCGGCGTCGTGGTCAGCGACGACCTCGAAATGGGCGCCATCCGCAAGCTCTACGACCTCCACGACACGGTGGTCCGGGCGGTGAATGCCGGCACCGACGTGTTGCTTTTTTCCAATACGGCCAAGCCGTCGCCGGGCCTCGCCGCCCGGATCCGGGCCATCCTCGTGGCCGAGGCCGAATCCGACCCCGCCTTCCGGGAGCGGATCGAGGCTTCGTACCAGCGGATTGTCGCCCTGAAGGCCCGGATCGGCGGGTAGTTTCAGCGGAAGGTTCCGTCGCGCGGCCAAGTCGACTATGTTTCGGCCCCGGCCGCGGAGACCAGATGCCTCGAAACGACACAAAGGGTGATGTGCGTCACGTCCGCGCGCTGTTCATCAGCGACGTGCACCTGGGCATGCGTCCGACCCGGATCGTCCAGCTCGTCGATTTCCTGAAGCACTGTGAAGCCGACACGATCTACCTCGTGGGCGACATCCTCGATGGCTGGCGGCTCGCCAAGGCGTGGTACTGGCCGCCCATCTACAACGAGTTCGTCGAGCTCCTGATGCGAAAGGCCGAGCGCGGCACCCGCATGGTCGTCCTGCCCGGAAATCACGACGAGTTCCTGCGCGAATATCTTGGCACCTATTTCGGCGAGGTCGAATTCGTCGATCGCACGGTTCACACCTCCGCGCTGGGGCGCACCTATCTCGTGATGCATGGCGACCAGTTCGACGTCGTCGTCGCGCATGCCAAATGGCTCGCCCATGTGGGGGACTGGGCCTATCGCATGGCGCTCCGCGTCAACATCTTCATCAACTGGGTGCGCCGGCGCCTCAGGCGCCCGTACTGGTCGCTCAGCGCCTGGGCCAAGCACAAGGTCAAGAACGCCGTGAGCGTCATCGGCCGCTTCGAAGAAGCGCTGACGCTCGAGGCGAGGGACACCGGCGTCGACGGCGTGATCTGCGGCCACATCCACTTCGCCGACATGCACGATCGGCTCGGCATCCACTACATCAACACCGGGGATTGGGTCGAAAGCTGCACCGCGGCCTGCGAGACCCATGAGGGCCAGTTCGAGCTGATCCGGTGGAACGCTCAGCCCGAGCCGCCCCCCAAGCCCGCCCGTGCCCTCCGGCTGCGCCGCAAGAAGGCCGCGCCGGACGTCGACGCCACGCCGCGCTAGACCCCAAAAAGAAGGCCCCGCCGAAGCGGGGCCATTTGCTTTGGAGGTCTTCTTGTTGAAGCTCGGTCAGCCGAGGCGGCCGCTCGCATGGGCGAGCATGGTGTAGACCTTGCCGCGATCGGAAATCAGGATCGCCCGGGTCTCGCCCACGGGATCGGCACCCTGCGCCGCGCGCTGCAGCAGCTGCTCGAACTCGCTCATATAGCTCGCGGCATTCTTGGCGAACTCGGCGTCGCTGGTGATCCGGCGCTTCACCTGGTCGAAGGTCGACTGGCCGGTGAGCGTATAGATGCGGCGCGAGAACACGTTCTGCTCGCCCATCTGGTACTGCTGCCAGGCCTCGCCGAGCGCCGCCGGGTCGATCGCGCGGGCGATCTCGTCGGTGAGCGAGGTGAGGTTGGGCGCCGGCGGAGCGGCGGGGGCAGGAGCCGGCGCATTCGCATTGCGCAGCACGTCGCGCAGCCAGCCGCCACCGCTTTCGTCGGACTTGGGCGCGGGCTTGGGTGCCTCCGCGACCGGAGCGGCCGCAACGCGCGGAGCTTCGGCAACGGTCACGGTACGCGGAGCCGGAGCGATCGGCGCGGGCGCCGGACGCGGCGGTTCGGCGGCCCGAACCGGCTCGGGGCGGATCGGCTCTGGACGCGGCGGGGCCGGGCGGCGGTCACTGAGGTCGTGCGTTGCCGACTGCGCGCGGACGATGGCGTTGAGTTCGCTCAAGGCTTCGATCTGCTCGGCCACCACACGGCGCATTGCAGCGGCGCTGGTGCGGGTCTCTTCGGGTAGCTCCATCACGCCGCGCGCGAGTTCCGAGCGCGTGGTTTCGAGTTCGGAGCCGACTTCCTTGGCCGTCTCGCGCATCGCGGCTGCGGTCTCGTTGAAGCGGCGGGTCGCTTCCTCGAGCGCCTGCTGCATCTCGAGGATCATCGTCGCCTGCGTCTGGCGCAGCGAGTCCGAGGCCTTCTCGGTCTCGGCTTCGGCGGCCGTGCGCAGATCGGCAAGCCGCTGCGCCACTTCGTTGGCGGACGCGGTCAGCGCTTCGTTGACCTGCTCGCCCGAGGTGGAAAGGACGCTCTCCATCTGGGCGCGCGTATCGAGCAGGCTCCGCTCGGCGGCGTTGATCGAGTCGGCGATCGTCTGCGCAAAGGTGCGCATGCGATTGTCGATTTCGTCTGCCCGGGCCGTGAAGCTCTGTGCGAGTGCATCCATCGCCGCGCGGCGTTCTTCGAGCGCGTCGATCGACTGGCTGCCGGCACTGTTGAGCGCGGCGGCCGACTGGTCGATCGCCGCAACCTCTTCGTTGAGGCGGCCCATCATCGAGCCGACATCGTCGACGAGGCGCTGGACGGTCTGCTGCAGTGCGGCGACCTGGCTCGAGATGAGTTCGCCCGTCTGCTCGGTCGAGCCGACGGCGTTCTGCACCGTGGCCTGATACGCCGCGGTCTGGTCGGCAACGCTGGTTTCGAGCTGGGCGAGGCTGGTGTTTGCGGTGTCGAGCACCTGCTGCAGGATCTGGTTGGACTGGTTGACGCGGGCGAGGGCCTCGTTGGCATCGCTGAGGATGCGGCCCGACGTAACCGCCATGATCTGCTCGGCCTGCGAAGCGGATGCTGCGAGGGCTTCCTGCAGGACATTGCCATGCGAGCGCAGCAGGCTTTCGATCTGCTGCGAGCGCTCGTTGACCAGCGCGGCAAGGCCATCGGACTGGCTGGTGACCGTATCGTTCAACGCACTGACGCGGGTCTCGATCGCGTCGGCGGCCGCGACCGCCTTGATCGAGATGAGCTCGTCGATCGCACGCGAGGCCGTATTGATCTGCTCCATCGCCTGGCGGACGTGCGTATCCATCCGGTCGGCGGTCTCGGCGACGTCGAGCGTGATGCTCGCAGTTGCCGCGACGATGCGCTTGGAGATCGTTTCCTCGATACGGTCGGCGCCGGATTCGAGGTCGGCCATCGACTGCACGAGGGCAGTGTTGATCGCCGTGTTGAGCGAAGCCAGCCGCTCGGCGGTGATGTCGGCGCGCGCCGTGATCGCCTCGGGCAGGGTACCCAGGCGCTGGTCCACCATGTCGGTGATCGCCTTGCGCGCGGAGTTGACGCCGGTCTCGATGATATCGGCCGCCTTGCGGGCGCTGTCGCCCACCGTCGAGGCAGCGCCATCGATGCGGGCGGTCACGCCGCTTTCGGCATCGGCAATGCGCACGATCGCGGAGTCGATGCCGCGGCCGAGATTGTCGTTGACCTCGGCAACCTTGCTCGCGATGAGCGCGGAGACGGCGGTCGCACGGTCGGCCATGATGTCGGTGACCGAACGGAGGCTCGCGTCGATCTTGTCGCGGGCCGAGGTGCCCTGCGCGTCGATCGTGCGGGCCAGCTCCATCGTGCGGTCGCCGATCGCGCCGGCGATGGCGGCGGTGTGGGTGCCGAGCACTTCGGCGAGCTGCTGCGTGCGGGTGTTGAGCGCTTCGCTGAGTTCGGACGAGCGCGTGCCGACGGCCGAGGCCAGTAGCTGCGTGCGCTGATCCAGTGTTTCGGTCAGGGCATTGTGCTGCTGCTCGAGCGTGGCGCCGATCTGCGACGCATGGGTCTGCAGCGTGTTGTCGAGGAGCGTGGTGCGTCCGACCAGCAGCTCGTTGATCTCGCTGGCCCGGCCGACGAGCGTGTTGCTGAGTTCGCTGGTGCGCGACGCAAGGGTCTCACCCAGGTTCTGCGTGCGGCTGTCGAGCGCGTCCGCAAGAATCTGCGCGTGACCTTCGAGCGCGTCGGAGATTTCGCGCGAGCGGTTGCCGATGACTTCGGTCACCTGCTTGGAGCGCTGGCCGAGGGTTTCGATCATCTCGCGGGTGCGCTGCGAAACGATGTCGTTGAAGTGGCCGGACTTCTCGTCCAGCGCCATTTCGAGCACGTTGGCGCGGGCCGCGAAGGAGGCATTGTGCTTTTCGAGCGCGGCGACGAGCTTTTCGCCCTTGTCGCCCACGACGCCGTCCAGAGCCTGCAGGCGAGTGTCGATGACCACCGCGATCTCGTCGAGACGCGCGTCGAACTGGGTGAGGTTCTGCGAGCCTGCGCCCATCAGGGTCACGCGGGCACGTTCGGTCGTATCGTCGAGGGCGCCGCTCAGTTCGATCATCGCGGTCTGGAGCTTGCTCTCCATCGCGTTGACCTGGATCGAGATGGCCTCGTCCAGCTGCTTGCTGAGGTTGCCCAGCAGGCCCTCGGCTTCATGCGTGCGTGCCGAGATATCGGTCGCGATGCGATTGCCGATGGCGTCGAGCGCCGTCGACACTTCGTGGCCGCGGTCGCGCAGCTGGTCGAGCAGGGTGATGCCGCCCTGGCTGAGGAGTTTGGCGAGCGAAGACGTACGGTTCTCGATGGCTTCCGCGAGCGTGTTGCCGC
>JBIQKK010000063.1:0-14752 GCA_044506585.1 Hyphomicrobiales bacterium
CTGGGGATAACAGGCTGATACTGCCCAAGAGTCCATATCGACGGCAGTGTTTGGCACCTCGATGTCGGCTCATCACATCCTGGGGCTGGAGCAGGTCCCAAGGGTATGGCTGTTCGCCATTTAAAGTGGTACGTGAGCTGGGTTTAAAACGTCGTGAGACAGTTTGGTCCCTATCTGCCGTGGGTGTTGGAATGTTGAGAGGAGCTGCCCCTAGTACGAGAGGACCGGGGTGGACGAATCTCTGGTGGACCTGTTGTGGCGCCAGCCGCATTGCAGGGTAGCTATATTCGGACGGGATAACTGCTGAAAGCATCTAAGCAGGAAGCCTCCCTCAAAACGAGCATTCCCTTGAGAGCCGTGGAAGACCACCACGTTGATAGGCCGGATGTGGAAGCGCAGCGATGTGTGAAGCTGACCGGTACTAATAGCTCGATTGGCTTGATCGTTCTCATTAATCGATGTCCGTAGTGACACCGAACGAATGATCGGCTCAGAACACTTGAACAACTAGACTCATGGTCTAGAACAACCAGAATTCACTCAGATGTTTTTCGCCGATCTGGTGGTTATTGCGAGAGGCCCAGAACCCGATCCCATCCCGAACTCGACCGTTAAACCTCTTTGCGCCAATGGTACTAAGTCTCAAGGCTTGGGAGAGTAGGTCGCTGCCAGGTCTGCCAAAAACATCTGATCTCTGACGAAATCGAAATACGAAACGCCGTTCCGCAAGGGACGGCGTTTTTGTTTTTGCCCTCCGCCATCCACGGATCCTTATGATGACCGACGCGTCCCTGCGCGGCGATTGCGATCGCTGCATCGGTTTGTGCTGCGTGGCACTCGCATTCGATCGCGGACCGCATTTTGCCTTCGACAAAGCGGCGGGCGAAAAGTGCCGGCACCTGACGGCAACGCACCACTGCACCATCCACGACGATCTCGTCGGCCATGGGCTCGGTGGCTGCGCCCAATACGACTGCTACGGCGCCGGCCAGGTGGTCACCGCGATGTTCGCCGGCCTGGACGTCAACCAGCCGTCGGTGGGCCGTCAGATGTTCGCAGCCTTCGCCAAACTGCGAGAGCTGCAACTGCTGCGCGTCGTCGTGCAAGATCATCGGGACCTGCGCCCTGTCCTCGACCCGCCCGAGGGATGGACGCTCGGCAAGCTCCTGCTGCTCGATCTGGCAGCGGTGCGGCGTCAGGTGCAGCGCATCCTCGGACCGCGAGCTGTCACCGACTCTGGCGCACAGGTGCCGCCACGCTCTAAAGTGGCGCGCCAATCTGGGGGACCGTCATGATCTGGATTTCTTCCATCGTGCTCGTCTGCAACGTCCTCGGTGCCGGGCTCATGGCGAAGTACGGCCTGCCTCCGGCGGTCCCGCTCATCGGACGGGAGGGGAGCGAGAATTCGGTCGTCGGCATGCTTGGTCTGGTGCTGTTCATCACGAGCATTGCGGTACGGGTAACGGCGGTGATGACCAATGGGCTCGAATAGCGCGGAACGCTCGACAATCGCCGTTCCATAGCGCGGGCTAAATGATTGGCTGCATTTCCGATTTTTGATTTGATGTCAGCAACTGACTCTTCGACTCGACCGCGCCCGCCGTGCCCCCTATAGGGAGCCCGAGTTGGACGCTTTCGGGAGACGGCGATGCTGGGCTGGTTTCGGGCGATCATGCCCAAAGAGGACAAATTCTTCGTTCTCTTCGAGCGTCACTCGAACATCCTGACGCAGGCAGCCGCCCAGCTGGACCGGCTGCTCGAAGGTGGCGAGTCGATTTCCGCGGCGTGCGACGCCATCGTGGATCTCGAGCATCAGGCCGACGACGTGACGCGCGACGTCATGCAGGCGGTGCGGCGCAGCTTCATCACGCCGTTCGACCGCTCCGACATCCAGGAACTGATCCAGTCGATGGACGATGCGATCGACCGGATGAACGGCATGGTCAAGATGGTGCGGCTCTACGAGGTCACCAGCTTCCAGCCCCGCATGCAGGAGATCGGCAAGGTCGCCGTCGAGGCCGCGCAATTGCTTGCGGAAGCGATCCCGTTGCTCGAGCGTCCAGGCGCCAATGTCACCCGCCTCACCGAGCTCACCGAAAAGATGGTCGAGGCGGAGGGCCGCTCCGACGATCTGCACGATGAAGGTCTCAAGGAGCTGTTCAGGCTGCATGGCCAGACCGCCCCGATGCAGTTCTATGTCGGCAAGGAGATCTACGAGGCGCTCGAACGCGTGATGGATCGCTTCGAGGACGTCGCCAACGAAATCAGCGCCATCGTCATCGAGAGCGTCTGAGGGTGGACGTCCTGCTCTCCCTGCCGGTGCTCGTCGGCCTGATCGGCGTGGCCCTGCTGTTCGACTTCCTCAACGGCCTGCACGACGCGGCCAATTCGATCGCGACCATCGTTTCGACACGCGTCCTGCGCCCGCAATACGCCGTGGCCTGGGCCGCGTTCTTCAACTTCATCGCCTTCACGGTGTTCGGCCTCCATGTGGCACACACGGTCGGCACCGGCATCATCTCCCCCGCCATCGTCACGCCGATGGTGATCTTTGCCGCGCTGGTCGGGGCGATCAGCTGGAACCTCATCACCTGGTTCTTCGGGCTGCCCTCGTCATCGTCGCATGCTCTGATCGGCGGTCTCGTCGGCGCGGGCGTCGCTGCGGCGGGCTTCCCCGCCATCGAGTGGGCCGGGCTCGGAAAGACCGTGTTCGCGATCGTGCTGTCGCCGGGCTCGGGCTTCGTGCTCGCGCTCTTGTTGATCCTGATCGTCAGCTGGATCGTCGTTCGCCGCACGCCCTTTGCCGTCGACACCACGTTCCGCCGGCTGCAATTCGTGTCCGCGTCCCTTTATTCGCTTGGCCATGGCGGCAACGATGCGCAGAAAACCATGGGCATCATCGCCGTGCTGCTTTTCAGCCAGGGACTGACCGGCCCCGAATTCGAGGTGCCCTTCTGGGTCGTCATTACCTGTCAGGCCGCCATGGCGCTGGGCACCCTCATGGGGGGATGGCGCATCGTCCACACGATGGGGTCCAAGATCACGCGCCTCACCCCGATGCAGGGCTTTTGCGCCGAAACGGGCGGCGCGATCACCATCTTCGCGGCGACCTTCCTCGGCATCCCCGTCTCGACCACTCACACGATCACCGGCGCCATCGTCGGCGTCGGCGCCGCGCGCCGCGTCTCGGCAGTCCGCTGGGGCATCGCCGGCAATATCGTCATCGCCTGGGTGATCACGCTGCCGTCGGCGGCCATCATCGGCGCGCTCGCTTATTGGCTGACGAGCCTCGTCACCTAGCCGCCCGTCGCTGATCCTCAGGCGGCCGGAGCGATGTTCTGGTTCCGCTTGAACACATTGTGCGGATCGTACTTCGCCTTCACCCGCTGCAGCCGCGTCCACACGGTATCCGGATAGGCTTCCCGGATACGTGCGGGCTCGTCGGCGAGAAAGTTCACATAGGCGCCCTTCTCCTCCTGCCGGAGGGCCGCCGCATATTTATCGACCCACCTGACCTGCTTCACCCTGTCCTCCGGCGTCGTATAGAACGCCGCCACATTGACCATGATCGGCGCCGTGCGATGGGCGTAGGCCGTGGCATCGGACGGAACACGGGCGATGGCCCCGCCGAGCACACGGATCTGCGTCACCTTGAACACGGCGTCCGCGTTGCTCAGCGTATCGATGATCTGCTGGCCTTCCGTGGTGCCGATGCGGTTCATGAACATCGTACGGGCGACCGCGGTCGGGTGATTGTCCGGATCCTCGGGCGGATACATCGACAAATACGGCCCCGGCTTGACGAGGTCGGCATAGGGCTTGGCCAGGGCTCGGAACGGCGCAATAGCCTTTTGCGCCGCTGCGTCGTCGCCGGCAAAAGCGATCATGCCGAGAATGACCAGTTTGCCATGCACCTCCGGGGGCAGGAACGGCATGGGCGGGGCCGGCATCACGTTGGCGATGGTCGAGAGCTCCTCCGGTGCCGCGTCGGCTGCCGCGACGAACCCGGCAATCGTCTCGGCCGTCGCGGGCAGGCAGATCATGCCGCCGGTGAAGGCGGGCAGGTCGTGCAGCTGGTACCTGAACCGGGTCGCGACACCGAAATTGCCGCCGCCGCCGCGGATCGCCCAGAACAGGTCTGGCTCGTGCGTGGCGTCGACCGTCAGCAGCTGTCCGTCCGCGGTTACGATCTCGGCCGCCAGCAGCGAGTCGATGGTGAGGCCGTGCTTGCGCGACAAATATCCCACGCCACCCCCCAGCGTGATGCCGCCGATGCCTACCGTCCCGGCGTCGCCGAAGCCGACGACGAGGTTCTTGCCGGTCACGGCGCGGGTGACCTGCTCGGCCGTCGCGCCGGTCTGGGCCCATGCTGTCCGGCTCGCCTCGTCGATCTCGATGGCGTTCATATCGCGCAGGTCGATGACGATGCCGCCCTCGGTGCTCGAATGCCCGGCAGCCGAGTGCCCGCCGCTCCGGATCGCAAGGTCCACCCCATTCTGGGCTGCGGCGCTTACGGCCTTCTGCACGTCCGCGGAGGATTTGACGCGCACGATGACGCCAGGGTGGAGGTCGATTCCGCCAGAGATCACGCCCCGCGCCGCGTCGTAGTCGGCGTCCCCAGGGCGGATCAGGCGGCCGGACAGGCCGGATTCGAGGGCTTTGATGGCGGTTTCGAGCTTGGTGGTCATGATGTCCTCGCGGTGTTCGTCGATACCGTCATGACGAGTGAAGGTGACAGGAATCGACAACAGCACGCACAAGCTCCTAACGTCCTCATATGGCAGAGCAATTCGATATCGCCATTATCGGGGCAGGACTTGCCGGACTGGTGGCCGCCACCGAGGCGGCAGCGCTGGGAAAGCGAGTCGTTGTCCTCGAGCAGGAGGGGCCGCAATCTTTGGGTGGGCAGGCCTTCTGGTCGCTCGGCGGGCTGTTCCTCGTCGATACGCCTGAACAGCGGCGGTTGGGCATCCGCGACTCGCACGATCTCGCATGGTCCGACTGGCAGGACGCCGCAGGATTCGACCGGGCCGAGGATTACTGGCCCCGCAAATGGGCCGAGGCCTATGTCGCGTTCGCTGCGGGTGAGAAGCGCAGCTGGCTGCGCGACATGGGCCTTCGCATCTTTCCCGTGGTGGGCTGGGCCGAACGCGCGCGCAACTCCGTGCCGCGCTTTCACATCACATGGGGCACGGGGCCGGGCGTCCTCGAGCCGTTTATCCGCCGCGTGAAGGAGCACGAGGGACGTATCGCATTCCGTTTCCGACACCGGGTCGACGCGCTGGTCGTTGAGGATGGCGCGATCGCGGGTGCCTCGGGCGCAATCCTTGCGCCCACCGAACTCGAGCGCGGCCAGTCGTCATCGCGCGACGTCGTCGGTGATTTCACTATTCGCGCCGGTGCCGTCATCGTCACCGCCGGCGGCATCGGGGGCAATCCGGAATTGGTGCGCGACAACTGGCCGGCACGGCTCGGCGCGCCGCCCGCCCACATGCTGTCGGGCGTTCCCGCGCATGTCGACGGCCGCATGCTGGGGATCGCGGCGGCCGCCGGCGGGCGTCTCATCAACCGCGACCGCATGTGGCACTACGTCGAGGGCATCACCAACCATGCACCCATCTGGCCGCGCCACGGCATCCGTATTCTGCCGGGCCCGTCCTCCCTCTGGCTCGACGGCAACGGCACACGCCTCCCCGCAGCCCTTTATCCCGGTGCCGATACGCTCGGCCAGCTCACCCATCTGCGTGGGACCGGTCACGATCACTCCTGGTTCGTTCTCGACCAGGCGATCATCCGCAAGGAATTCGCCCTGTCCGGTTCCGAGCAGAACCCCGACCTGACCGGTCGATCCTGGCGCCTCGTGGCCCGCCGCGCCATCGGCAAACGTGCGCCGGAACCGGTCGAAGCCTTCAAGGCACGTGGCGCGGACTTCGTGGTGGCCGGCGAGCTCGACAGGCTCGTCGCCGGGATGAACCGCTTGACCCCTCACGCCCCGATCACAGTCCAATCGGTCCGCCTCGCAGCGGAGCAGCGCAACGACGCTGCCGGCGAGCAGGCCCGGGCCATCATGCGGGCGCGGCAATATTTCTCCGAGCGCGCCATTCGCGTCGCCAGACCGCATGCGCTATTGGACGGCGCCCATGGAGAGCTCATCGCGGTGAAACTCAATCTGCTGACGCGCAAGACTCTGGGCGGCCTCGAGACGGACCTGTCGGCGCGCGTCCTCCGATCGGATGGCACGTCAATGCCCGGCCTCTATGCCGCCGGCGAAATTGCGGGTTTCGGTGGGGGCGGCATGCACGGCTACCGCGCGCTCGAGGGCACGTTCCTCGGTGGTTGCCTCTTCTCCGGCCGCGTTGCCGGCCGCGCGGCAGCCGGAGCGTCGTAATGCCCACGCTCGATCAGCTCTATCGGGACGCCATCCGGCTGCACCAGCAAGGCCGGGCGAGGGAAGCGGGCAGGGCCTATGAGGCCATCCTCGCGCGGAAGCCCGACCACGCAGGCGCCCTGCATCTGAAGGGAGTCCTCGCGCTCCAGGCGGGACGCTACGCGGAGGCCGCCAACCTCATCGAGCGCTCGCTCAAGATCGAGCCGCGGCATGGCCTTGCGCTCTCCAATCTTGGCGTCGCCTATCGCGCGCTCAAGCGCTTCGACGATGCCATCGTGGCGCTCCGCAAGGCCGTGCAGCTCGACCCGCGGTCGGCGGATGCGTGGGGCAATCTCGGGCAGACCCTGGCGCGTTCGGGGCAGATGCGCGAGGCGGTCGCGAGCAACCATCGCGCGCTCGCCATCGATCCCAACCGGCTGGGGCTCCAAAGCTCGCTGCTGTTCGCGGAAAACTATCTCGCCGAGAGCGATCCGGTGGTGATGTCGGATCGCGCCCGCGCGGTCGGTGCCCTCATCGCGCAGAAGGTTCCCGCACGCACCAGCCATCCCAACGATCCTGATCCCGAACGGAAGCTCCGCGTCGGACTGCTCTCGGCGGACCTCAGAGCCCATCCGGTGGGCCGGTTCCTCAGCGCCGTCCTGCGCGAAATCGATCCAGCCCGGGTCGAACTCTACGCCTATTCCAACACCGATGAGGAAGACGCGGTAACCGGGACGATCCGAGCGTCGGTGCCGTATTGGCTCAACGTCCACGGCATGAGCGATCCCGACCTCGATGCCCGTATTGTCGCCGACGGCATCGATGTGCTCGTCGATCTCTCGGGCCACACCGGCGGGCACCGGCTGATGGTGCTGGCACGCAAGCCGGCTCCGGTGTCCTTCACGTGGATCGGCTATTTCGCGACGACGGGGCTCGCCGCCATTGACTATGTGCTCGCCAACAAATGGGTGATCCCGCAGAGCGAGGAGCGGCAATGGAGCGAGACGCCCTGGCGTCTGCCCGATACCTATCTGTGCTACGCCGTGCCGCGTGACACCCTGCCGCCGACGCCGCTCCCCGCGCTGGAGACAGGCCAGATCACCTTCGGCTGCTTCAACAATTTCAACAAGCTCACCGGCACCACGCTTGCCGCCTGGGCGACCCTCCTTGCCGCGGTTCCCGGCAGCCGCCTGATCCTGCGCTCGTCCGGCCTCTATCACGATGAGATCCTCGCCAGTTTGCGGGCCAGCCTGACAAGCGCGGGCATCGATCTCGAGCGTGTCCGCATCGACGGCAAGATCACCGACTACGCCGCGCACCTCGCCTCCTATGGCGAGATCGACATCGCGCTCGACCCCTTTCCGTACAATGGCGGCACGACCACGGTGGAGGCGCTCTATATGGGTGTGCCTGTCCTGGTCCGTGCCGGCGACCGCTATGTCGCGCATATGGGCGAAAGCATCCTCCACAATGCCGGCATGCCGGACTGGATCGCGCCGGACGAAGGGGAATACGCGGCCCTGGGAGCGCGCAAGGCGGCCGATCTCGACGCGCTGGCGAACCTACGCAGCGGGCTCCGCGCCCGGATGCTCGCATCGCCTCTGTTCGATGCTCCCCGCTTTGCCCGCAATCTTGAGGACGCCATGCGCGGCATGTGGCGCCAGTGGTGCGCGTCACAGCGCCGCGCCTGATGGCTGGTCACAGAATTTTCGGGTTTCGCCCGCAAGAAGCGGCCATGCTTCGACTCGCCCTTTTCGTCCTCGCGCTCATCGGCCTCGCCGCGCCTGCACACGCCCAGATCGACATCATGGCGCCCTTCAACCAGGGGGCCGCAATGGATGACGCCGCGGTCCTCGCCACCGACCTCGCCTACGCCGACGGCGATCGCAAGCGCCTCGACATTTACGGGCCCAAGGAGCTCGCGGGTCCCGCTCCCGTCGTCATGTTCATCTATGGCGGGGCGTGGAAACAGGGCTCGCGCAGGGACTACCAGTTCGTGGGCCGGGCGCTCGCCGCCAACGGCTTCATCGTCGTCATCCCCGACTACCGGCTCTATCCCGAGGTGACCTACCCCGGTTTTCTCTCGGACAATGCCCAGGCGGTCAAATGGATCGAGGACAATATCGGCTCGTATGGCGGTGACACCTCGCGCTTCTTTCTCGCGGGCCACTCGGCCGGCGCGTACAACGCGGTAATGCTCGGACTCGAGAAATCGTTCTTTGCCGAGTACGGCGTCACCATGCCGGTCAAAGGCATCGCCGCTATCTCGGGCCCCTATGATTTCTACCCGTTCGAGTATGACGAGGTCCGCAACGTCTTCGGCCAGAACGACAACCCGCAGGGCACGCAGCCGATCAACCTGGTGGCCCCCGACCGTCCGCCCATGCTGCTGATCTCGGGACGGTCCGACCCCATCGTGCGCTTCCAGAACACCCAGCATTTCGCTCAGAAAATGCGCGCCGCCGGCGACTGGGTCACCGAGGTCTACTACGACAATCTGGGCCATATGGAACCGGTGTTCGCCATCGGCGCGATGTGGCGTTGGCGGGCGCCGGTGCTGGCCGATATGGTGGCCTTCTTCACCCAGTTCGGGGCCTTCCCGAGCGGCGCGCCGCGCCAGGCCTATACCCCCGAGCCGCCGCAAGGCATGGCCGACCTGCAGGCGACCATCGCCAAGCTCGACGCGATCCTGTCGCCCATCGAGGCCGAGCGGTCCGAGAACCCTCCGGCCGATCCATCGCAGGCCTCGCCTTCGCCGTAAAACCGGGTAGGATCGTCTCCATCGCGATGGCGAGGGGACATGCGGGGGCATCGACATTTTCTGGCCGTGGGGCTGCTGACGGCCGCGCTGAGCGCGCCGGCGCTGGCCGTTCCCGAGGTGGTGCAGCTCGGTGGCGCCGCCGGGGATGACCCAATCGCCGCCTGCCGCAACCTCGCTGCGCCACCGTTCGATCCCAATGCGGATGGACCGGGCCTCAAGGACGAGCAGGTCTTTCTCGATGGCGCGACCGCCGCTTGCGAGGCCGCATTGGCCGCGACTCCGGACGCCGCACAGGTTCAGGCCTGGCTCGCCCGGGTCCACATTCTCGCCGGCCGACTCGATGCCGCCAGGCCGCTGCTGGAGCGGTCAATCGAAGCGGGCAATCCGCTCGCGGCTTATCTGCTCAGTGGCCTTCTCGGCCGACCGCTCAATGGGGCAGTCGAGGAGGATCCGGATCGGGCACTCGCCCTCTTGATGCAGGCCGCCGAGGGCGGCTACGCCCCGGCCCAGCTCGATCTCGCCGGTCGCTATGAAACCGCTGCTGGCGTGGAGGGCAGTTACGAAGAAGCCCTGCGTCTGTATGAGCTCGCGTCGGACACGGGGCTGGGCGCTGCGACCTACAAGGTGGGCCTGTTCTACCTTCGCGGGTTCGGGGTTGCTCCCGATCTCGACCGCGCGGCGCAACTCTACGAACGCGCGATCGAGCAAGGCGAGCCTCTGGGCAACACCGGCCTTGGCGACATGTATCAATTCGGCGAGGGCAAGCCCCAGGATTACGCCAAAGCGGCCGAGTATTATCAGCTGGCCGCTGACGGCGGCGAGAAGACCGCGCAGACGTCGCTGGCTTATCTCTACGAGCAGGGCCTCGGTGTGCCGCAGGATTTCGACAAATCCTTTGCCCTGCTGCAGGAGGCCGTCGCGCAGGACTGGGCCTTCGCCAAAGCCGCGCTCTCGATCCACTACCTGTTCGGCCAAGGCACCCCGATCGACAACGAAAAGGCCTTCTCCCTCGCCATCGACGCGGCCGGCGCTGGCGTCGCCTACGCACAAGGCATCCTGGGCTACCTCTACCAACAGGGGCTCGGGACCGTTCGCGACCTGTCGAGCGCACTCTATCGGTTCCAGCAGGGCGCCGAGCAGGGGGACCAATTCTCAGCCAACCAGATTTCCGTGGTCGAGGCGGAAATCGCCTGTCGGGATGCCGCGGCCGCCCCGTTCGAGCCGGGCAATATCGGTGGGGGCGTGGCGCTCGATGCCATCGATACGGAGAGCGCGATCGCTACCTGCGAGAATGCCGTGAACCTCGATCCCATCGTCGGGAACAGGGTCTGGCTGGCCCGCGCCTATGTGGCAGCCGGATACTACGAGGAAGCGGTCCCGTTGCTCGAAGAGGGCGTGGCCGCGGGAAATGTGCTGGCGCACGTCGTTCTGGGCGACATGCTTGTCGAAGGGCGGGGGATCGACGCCGACCCGGCGCGTGCCGTCACCCTTTATCAGTCCGTAGCGAGCGACTTCGCGCTGGCGCAATACGCGCTCGGCCTGGCCTACGCAAACGGGACGGGAGTCGAGGCCGACCGCGCCAAGGCGATGGAGTGGTTCCGCATGGCCGAGATGTATGGACTGCCTGAAGCCACCGAGCAGATTGCAGTGCTTCAGGCGCTCCCCGATCCCAACGCCATCGACCTCACAGGTTTTGGACGCGAAGGACCGGGCTACTAAGCTTTATTCGGCCTTGTCGGCAGGCTCGGAATTGAGCTCGATGTATTTTTCCTGGCCGATGGAGTTGAGCAGCTGCAACTGCGTCTCGAGGAAGTCGATGTGCCCCTCCTCATCGGCGAGAAGCTCCTCGAACAGGTTCATGCTCACATAGTCGCCCAGCTGCTGGCAGAGCTCGCGGGAACTCTTGTAGGCCTTGCGCGCGTCGTATTCGCCGGCGAGGTCCGCTTCGAGCACTTCCTTGATCGTCTGCCCGATGCGCAGGGGCGCCACCCGCTGCAGATTGGGATGGCCTTCGAGGAAAATGATGCGCTCGATCAACTTGTCGGCGTGGTGCATCTCCTCGATCGACTCAGCGCGCTCCTTGGCGGCGAGCTTGCCCACGCCCCAGTCGCCGAGCAGCCGGAAATGCACCCAATACTGGTTCACCGCGCCCAGCTCGAGGAACAGCGCCTCATTGAGCCTTTCGATAACCTGCGCTTCGCCTTTCATGTCCTGCAGCTCCCTTGAATTTCCGGCGTGGAGGGGCCGCCACCGGCGGCGGTACGGCGTCCTGCGCCGCTTGTGCGATCTCGAGGTGATAGTCCTGAGTCACCCGGGTGATCAAGTCTACCACATTGGGCACGCATCCCGAGCATTTGCAGCGCTTGTCGAGCTCGCGATAAACCTTTGCCGGCACGATGATCTGCCAGGGATCTTCCGCCAGCAGCGAGCGGATGATGCCAATGATCTCGCGATCGGTGATGACGTTGCAGTGGCAGACAAGCATGGCAGAAGGGAAAAGTCCTGGCTGCGTTAGACCGCGCCGCTAACATGAATGTCAACGCTAGATAATGTCGCTGGGTGGCCAGTGCAAACCGCCCGTGGCATAAGCCGCAAAACCGTGCGGGGGATGGGTTGGAGACCACGAGCACTCTCAAAGGCTTGCCGCTCCGGCTCGTCCAGATCGCCTGCGTCGTTTTTCTTTTGGTCAAACTCGCGCAGTGGGTTTTTGCCGGCGTCTTCATGGACGAGGCCTATTATTGGATGTGGGGCCAGCACCCCGCGCTCTCCTACTATGACCATCCGCCGCTGAACGCCTGGCTGCTTGGGCTGAGTTCGGCAATTTTCGGATGGAACACGTTCGCCCTGCGCCTGCCGGTTGCTTTGGCGTTTGTCGGTGACGTCGTTGCCCTTGCCCTCATTGCCCGTCGGGTCGGTGGTGACTGGCGTGGGCACTTCTGGCTGACGCTGCTGATCTTCCTCGCCACCCCTGTCTTCTCGATGGTCAGCAACTACGCGCTGCCCGACCACATCCTGCTGACGGCACTGCTCTTTTCGATCGTCTTCTTTTTCGGGTTCTTCGCCGACCGTGCGCGCGGCGCGGAGGGACGAACGCAGGATCTGATGCTGGGCGCGCTGTTCCTCGGCCTTGCGGGCCTCGCAAAATACAATGCAGCGTTCCTTGGCATCGGTATCGGCCTATTCGTCCTCTTCTACGACCGTACATTGCTGCGTCAGTCCCGGCTCTATTTCGCCGCTGGCCTGTCGCTGGCCCTGCAGCTTCCGGTTGTCATCTGGAACGCGTCTGAGCGTTTCGCCTCCTATGGTTTCATCCTCGACGGACGCCATGCCGGCCTCAAGGCTTCGTTGGATGGCATCATCATGCTGCTGGTCAACGTGGGCATCTCGATTTCGCCCTTTCTGCTGTGGCCCATCGGCAAGTTTCTTCTGTCCCGAAACGCCGTTCCAGGCCTCAGTCCCCTGAGGGCGACCGTCGCGCTTTCGACGGCAGCGATCGTCGCACTCGCCTTCTTTACGATGACACTGTTCCACTGGAATCTCGTCGCCTACGCAGCCATGCTGCCCTTCTTGGCCATCTACATGCGGCCGCGCTGGCTGATTCCGCTGCAGACTTTATGGGGGCTAACCTTCGCGGTCGCCGTCCTGGTCACTTACGCGTTTGTCCCTCTGGCCGGCTACATCAAGTGGCGCGATGAATCGATCGCATGGTCCTATGGATGGCCGGCGATTGCGCAAGCTGTAGCGACTGCACGCGACGAGCACGGCGCCGAGTTCGTTGGGGCGGCGGACTACACCACGGCCTCGCTTCTCGCTTTCGCCCTCGAGGACAGGGACGTGGTGAGCCTTTCACCCCGTCGCGACCAATATGACTATTGGTTTGATCCCAAGGCCCATGCGGGGCAGGACGCGATCCTTTATGGCGACACCTGGCGTCCGGTTCCTGCGGCCGTCTCGGCTCAGTTCGAAAGCGTCACCGCGCTCACCGAACGCGATCTGGTTGTGGCAGGGCAGTGGCTCAACCATCAGGTGATCTACCTGGCCAAGGGCTATCGTCCCCATGAGTGAACCCATCGCCTTCGATTGGCGCTTCTACCGCGTCGTTACCATCGGGTTCCTTGCGATCAAGCTCGCTCTTCTGGCCTTCGCACGCCCGTTCATGGACGAGACCTACTACTGGCTCTGGGGCCAACACCTGGCGCTATCCTACTTCGATCATCCGCCGCTCGTCGGTTGGACGCAGGCTCTGGCTGCAGCAATCTTCGGCTGGAACATCGCCGGTCTGCGCGCCTTCGTGTTCCTGACCATCGTCGGCGATCTGCTGCTGCTCTACGGGTTCGCGCGACACCTTGCAGGCGCCGCCTGGCGCGATCTTTTCTGGCCCTCGGCGGCGCTTTTCGCCGCGACACCGATCTTCTTCGGGCTGAGCAACCTCGCGCTGCCGGATCACCTGCTGATTTTTTTCTCGCTGCTCAGCCTTTACGGTTTCGCACGCTTCAGAACAGCCTATGCCGCGGGCCTGCCCCGATGGCGGTTCCTTTACCTTGCGGCTGCTGCGCTGGGCTTCGCGACCCTCAGCAAATACACGGGTGCCCTTCTGGCAGTCGGATTCTTCACTGCGATCCTCGTCTCGCGCCCCCTCCGCTCTGTCCTTCGGTCGCCGCATTTCTATCTCGCGGCACTGCTTGCCCTTCTCATGCAGGCCCCCGTATTTCTTTGGAACCTCCAGCACGACCTCGCTTCGTTCGGCTTCATCACCGGCGGGCGGCGGCCACTTGCAAATCCTTCCAACCTCGGTGGCCTGATTGGCTATGTACTGGGCATCCTTCTCGTCCTCTCGCCCTTTCTCGTGTGGCCCCTGCTGCGTTTTGCGAGCGCTCGTCGCGACCCCGACACGCTGACCGCGCGGCTCGTCTTCTGGCTATCGACGCTGGTGTTCCTCGTGGCGTCCTTGTTCACCAACATTCTCATCCATTGGAACGCCGTCGCCTATATTGCCGCACTGCCCCATCTAGCCTCCCACCTTCGCTCGCGCATCCTGGTCGTCGGCCATTTCGTGTTCGGGCTCCTGCTCGCGGGGATGCTCGTCGTCAACACCACCATGCTGCCCGCTCTCGCGTTGCTGAACGCTCCCGACCAGACGTCCTCCTGGAATTTCGGCTGGGACGAGATCGCCACCGAGGTTCGCGCGATTGCAGACACACAGGAGAGCGAATTCATCGCCGCCACCGACTATGCGCTGGCGTCGCCGCTTGCTTTTGCTCTCGAAGATCCCGGCGTCGTCAGCCTGTCGCCACGGCGCGAAGCCTTCGACGACTGGTTCGACCCTGAGGCGCACGCAGGCCAGTCCGCCATCCTCGTCGCGGACCGCTGGCGGCCGCTGACGGACGCGATACGGGCCAGGTTCGAGTCCGTGGAGGAGGCGAAGACCCTCACCATCGAGCGCTTCGGCCGGCCCCTCGACACCTACACCATCTACATCGCCCGGGCCTACACACCGTAGCTTCCCCATCGCTGGTATGGCCGCGAGGACCGCCTTCCGCCCGGCAAAGCTGTGCACTAGGATACCCGTCATGCTGCTCCGGTCCCGCACCCTGATCGCCGCCTTGCTGCTCGCTGGGAGCAGT
>JBIQKK010000063.1:14852-16676 GCA_044506585.1 Hyphomicrobiales bacterium
CTGCGCACGCTGGGCGACCTGCTGATCCTCGGCAAGGGCGTGCCGCAGGACAAGGCGCGTGCCCTCGATCTCCTCCGGCAGGCCGCGGACCAGGGGTTCGCGCCCGCTGCGTTGAGTCTGGGTTATTCCTACGAGTTCGGCGATGGCGTAACGGCCGACGCCGGCACTGCTATCGAGTTCTATCGAACGGCGGCCGAGGCCGGCGTCGTGCGGGCCCAGATCATCCTCGCCGATCACTATCAGCGAGGCATCGGTGTATCGGCGGACGACGCGACCGCGTTCGAGTGGCTCACCCGCGCGGCCGCAAGCAACGATGCCGAAGCCCAGTACCGGCTCGGTATCGCTTACCTCGAAGGGCGCGGCACGACGCGGAGCGAAGCGGAGGCGCTGGCGGCGTTCCAGGCATCTGCCGACGGTTATTCGGGCCGCGGCAACACGGCGCTGGGCTACATGGTCGAGCTCGGCCTTGCGACCGACCCCGATATCGAGCGCGCCATGAACCTCTATCAGGCCGGGCTCTCTTCCAACCTTCCTGTCGCCAAGCACAATCTGGCACGGCTCGAGGAGGAGGGGTTGGGCTATGGCGGCCTCAACCTCGAGGATGCCCGCAAGCTCTATCTCGACGCTGCCCGTTCCGGAGAATTGCGCGCCGCGGTCAATCTAGCGTTGATGATGCTCCAGGGCGCTGGCGGGCCGCAGGACATCGCCGAGGCCTTTCGCTGGACGCAAAAGGCCGCCAATGGCGGTAATGCCGTGGGCCTCAACAACCTCGGGCGGATGTATGAACTCGGTCTGGGCACCGCCGCCGATCCGGGCGAGGCGCGGCGCCTCTACGGCGAGGCGGCGGCCCTTGGTTACGACCTGGCGCGCGAGAACCTCGAACGCCTCGGCGGCTAACTCCTATTTCGCCTTCTGCTCGCGGCGGCTGGCGATCACCGCCACCGACGCCGCGAGGCGGTGCGCCGACGAGAAGAACTCGCGGTGGATGATAAAGGCCATCATCACGACCGTGGCGCCGATCGCGAGAACAGGCGACACAAACCAGGCAACCGCCGGCACCGCGAAATAGTAGGCGCGGATGCCATTGTTGAAGTTCTTGGCCGCCAGCGAGTTCAGCATCGCGATCGCGTCGATTTCTTCCTCGCTCGCCGGGGGATCGTGCACGATCGCGCCCAGCATGATGCAGAAATGGTTGAATTGCCGGAGCGAGAGTGTGAAGGCGAAGAAGCTCAGCACGAAGAGCGTCAGCAGCACCAGCAGGTGAACCTGCACCGCCGCAAGTGTCATGTTGTGGCCAAGGCCGAGGCTCGAGAGCGTGTCGGTCAGCTGGCTCACCGCCCCGAACGCCGCAAAGATTGCCAGGATGATCAGGACGGAGGTCGAGGCCAGGAGGCTGACGGCCTGCATCAGGTTGCCCGACAGGATCGCATCTAGCGGCGATTCCCGCCGCGTCGCGTTGGCGACCCAGCGCCGCCGCTGCAGGCTCATGATCACCGAGAGCGAGGGATGGCGCCGCTCGATCAGCGGCACCCCATAGCTATAGATAAACCAGCACAGGAGCGGAAAAAGCGACGCAAACAGTGTCATGATGCCCTCCAGAGGGGCGATTTCTACCGCGCCACCAATGCTTTGCCGAGTCCGCGAGAAACTGCAGTTTACGCCTTGCCGCCCCTTGGGCGAGCGACTATATACGCCGTGCGCCGCGGGGTTATGGCCCGCACCAAGGCGTACTCGCACGACATTGGCGCGGGGTGGAGCAGCCCGGTAGCTCGTCAGGCTCATAACCTGAAGGTCACAGGTTCAAATCCTGTCCCCGCAACCAAT
>JBIQKK010000161.1:0-2470 GCA_044506585.1 Hyphomicrobiales bacterium
TGCCGGCCTATCATCTCAAGATGAGCGACGCGCGGGGCATCACGTTCGTCAATATTGGCGTTGGCCCGTCCAACGCCAAGACCATCACCGACCATATCGCCGTTCTACGGCCGCACGCCTGGATCATGCTCGGTCACTGTGCCGGCCTGCGCAACTCCCAGGAGTTGGGCGACTTCGTTCTCGCCCATGCCTACCTGCGCGAGGACCATGTGCTCGACGCCGACCTCCCCGTGACGGTTCCCATCCCGGCGCTCGCCGAAGTCCAGGTGGCGCTCGAGCAGGCGGTGGCGGAGATCACCCACATGGAGGGCATCGAGACCAAACGCATCATGCGGACCGGCACCGTGGCTTCCTTCGACAATCGTAACTGGGAACTGCGCGACCAGGCCGAGATCGTGCGACAGCTCAGCCAATCCCGTGCCGTTGCGCTCGACATGGAGTCCGCAACGATCGCTGCCAACGGGTTCCGCTTCCGCGTCCCCTACGGCACGCTGCTTTGCGTTTCGGACAAGCCGCTGCACGGCGAGCTCAAGCTCCCGGGCATGGCCAGCGAATTCTACCGCACCCAGGTCGCCCGGCACCTGCTGATCGGCCTTCGCGCCATGGAAATCCTCCGCGACCAGCCGCCGGAGAAACTCCACTCCCGCAAGCTGCGCAGCTTCGCTGAAACCGCGTTCCAGTAGTCGCTATGGGCGAGCTCTACGACCAGTTCCTCAACCGGGACGATTTGACTGCCTACAAATGGCACCACTATTTCCCGGTTTACGAAACCTACATGCAGAAGTACCGGGGCACGGCGCCGAAGATGCTCGAGATCGGCGTCTGGCGCGGCGGCTCGGCGCGCATGTTCGCCGATTGGCTCGGGGCGGGCACGCACATTACGGGAGTGGATGTCGACCCCTCATGTGCGGCCTATTCCGTTCCGGGGATAGACATCCTCATCGGCGACCAGAGCGATCGGGCCTTTCTCGCCCAGCTCGCGGCCGAGCATGGCCCCTGGGACATCATTCTCGATGACGGAGGGCACACCGACCGCCAGATTCTGACCAGCTTCGAGGTTCTGTTCCCGCACCTCAAGGACGGCGGCGTCTATCTCATCGAGGACACCCACGCGCATTGGTTGGCCTCGAGCTTCCGGGACCATCCCAAGGGCCACAACATCGTGCATCTGGTCGCCGAACTGTTCTCCGAGATGCACCGCTGGACCGGCAATGCCCAAAAATTCGAGGCTTGGCACGTCCCTCCGCCGGACCGCAAAGCGCCGACGCCTGCCCCCTACTTCACCAGCCACGTTGCCGGCGTGCACCTCTTCGATTCACTCGTGGTCATTGACAAGCAACTGCGTGAAGAGCCGTTCGTCGAGATTCGCGAGGCCGGCAAACCCCGCGCTACTACGTATCGTAACCGCGATTACTGACGGCCCGTCCGAAGCTCCCGCAGTGCCTCGTCGTAGAGCTCAGCCAGTGCTTTACGTGCTTGCCCCGATGACACCGGCGCATTGCCGTTGAACACCTGTCCATGTTCGCTCATGAAATCGAGCACAAAGACGGCGACATAGAGCCGGTAGAGCGCGTCATCCCGCCATCCGGCGGCACGCATCAGTTCGCTGGCGTAGTCGGTGGGGTGGCCATGTGCGCGAAGCGCAACGCTGGTGAGTGCAGCGACATAGCGCGGATCCCCGTAGCAAAGATCGTCCACATCGACGATACCCGAGAGACGGCCCTCCGGCGTCACGATCACATTCTTGGTGGTCGTGTCGTGCAGGAAGGGCGTGGCCGGAATTCCGTCAAGCTCGCCCGCCAGCAACGACAACGGCCGCTCGATGCGCACCACAAGCTCTGGATCGACCAGCCCGGCCGCTACGATCCGCCGTCGCGATCGTTCGACATGCGCTTCGACAACCCCCGACCATCGCTCGAACGGGGCTGCCTCCGGTACGCTCGCGTAACCGTACCGGCCGCTCGATGGAAGTGTCGCAACCTGCGCCTGAGCGGCGGCGACGGCCACCGCAATCTCCCGTCGACTGCCAGGCGAGAGGTCACCCACGATATTGCCGAGATCGGTGCCGGAAAGCATCTCCAGAAGCATCCACGGAAAGACGTCATCAGCATGGGCCGCGAGGAGTTCTGGAAGCGGCACGCCTAGCGCACGCAGCTGGCGATTGAGGCTTATCGCCGACCGCATGGCCTCCCTCTCGCTCGGCCGCGTCATGCGCATGACGACCGCTCGTCCATCGGCGAGCGCAGTTTCATAAACGAAATGATGGAGGCCGGTAGGGAAACGCCGGGCGCTGACCGCGTCGATCCCAAGCGCCGCGCTCGCGACCCGGCACGCATCTTCCGCCGTTGGATCGCTCACAGCGGCGTGTAGTCGATCTCGAGGAAGGATTCGACTTCGCGGTTCCAGCGATCCTGCACGAAGCGGACATGCTTGGGGTGCTTGTCATAGGCGTCGTACGCCTTCTGGTCGG
>JBIQKK010000162.1:0-2399 GCA_044506585.1 Hyphomicrobiales bacterium
AGGCCTTCCTGGTAGGCGATGATGCAGGCGCGGTCGACCATGTCGTCGAGGTTGATGGCGTCTTCGCTGTAGACGCAGTGGACGCCCCAGACGATGGACAATCTACGCGCCGTGCGGGGGTTGGGGCTGAGGGCGAGGATGGGTTTGGCGGGGCGTTCGCGGGCGGCGCGGATCGCGGTCGAGCCGGAGCTCGTGTAGGTGACGATGGCGGCGAGGTCGAGGGTTTCGGCGACCTGGCGGGTGGCGGCGGAGATGGCGTCGGCGGCGGTGGCTTCGGGCTCGGCGGCCTGGGCGCGGATGATGCCGCGATAGACGCTGTCGCCTTCGACGGCCATGGCGACCTTGTTCATCATCGACACGGCTTCGATGGGGTATTGGCCCGAGGCGCTCTCGGCCGAGAGCATGATGGCGTCGGCGCCTTCGAAGACGGCGATCGAGACGTCGGAGACTTCGGCGCGGGTGGGGACGGGCGAGGCGATCATCGATTCGAGCATCTGGGTCGCAACGACCACGGGCTTGCCGTAGCGGCGGGCGATGCGGATCATGCGCTTTTGCAGGCCCGGCACCTGCTCGATGGGCATTTCGACGCCGAGGTCGCCGCGCGCGATCATGAAGGCGTCGCACAGCTTGATGATTTCCTCGAGGCGCTCGACGGCCTGCGGCTTTTCGATCTTGGCCATGACGCCGGCGCGGCCCTGGACGATCTTCCTGACATCGATGATGTCTTCGGGACGCTGCACGAAGCTGAGCGCGATCCAGTCGGCCTCGCAGGCGAGCGCGGCGAGGAGATCGGCGTGGTCCTTTTCGGTGAGGGCGCCGACGGGGAGGAGCGTGTCGGGCAGGCTCACGCCCTTCCTGTCGCTGAGCTTGCCGCCATAGACCACTTCGGTCTCGATGGCGCCGCCGCCGACGCGCGTCGCCTTCAACTGCAGCTTGCCGTCGTCGAGCAGGAGGCGGTCGCCCACCGACACGGATTCGATGATCTCGGGGTGGGGGAGATAGACGCGCCCGGCGGTGCCGGGGGTGTCGGAGGTGTCGAGGGTGAAGGTGCTGCCGGCGGCGAGCTCGACGGCGCCCCCGGCGAATTTGCCGACGCGCAGCTTGGGGCCCTGGAGGTCGACGAGGATGCCGATGGGGTGGGCGAGGCGTTTCTCGACGGCGCGGATGCGCGCGACGGTCTGGCGCAGCAGATCGTGGCTCGCGTGGGACATGTTGATGCGGAAGACGTCGGCGCCGGCGCGGGCGAGATCCTCGATCACCTTCTCGGAATCGGAGGCGGGGCCCAGAGTGGCCAGAATCTTCACACGGCGCAGTCGTCTCATATTTTGCCCCCAGGCAGTCTTTGCGGGCGCCCGCGGGCGCGCCGCGGGCTCAGGCCGGCGGGTCGCCTTCGAGCGGCCCCATGTCGCCCTCGAGCGGCTCTTCGTCGCCGGTGTCGGGCCCGGTTGTGTCGTTATTGACCGGGTCCTTCAATTGCAAGGTCCAGCCGGGTTTGTTCTGGGTATCGACCTCGAAAAAGCCGGTGCGTTCGTAGCCGCGGGCGAGGCAATCGCCGGTGTCGAAGATGGTGAAGCTCTCGTCGCGGGTGCACATGAAGTTGTCGCCGTCCCAGGCGCCGCCGCCGATGTCGTCGGCGACGTAGAGGTAGAAATAGCGCGATTCCACGGCCGTGAGGTTGCCCTGGTAGACCACGGCGCAATCGCCGACGCCGGCGACCCACCAGCCCTCGGACTGCCAGCCCTTGTCCGAGCGGTAGCCGAGCGCGATCGAGACGGGGTTGGAGCTCTGGTTGCAGACGCGCAGGCCCCCGCCGCGGACGTCGAAATCGTCGGTCTCGGCCTCGGCGACGGTGGTGGTGGGCGCGGCCCGGGCGACGACGGTGGGATCGGCAGGCGGGGCGGCCTTGGGGATGATCAGCCAGACGCCGAAGATGGCGAGGGCCCCCACGACAAGACCGCCAATAACCAGCAGATAGCGCAAGAGACCCGATCCGGACGTGGCAACGCATCATGCGGCAAGCCGCGAGGCTAATTGCCCGCCGGGTTCCCGCACTGTCAATGCGTAGCGGGGGTTTTGGACCGAATTGCGGGCATCGGGCGGCGGTGTGGATAGCGGCGGTTTGGGCTTGAGCCGCGGGCCCCGACACGGTTGAAGGAGGGCCTGTCGCAAAGGAATCCGCTCATGGCCAGAAAGCCCACCGTTTCAACCGAAAGCGTCGCGCAGGACCAGCTGCGCGCGTTCATCGAGCGCATCGAGCGGATGGAGGAAGAAAAGCGGGCCATCAGCGACGACATCAAGGAGATCTACGCCGAGGCCAAGGGCAACGGCTTCGACACGAAGGTGCTGCGCCAGATCGTGAGGATCCGGAAGCAGGACCACGCCGAGCGCATGGAGCAGGA
>JBIQKK010000064.1:0-12489 GCA_044506585.1 Hyphomicrobiales bacterium
GCGTCTACAACCGCTATGGGCGGCGCGACAACAAGTTCAAGGCGCGCATCAAGATCCTCGTGCACGAAATCGGCATCGACAAAATGCGCGAAGAGGTCGAGGCCGAATATGCGCTCGTCAAGGGCGGCCAGTTGACCCTGCCGCAGGAAGAGCTCGACCGCATCACCGAGTATTTCAGGGCGCCTGATTTCGAGCTGGTCAACGAGACCCAGCTCGATGTGGCGAAGGCGAAGGCGGCCGATCCCGCATATGGCGAGTGGCTCGAGCGGAACCTGCATACCCACAAGCAGCCGGGTTATGTGTCCGTCACCATCTCGCTCAAGCCGATCGGCGGCGCGCCGGGTGACTGCACCGCCGAGCAGATGGACGTCGTTGCCGATCTCGCCGAGCGCTATTCGTTCGACGAGCTGCGCGTCACCCATGAGCAGAACCTCGTTCTCCCCCATGTGCGCGTCAGCGACCTGCGGGAAATCTACGACGCGCTGGTCGCGGCCAACCTGGCCACCGGCAATATCGGGCTCATCACGGACATGATCACGTGCCCGGGCCTCGATTTCTGCTCGCTGGCCAATGCGCGCTCGATCCCCATCGCGCAGGAAATCTCGCGCAAGTTCCAGGCGCCCGAGCGCCAGCGCGAAATCGGCGACCTCAAGATCAAGATTTCGGGCTGCATCAATGCGTGCGGCCATCACCATGCCGGCCACATCGGTATTCTCGGCGTCGAGAAGAAGGGCACCGAGCTCTACCAGATCAGCGTGGGCGGGGACGGCACGGAGCATGCCGCCATCGGCGACATCCTCGGTCACGGTTTCGTTGCCGAGGACGTGCCCGACGCCATCGAGCGGTTGGTCGAGACCTATATTTCGCGGCGCGAGAGCGCCAATGAGCCATTCATCGCGGCCTATCGCCGGCTCGGCGAAGCGCCGTTCAAGGAGGCGCTCTATGGCGCTCAATAATCTCGCTATCGCCTCATCCGAGCCGGACAAGGTCCGCGCCGCCGGCATCATGGCGCTCAACGGCATCTATGACGAAATGGATGGCGTGGGCGTGCTTCGCCACGCGGTCGGCGAATTGCTGCCCGGCGACATCGCCATCGTGTCCTCCTTCGGGGCCGATTCCTCGGTGCTGCTCCACATGCTGGCGCAGGTCGACCCGACCCTGCCGGTCTATTTCCTCGAGACCGGCAAGCACTTCCCCGAAACGCTCGCCTATGTACGCACGCTCGAAAAGCATCTGGGCCTGACGAATGTCCAGTGGCTGCGGCCCGATCCCAAGGATCTCGCACGCTTCGATCCCAATGGCGATCTGTGGGAGACCGACCCGGATTCGTGCTGCCACATCCGCAAGACCGAGCCCCTCGAAGGCGCCATCGCCGCGTACGGCGGCTGGGTCACCGGCCGCAAGCGGTACCAGACCCTCGAGCGAGGAGTGCTGCCGCATTTCGAGCTGACGAGCGACGACCGCATCAAGGTCAATCCGCTGGCCTATTTCTCGGACGCCGACGTCAACGCCTACAAGATCAAGCACGGCCTGCCCGAGCACCCGCTCTTTGCCAAGGGCTACAAGTCGATCGGCTGCGCGCCCTGCACGACCATCGTCGCCGAGGGCGAGGATCCGCGCGCCGGCCGGTGGCGCGGGCTCAACAAGAAAGAATGCGGCATCCATTTCGATTTCAACGGCGCGATTGCGCGGCCGGGGGCTGCGGTGGAAAAGAACCTGTTCAAGGACGGCGCCTTCATCGCCGACCCGTTCCGCGCCTGGGCGGAAGGCGATGACCCTGCCAGCGTGCGCTACACCCATGTGCCGGTGAAAATCTTCCTCGAGAACCGCGAGGCGTTCCTGGCAAACCCGCATCCGCTCGGGCTGCTCGTTGCCCCGGCCGACAAGGTCGAGGACGTCGCGACCGACCTTACGCGCTTTGCCTCGATCGCCATCAGCTTTCCCGCTTTCACCGACGGGCGCGGCTATACGAGCGCGCGGCTGCTGGTCGAGCGGTACAACTACAAGGGCGAGATCCGGGCCATCGGCGATGTGCTGATGGACCAGTTCACGCTGATGCGCCGGTGCGGGTTCAACGCCTTCGTCGTCACCCATCCGGCGACGCGGAAGGCGCTCGAAACCGGGCAGCTGACCACGGTGAACCTCTTCTACCAGCCGATCGGCCCCGTCGAGGTTCCGGCTGGCACCCGCCCGTTCCTGCGGCGGCCGGCGGAGACTGAACCCGCCTAGTCGCCGCTCGCCCGCGAGCCCTTGCAGCAGCACAATCCAGGCTTGCTTTCGTCAGGGGTGACACACGGCCAACCGGCAAGTATTGGGACATCGGCCGCGATGGCCAGAATGAAGTTGAGAGACTGAATGTCGGAACTGATTGAGACGGATGCAGTAATCATCGGGGCAGGGCCGGTCGGGCTCTTTGCCGTCTTCGAGCTCGGACTGCTCGACGTCAAATGCCATCTGATCGACATTCTCGACCGGCCGGGCGGCCAGTGCGCCGAGCTCTATCCGGAAAAGCCGATCTACGACATTCCGGGCTTTCCCATCGTCACGGGGCAGGGCCTCGTCGACAATCTGATGCAGCAGATTGCGCCGTTCGGGCCGCAGTTCCATTTCTCGCGCATCGTCAACACGCTGACCCGCGAAGCCGACGGCCGCTTCCGGCTCACCACCGATGCCGACGAGACGTTCCTGTGCAAGGTCGTCGTGATTGCGGCCGGCGGTGGCTCCTTCCAGGCCAAGCGCCCGCCGGTCGAGGGGATCGAGGCCTACGAGAATAAATCGGTGTTCTATGCCGTGCGGAAGATGGAAGACTTCCGCGACCACGACATCCTGATCGTCGGCGGCGGTGATTCCGCGCTCGACTGGACGCTCAACCTGCAGCCCATCGCCCGCTCGCTGACGCTCGTCCACCGCCGTCCCGAGTTCAAGGCCGCTCCCGCTTCGGTCAACAAAATGCAGGAGCTGGTTGCCGAAGGTAAGATCAACTTCCTCACCGGCCAGATCTCGCGCATCGAAGGCGAGGACGGCCAGTTGAGGCTGGTCCATGTCTCGATGGCTTCGGGCGATACCACCATCCATGCGACGCGCATGCTGCCCTTCTTCGGGCTCACCATGAAGCTCGGTCCGGTCGCCGACTGGGGCCTCGAGCTCAACGATAATCTCATCGCCGTCGACACCGAGAAGTTCGAATCCTCTGTGCCCGGCGTCTTCGCGATCGGCGACATCAACGCCTATCCCGGCAAGCTCAAGCTCATCCTCTCGGGCTTCCACGAAGCGGCGCTGATGGCGCAGGCCGCCAAGGCCATCGTCTCGCCCGGTGAGCGCGTGGTGTTCCAATACACCACGAGTTCGACCAAGCTCCAGAAGAAGCTCGGGGTCGCGTGATGAAGCCGGCCGTCGACTGCCTGGACCTTGCCCGATGAAGATCATCGTCACCGATCAGGCGGGGACCGTGCACGAGCTCGAAGGGCTCGAGGGCTGGCGCGTGATGGAGGTCATCCGCGACTGGGGCCTCAACGTCAAAGCCGAGTGCGGCGGGTCATGCACCTGCGCGACGTGCCACGTGTGGGTGGATGAGGCGTGGTACGACAAACTGCCCGCAGCGAGCGACGACGAGGAAGATCTGATCTTCTCGACCCTCGACCAGAAGCCGACGTCGCGGCTGAGCTGCCAGATCCTGCTCAACGACGATCTCGACGGCCTCAAGGTTACGCTCACGCCGAGCGCGTCCAAGGAGCCGGTGGGCGCCTGACGTTCAGTCTCCGTTCAGCCTCGCGCGACTAATGCGCCCACCTTCGCCGGGGGGCATTCGTGCGAGAGATGGAATGGACTTCTATACAATCTTCAAACTTCTTCACGTGCTCGCGGCGCTCGCCTGGGTCGGCGGCGGCCTCACCATGCTCATGCAGTCGGTCTTTTCGATCCGCGACAAGGGCGAGATCGAAACCATCCGCTCGCTCAATGCCATCGCGAGCATGGGCAAGCGCTGGTTCATCCCCGCCTCGCTGCTGACGGTCATCTTCGGCGCCATCACCACCTGGCTTGGGGGCCTGTGGACCGAATTGTGGGTGATCCTGGGTCTCGTCGGCTTTGCCTCGACCTTCCTCACCGGCATTCTCGTCTTCGAGCCCAAGGGCAAGGCGATGGCCGAAGCAATGGCTGCCGGCAACGAAGCCGAGGCGCTGCGCCAGGGCCGCACGCTGCTGAGCGCCAGCAAGTTCGACTACACCGTCATGTTCCTCGTCGTCGCCGACATGGTGCTGAAGCCGGGCTACACCGATTTCGTGCTGCTCGCGCTGATGGTCCTTGTCCTGGTCGCCGGCGCGGTCCTTTTCCTCGGCCCGTCGCTGCGCCGCGAGCCGGTCGCCGCCTAAGGCGTCTCCTGCGTCTTCAGCACGTTGGTGAGCGCGGGCAGAAAATCCTTCACGACCGGCTGCGGCTCGGCCGTGAAGGGCAGGGGCCGGACGACGCGCATCGCGGCGATCCCGACCCGCACCGTCATTAGTCCGTTGACGACGCCCTCGCCGAGCCGCTGCGACAGACGCGCGGCCAGCCCCTGGCCCACCAGCTGCTCGATGATGCCGTCGGTCAGCACCAGCCCTCCGGTCACCGCGAGGTGGCCGAGGATCGCCCCTGCCAGCCGCCACGAACTCCACAGCCCCGGGCGAACCCCGTAGAGGCGGGCAATGGCGCCGCCGAGCCGCACGCTTTCCCACACCACAAAGCCGATATCGACCAGCGCGCGCGGTGACACCGCGGTGACGAGGGCGACGCGCCGGGCGCTCGCAGCGGCCAGCTCGCGCGCGCGGGCATCGAGCGGCGTCATCAGCGTGCGCTCGGTGAACGTCAGCAGCTCGCCGCCGTCGAAGAACTGCCCCTCATCCACATTGAGCTTGGCGAGCGCCCGCGACAGGTCCGGCCGGCCGGCGTAGACGTCCTTGAGTGTCGTCACGATGGGCTGCGCGTCCCGCAGCCTGTCCGAGGCGTACACTTCGATCGCGCGGCGCTTCAAATGGTCGAGCCTGCGCAGCCGCGACAGCGAGCCGATCTCGCGCGCGACCACGACAATGAGCGCCAGCACGAACAGCGCGAGGATCGCGCTGCCCACCCAGCCGAGCCAGGGCGCGGCGGCGAAGAGGTCACGGATCAGGGCGTCGGCCGCAAGCCCCAGCCCCAGCGAGACCAGCAGGCCCGCGGTGGTCCATAGCACCCGCGTCCACCACCGGCTTTTGGGCAGCGGCACATCCACCGCTTCGGCCGCCTTGTCGGTGTAGCTCTCGATCGTATCCGGCAGGTCCTCGACCGCATCGGCCGCGAAAGCGCGGGGCGCCCGCACAGGCGCCGCCGGGTTCGATTTCGTGTCGAGCGGAATGGCAGTGGGCTTTTTCACGCGAGCCAGTCTCCGATCAGGTAATCGAGCGCGCGATCGAAGCGGATGTGCGGCAGCAGCGGCGCGCCGTCCGCACTGCGGTCCAGCTTCTGGGGCGGCACGAAGCGCAGGAAGTTGAGATCGACCGCATTGCCGTCGAACACGTCCTGCGGGTTCTCGGGCAGGTCGCCCGGAAAGAGCGCAATCTCGGTGCTGCCGTCATAGGTCGTGCCATCCAGCGTTTCCCCGGCCTGCGGCGTACCGATGATCACGTCGAGATCCTTGAGCCGGCCCTCGCGCGTCGCCCGCACGGCGGCGAGTGCCACCGACGATGTCTGCGCCCCTGCATAGCGGGCCCGCTTGGAGGCCCGCGCCACGAGCCGGTTGAGGATCGCGTCGAGCCGGTCGTGGCTCGTGCTGTGCACGTGGTCGGCCTTGGTCGCGGCAAACAGAATGCGGTCGACCCGCCGCGAGATCAGCCGCAGGAACGGATTGGGGTCGCCCTGCCGGAAGCAGGCGAGGATATCGGTCAGGGCCGCTTCCAGATCGGCAATCGCCTCGGGCCCCGCATTCAGCGCGCGCAGCGCGTCGACCAGCACGATCTGCCGGTCGAGCCGGGCGAAGTGATCGCGGAAGAACGGCCGGACCACCACGTCCTTGTACGCCTCGAAACGATGTTCCAGCGTCGCATGGAGGCTGCCGCGCGGCACGGGGTCCGTCGGCGGCGGTGCGGGCGCGAAGGTGAGCGCGGGGCTGCCTTCGAGGTCGCCCGGCATCAGGAAGCGTCCCGGCGGCAGCGTCGAGAGCGCGTGCGCGTCGGCGCGGCTCGCCCGCAGATATTCCGTGAACGCCGCCGCCAGCCGCTCGGCGTCCGGCTCCTGCATCGGCCGTGCCGTATCCGTCGCCGCCAGCAGATCGAGGAAGGCGCGCGCCTCCGGCGGTGCGCCCGGCGCTTTCGCGCGCGCCAGCGCCTGCGCGGACCACTCGGCGTGGCTCAGCGAGAGGAGCGGCAGGTCGAGCAGCCACTCGCCCGGATAATCCACGATATCGAGGTTCAGCGTCGACGCTCCGGCCCAGCCGCTCCACCAGTTCTGCGACTGGAACTTCAGCGCCAGCCGCAGCTGGCTGATCCGCCGCGTCCCCTCGGGCCAGTACGGCGCCTTGCCCGTCAGCGCCTCGAGATGCTGCTCATAGGCAAAGCGCGGGATCGCCGCGTCCGGCGATTCGACGATCTGCGCTCCGATGAACCGCCCCTGCGCCAGCGGCGCGAAGCCGGGCAGCCTGCCGCCCGTCAGCAGGTTGTGGACCAGCGCCGTGATGAACACCGTTTTCCCCGCCCGGCTGAGGCCGGTGACTCCCAACCGCAGCGTCGGGGTGAAGGTGCCGGAGGCGGCATCGGCGAGATTGCCCAGCGCAATTCCGATCTCGTCGGCAATGGTGGTCGGCGGTTGCGGCATCGGCCCTCACAGGTGCCTGAAACGTAAGGTGTTGCGGCCCGATTGCAATAAGCGGCAACCGCGGGGGCCACCCTGCGTTCTGCCTGCAACCGAGGAGGATTCGATGGAAAAGCAGGTTGCATCCGCCGATATCACCATCAACGCGCCCATCGACACCGTCTGGCATGCGATCACCAATTCCGAGATCGCCCTGATGCCGGGCACGATGGTCAAGACCGACTGGCAGGTCGGCCACGCCATCACGTTCGAGGGCGAGTTCAACGGCAAGCATTTCACCGATTACGGCGAAGTCATCGACAAGGACGAGGACGCCCACGCCGTGTCGTTCTCGCACTGGAGCAAGACGCCGCATCGCCCCGACGACTACCACGTCGTTCGCTACGAGCTCGAGGACGAAGGCGATGCCACCCGCGTCTCCCTCACCCAGACCAATGTCGGCGCGCATCCCGATATCGACGCCGCCACCAAAGCCGAGTTCGAAAAGAACTGGCAGATGATGCTCGAGCATCTCAAAAAAGCAGCCGAGGCGGGCTGAGCGCCGGCGCGCCTGTTACGTCCCGATCCGGTCGAGGTCGAACGGCGTCGTCTGGTAGATCTGGTTGATCCAGTTCTGGAACAGCAGGTGCGCGTGGCTCCGCCACCGGTTCTCGGGCTCGACGTCCGGGTCGCCGCCCGGAAACAGGTTCACCGGCAACGCAGGATTGAGCCCCGCCTTGAGGTCGCGCTGATACTCGTCGGCGAGCGAGCGGTTGTCGTACTCGAGATGGTTGAGCATGTGCACGGCGCGATGCTTGGGGTCGTCGAGCATGCACACGCCGATATCGCTGTCGATCAGGATCTCGAGGTCCTTGCTCAGGCTCGTGCGCTCGATGTCGTTCAGGCGGCTCACCGGCACCATCGGGCTGTCCGAGAATCCGCGCACCCACACCGAACGCGGATTGGTGATCCGGTGCCGGAATACGCCGAACGCCTTGTTCTCCCGCCGGACGCGCCGCGCCCCGTGGAAGTAATGCAGCGCCGCCTGCGCCCCCCAGCAGATGAACATGGTGTGGTGCACATTGGTCTGCGTCCACTCCATGATGTCGACCATCTCGTTCCAGTACCGCACCTCCTCGAACGGGATGTGGGCGATCGGCGCGCCGGTCACGATGAAGCCGTCGAACTTGTGCCGGCGCACCTCTTCCCAGGTCGAGTAGAACGTCTTGAGGTAATCCTCGGACGTATTCTTGCTCTTGTGGTCGGTGACGCGCACAAGCGTGAGGTCGACCTGCAGGGGCGTTGCGCCGATCAGCCGCGAGAACTGCGTCTCGGTGCGCTCCTTGTTCGGCATCAGGTTCAGCAGGCCAATCTGCAGCGGCCGGATGTCCTGGCGCGAGGCGCGGCTCGAATCCATGACGGCGACGCCCTCGAGTTCGAGGGTCTTGCGGGCGGGGAGGTTGTCGGGAATGCGGATGGGCATGGTGTGCGATCTCTCGTGGAAGGGCGAATGGCAGGCGCGTGAGCGCTAGCGCATTCGCCGTCCGATCGCGGCCGTGACCAGGTCCACGAATTCGTCGCCATCGCGAACCGTCGCCAGGTCCGAGGCCTCGATCGTATAGCCGTATTTGTCGGCGAGCTTCTGGTAGCGCGGCAAGCGGTCGTGCAGCAGTGCCTCGAAGCCCCAGGCGCCGAACTTGGCGGGATCGACCTTGGCGTCGTCGGTCACCTTGTTCAGCTTCTTGAACTCCGCCCATTTCCTGGTGAGGAAGGCGGGCTGGTAGTACATCGGCTTCGGCGACTGCTTGAACCGCCGGATCAACTCGTCGGCGTCTTTCTCCGTGCCGCGGATATAGAGCAGCACGGTATGGCGGGCCAACGTTTCGATCACCGGGTCCTTGGGATTGTCGGGATCGACCACTTCGATCAGTGAGCCACCCGTGTCGGCGATGAAATTGTCGTAGCCATAGAGGTCATGGGCGCGCCCGATGAACACCGGCACCTCCTGCAGCGCGGCGATCTCGGCAAGCCGGTGCTGCTCCTGCCGGCGGCGATATTCGTCGAGATCGAGCCCGCCCTTGGCCCTGTTCCCGGGCCGGCCCAGATAGGTCGACAGCGGGTCGAGGTTCGAGAAGGTGATGTTGGAAGCCAGCTTGATCGAGTCCGAGCGCAACAGGTCGCGCAGGAACGGCACCTTCATGGCCTCGGCCTTGAAGTTGTCGGTGATGAACTCGCCCATGTGGCGCGTCCCGATCCGGTAGTCCACCGAGTAGTGGAACCATTGGCTCTGGCGCAGCAGCGCCGCCAGCCGCGTCTTGCCGACGCCCGCCATGCCGAACACCGTCACGGCGTGACGCGGCGCATCATGAAATTCGGCTGGCGATTTGAAAAGCATGGCTTTTACGGCTTCCGGAACGGCTGAGCCTTTACGCCAGCCGCCCCGCGCTCGCAAGCCGCGGCATCCGGCACTGCCGAGTCCGTTTGGGACAACGGCGCAGCCGGGCAAGAACTGCCGGTCGCTCGGACTCTCTTGCCGCCCGGAGACCGGTTTTCGCGGCCCCGCACGGGCAGAATTGAAGCAAAATCAGGTCTCTAGGAGTCTGGCATGCCCCTTGCTCCTCATTGTCCGGATAGGCGTGCGTATGGCCGCCGGGATCAACGAGGACGACAATGGGTATCTATGGGGCTCTTTCCACCGCCGTGACCGGGCTGCGCGCCCAGTCTTTCGCGCTCGAGAACATCTCGGGCAACATCGCCAACTCGCAGACGACGGGCTTCAAGCGCATCGACACCGACTTCCAGGATCTGATCCCCGATCAGCCGAGCAAGTTGCAGACCTCCGGTTCGGTGCTGGCCGTCGCGCGCGCGACCAACACGGCGCAGGGCGACGTGAAATCGGTCTCCAACACCACCTACATGGCGGTCAACGGCGCAGGCTTCTTCGTCGTCGAGCCGGCCATCGGCCAGGCGGATGGCGCCTCGATCTTTGCCGGCGCCAGCTACTACACGCGTCGCGGCGATTTCGACGTCAACCAGAACGGCTACCTGGTCAACGGCTCCGGCTACTACCTCAAGGGCCTGCCGGTGGACCCGTCGACCGGCAATATCTCGAGCTCCTTGCCCGAAGTCATCCGCATCTCGAACTCGTTCCTGCCGGCGCAGCCCACGAACCGGGTCAACTATCAGCTCAACCTGCCCCAATTGCCCAAGAACGGACAGTACAACGAGTCCAAGGCCGTGGGCAGCGAACTGCTGCGCCCGCAGGACTTCATGAACCTGCCCAATGACGTGCCTGCGACGGCCCTGGGCGCGGCTGTCGCGGACGGTACCGCCAACGCGAACACGGTTGTGGCGGACGGCGACCAGATCACCATCGAGGTCGGGGGTGACTCGATCACCTTTACCTTCAATACCCTGGGTACGGGTACGGTCGGCAACGCGATCGACATCACCGACAACACGATCCCCACCAATACCGTGAACTCGATGCTCGCCTATATGCAGACGCAGATTCGCGGCCTCGCCGGCACCGATGCGGACACCGCGACCATCGCGGTCAACGGCGGCAGGATCACGGTCACCGCCGGCACCAACACCACGAGCGATGTGACCATTACCTCGCCAGCCGACGTGCTCGGCTTTACCAATGGGACGTCGCAATCCTCGCTGGACATCAACACGCAACTCGGCGCGCGCGTCGCGACCATCTCGGCGGCCGACTCGCCTGACTTCGTCAACCAGAGCATTTCAGGCGGCGCCATCACCGTTTACTCGTCCAACGGCGCGCCGGCCAACGTGCAGCTGCGCTGGGCCAAGATCGCCAGCACCGAAGTGGGCGGCGTCGATCGCTGGAACCTGTTCTATCTCACCAATGGCAGTGCCACGGGCACCGCGCCCATGTGGAGGAACGTCGATCCCGCCCTGCAGACCGACTTCACCTTCGGTGCCGATGGCGCGCTCGATCCGGACATCACCCAGATCGAATTGGACAACGTCACGATCGACGGCGTTGCCGTCGAGGACATCACCGTCAATTTCGGTGCGGGTGGCCTGACGCAGTTCAACGATGCCAATGGCCAGGCAGGCGTCACCACGCTGAGCCAGAACGGCTATCCGGCGGGGCAGTTCGTCTCGGTCGCCATCGGTGACAATGGCCGCGTGGTCGTCTCCTACGACAACGGCCAGCAGGTCGAGACCGCGCAGGTCGTGACGGCCGAGTTCAACGCGGCCAACCAGCTGAAGCGTCTCGACGGTGGCATCTTCGCCGCGACGGCGGACTCGGGCGAGCCGATCCTCGATACGTCCGGCGGCATCGTCAGCTCGTCGCTCGAATCCTCCAACACCGACATCTCGGAGGAATTCACCAAGCTGATCGTGACCCAGCAGGCCTACGCCGCAGGAACGCGCATCGTCTCCACCGCCGACCAGATGATCCAGGAAGCGCTGAACATGCTCCGCTGAGGAGGCCTGGGCCCCATAGGTAGTTCGCCATGAGTCTCACCGCTACGCTGACCAACGCGCTCTCTGGCATGCGGACCAGCCAGAGCAGCCTCGAGGTGCTCTCGCGCAACGTCTCGAACGCGGGTACGCCCGGCTACCACCGGCAGTCGCTGCGGGTCATCGACACCAATGGCGTCAACTCCACCTATGCCCGCTCGGGAGCCGTCGAGCGTGCCTTCAACTCGAGCCTGCAGGTTTACTACACGAGCGCGGTATCGGACGCCGGCTACACGGCCGCGCGCGCGTCCACGCTCGATCGCCTGCAGGCGTTTCTTGGCAAGCCCGGCGATCCCGGCTCGCTCGATACCATGTTCGGCAAGCTGCAGAATGCGCTGCAGGCTCTGGGCGCCAGTCCCGACAATTACGCGACGCGCGCGACTGTGGTCTCGCAGGCCCAGGCGATGGCCACCACGCTCAACTCGCTGACGCGGGACGTGCAGGGCCTCCGCCAGGAAGCGGAGACTCAGATCGGCGCCAGCGTCGACCGGCTCAACGTGGCCGTCAGCGCGCTGGCCAAAATCAACGGCCGTCTGGGCGACCAGTCGGTCGACAATTCCACGCGCGCCACGCTGATGGACCAGCGCGACCGGCTGGTGGCGGAAATCGCTGAGGTCGTCGACGTGCGCGTCGATTATCGCGCGGACGATACCGTCGCGCTGATGACGCGCACGGGCGTTGGCATCATCGACGACAAGGTCTCGACCTTCTCGTTCGCGCCGGCCGGCACGATGACGGCCGACAAGCTCTTCAGCTCCGATGCCGCTGCCAGCAAAGTGGGCAAGCTCCTGCTGACGACATCGTCGGGCACCGAGATTGACCTCGTGCAGCAGAACGTTGTCCAGTCCGGCCGGCTTGGTGCGCTCATCGAGCTGCGCGACACCACCCTCGTGACGGCGCAGACCCAGCTCGATGAGATCGCTGCGGGTCTCGCCCAGGCATTTTCCACCATCACGACCGAGGGGGCGCCCGCAACGCTCGGCGCTCAGAAGGGCTATTCGCTCGACCTGTCGTCCATTCGCGACGGCAACGATTTCCTCCTTACCTACACCCAGGGCGGCGCCAGCAAGACGCTGCGCATCGTCAATGTGGAGGACACGGGCAAACTTCCGCTCGACTACATCGATGCCAATGGCGACCGCGTCATCGGCAAGCGGTTCGACGACGGGATCGCCGGGATCGTTTCCACCCTCT
>JBIQKK010000064.1:12589-16016 GCA_044506585.1 Hyphomicrobiales bacterium
CGCGTCATCGGCAAGCGGTTCGACGACGGGATCGCCGGGATCGTTTCCACCCTCTCCAGTGTGCTCGGCAGTGGTTTTACCGTCAGCGGAGCGGGCAACGTGCTCACCGTCCTCGACGACGGAGCCGGCAACACCACGGATGTCGGCGCGCTCACTTCGCGATCGACGGCCAATCTGCTGCAGACGGATGTCGCGGCGCTCAACCTCTTCGTCGACCGCGGCAATTCGGACTTTACCAACAGCCTCAGCGGGACGCCGCAGAAGCGCGGCTTCGCCGGCCGGATCCAGATCAACGCTTCGATCCTCACGGACAACAAGCTCCTGGTGAAGATTTCGTCCGCGTCCTCGCTGGGCGACACGACGCGCCCCGACTATCTGCTGAACCAGCTGCAGGCCATGGGCTTCGCTTCGGCGCAGACGGCCGCGAGCGACCTCAGCAAGCCGCGCATGAACGGTACGGTCAACGACCTGATCGCGCAGACAATGGACTACACCGGCCGCGTGGCGTCGGCCGCCATCAATGACGACGACACGCAGCAGCTCACCATGGAGACGATCAGCCAGCGCCTCGATGCCGAGTACGGCGTCAACGTCGATGAAGAAATGGCGCGCCTGATGGAGCTGCAAAACGCCTATGCGGCCAACAGCCGTGTGATCAGCACGGTGCAGGAGCTGCTGAACCGGCTGATGGAGGTCATCTGATATGAGCATCATCAACCGCACGATGTATCCGGTTCAGACGGGCATGAACCTCGTCGCCAAAATGCAGGAGCGTTTCGCGACGCTGCAGGTGCAGCTCGCGACTGGCCAGAAGGCCAGCACGCTCGCCGAGATGGGGTCGGACCGCTACTTCGACCTGTCTCTGCGCGCGCGCATTTCCCGCATCGAAGGCTACAAGAACAACATCGACATGGTGAACATGCGCCTCGCGGTGTTCGACCAGGTCGTCGGCCGGCTCGACACCGTCGAGTCCAATGCGCGCTCCTCCATGAGCCCGAGCGCCTATGGCAGCTCCAACATCAATTTCGGTACCGTCCCGGCGCTGGCGCTCTCCAACCTCGACGAAGTCATCAACCTGATGAACACCGATGTCGACGGCCGCTATCTCTTCGGCGGCGGCAAGGTCGATCAGCGGCCCGTTGCGAGTGCGGCCGCCATTCTCGACGGTGCCGGCGGCAAGGATGGCTTCAGGCAGATTGCGGCGGAACGCTACGCGGCGGACAAAGGCAACAATCTGGGCCGCCTCGACCTGACGGGTGCGACCAACAACGTCACCCTGACCGAGGACGGCGCGCACGATTTCGGCTTCAAGCTTTCGACGGCGACGACGACGAGCGGATCGATCGACATCACCTGGCCCCAGACCACCGCGCCGCGCTCGCTCAACATCGAAGTGACGAACCAGCCGCTCGATGGCCAGACGATCACGCTGGGCCTGACCATGCCCGACGGCACCGAAGAATCCATCACCCTGCGTGCCGTCGATGGCGATCCCGCGGCCGGTGAGTTCCGTATCGGGGCCAACGTCGATATGACGGCGGGCAACCTCGAGGCGGCGCTGCAGACGGCCCTCACGACGATGCGGGACACCGAACTCAGGGCCGCGTCCAATTTCGCCGCCGCCGACAACTTCTTCAACGCGCATGGCGACCAGGTGCTTCGGGTTGACGGCCCGCCCTTCGAGACCGCAGTGGCCCTGCACCAAGAGCTGACGACCACGATCAGCTGGTACAATGGCGAGAGCGCAGACAACGCGCGCGCCACTGTAAAGGCCAAGATCGACGATACCGCGAGCGTGAGCTATGGCGCGCAGGCCAACGAGAGCGGAACGCTCGCATTGATGCGTTCGCTGGCGGTGGTCGCCATCCAGAGTTTCGGCAATTCGGATGAAACGTCCGAAGGCCGCTACGATGCTGTCGCGACCCGCAATTTCTCCCGCCTGTCGGAGATCCACAACAACGAGTCGGGTTCGATCGAAATGCTTGGCGTCGAACTCGGCAATGCCCGGGCGAACGTTGCGAGCGTCGCCGCGCGGCAGGACGGTTACAAGTCGCAGCTCGAGGGCATGCTCAGCGATCTCGAGACCGTGCCCAAGGAAGATGTGGCAATGGAGATGCTCGCGCTGCAGACGCGCCTGCAGGCCAGCTACCAGGCCACCTCGCTCGTCGCCTCGCTGTCGCTGGTCAACTACCTCAAATAGAAAAGGGCCCGCGAGGGCCCTTCAAACTCACGCCATTGCAGCCCGCTTTACGGCGTCGATGACGCACGCAGTCCCGCGGCTACTTCACGATTGATGTTGATCAGCACATCGAGCCGCGAGGGCTCGGGGCGCGCCTCGAGCTTGATCGTGTGATTGAGAACGAACAGGCCCAGATTGGCGATGTTCTGGCGGATGGCGGCGGGCAGCGGGTTCTCTTCGTTCGTCGCCGAGTTGATGAACACGTTCCACAGCTTGCGATTGAATTTGAGCGCCGGCAGCAACTCGGTGTCGGCGAGATCCCAGTTCTCACGGATACGCTGAAGATTGACAGCCGATTTGGTGAGAAGGTTGGCTTCCAGGTCGCGCGGGCTGGCGGTCCGCTTAGCGACTGTCTGGTACGCCTGCGTGGCGTGCTGCTGCATTGGAGAGGATGTCCTGCTCGTGTTGGATGAGTTTCTTAGCCGCCCGTAGAGCTTTATAGAGTTGACCCGTTAATATCTCGTTGTTGATTTCGTCGATTATCGGCGTGGTCGACGGGGCCGCGCGGACGAGGTCGGTCACCAGCGCGAAATAGTCGCGCCGCAGCTTTTCGATATCGTCATCGAGGTACATCAACTGCACGGCGAAATAGACGCGCTTTGCAGGTGAATCGGCCGTTGCCGCGCTGAGGATGTCCTTCTCGCGCAGGACCGGGGCCTTGCCGTCGATGAACAGCCGGGTGCGCTGGTCGGAATTGGTGATCACGCAGTTGCCCACGATCAGACGTTCGTGCGGCTTGAGCTCAACCTTCAGCGACATGTCGGGCGCTCCTTGCAGGCTGCCGAGTGTGCATGCGACCCATCACCAATTTCTTGGTGCGATCGACCAAATGCGGGTTCGCTGATTCACACAAGCCACTTGTCGAAACCCGAGTCGTCTCAATCGTTTGCGGGCAGGGGCTGAACCTCCGCCAAAACAAGAAAGGCGGGCCGTAGCCCGCCTTTCCGTAGAGTCGTGTACCTGGTCTTAGAACAGACGGAGCACGTTCTGGTCGGCCTGCGAGGCCAGCGACAGGGCCGTCGACGACAGCTGCTGGCGGGTCTGCAGGGCGAGCACGTTGGCCGCTTCCTCGTTGGTGTCGGCGAGGGTCAGGTTCGCCGCACCGGTCTGCAGAACGTTGATCATCTGCTTGGTGAAGTCCTGGCGGGTCTCGACGACCGACAGGTTCGAACCGAACTTGGCCGACTG
>JBIQKK010000065.1:0-5401 GCA_044506585.1 Hyphomicrobiales bacterium
GACATTGTTGGCCGTGCAAAGGGGCAGCAGGTCGGTCTCGATGTCGCGATGCACCATGCTGTACTGCTCCTGGATCGCGTCCAGGCCTCCCACGGCAAGATACGCCTCGAGGTCCGCCCGGCTCAGGTTGCTCGCACCGATCGCCCGGATTTTTCCTTCCTGCTTGAGATCGGCCAGCGCGCCCATCGTCTCGGCGACCGGCGTGGTGGGGTCCTGCCAATGGGTGATGTAGAGGTCGATATGGTCGGTCCGCAGGCGCCGGAGACTTTCCTCCAGCTCGTGCCGGATGGACTCGGGACCGAGATAACGGTGGACCGGCTTGCCGTCCTGGTCGAAGAAATGGCGGCCCTTGTCGGTGTGCCACACCAGTCCACACTTCGTCACGAGCGTAACCTCGTCGCGCCGTCCGGCGATGGCGTCACCGACGATCTGCTCGGATCGCCCCATGCCATAGGCCGGCGCGGTATCGATCAGCGTCACACCCGCATCGAGCGACGCGCGTATTCCGTCGATAGCCGCCTTCTCATCGGTGCCGCCCCACATCCAGCCCCCGATGGCCCAGGTTCCGAGGCCGATCGCGGACGCGCGAATGCCGGTTGAACCGATCTCGCGCATAAGCATGGAGGGCTGGCTGACGCTTGTGTTCATTTGCTCATCGTTTCGAGGACGCCGTTGGCGGTCGCTTCATCGAGCACCAGGGCTTTGAGGTGGTTGCCGCTCAGCGCCGCGCAGATCGGCGCGATCTTGTTCGCACCGGCCGCGACGCCGATGGTCATGGGGATGGCGTCGAGTTCCTGCGGGCTCATGGCGACGAGCCGGGCGTTGAGCTCGTAGTCGCACAGATTGCCGTCGCGATCGATGAGATGGGCGAGCAGTTCCCCGGCGGCGCCGGCGCGCTCGATGCCTTTGCGGTCGCTGCGCGAGGTGGGGTGCAAGTCGTAGTAGCTCGAGTCGCCAGACAGGATCGAGCCGATGCCGACGACCGCGACGCGGGCCCTGCGTGCGCGGTCGAACGCGTCCTTCACCGACTTCATTTTCATGAGCGCGCGCTTTTCGGCGGGACTTTCGGCGAACAGCGGCGCGTGGACGAGGAAGGCGGTGCCGCCGAGCTTTTCGGCCATCTGCGTCGCGACGTGGTTGACGTCGGTATAGTGCTTGCCCTGGACCAGGCCCGTCGCCGGCACGACCTCGATGGAATACTCGCGCTCGGGGCTTAGCGCGTCGACCACCGCGCTCACGCCCTTGCCGCCCGTAATGCAGACCGTGTCGCCGTCCTGCAGCGTCTCGAGCAGCAGCGTTGCCGCCGCCAGACCCACCTGGTGCATGATGGTTTCGGGATTGTCGGACGCGCTTGGGGTGATGCGCACGGTTTCGAGCCCGGTGATCTCCCGGAAGCGCGCCTCGAGGTCGAACAGCGCCTGGTAGGGGCTGCGGATGGCGATTTCCACCATGCCCATCTCGCGCCCCTGCTTGATGAGGCGATTGACCTTGGCATGCGACAGCTTGGTCAGTTTGGCGATCTGGGCCTGGGTGATGCCCTCCTCGAAGTGCATCACCAGCACGCTGTAGATCTGCCGCGCCGCTTCATAGCGGTGGAAGTCGCTGGTGACCTTCATCGAGAACCCTCACATCGTCCTGCGCTTGTGAAGGTAATAGTCGAAAGACACGGCGGCGAGGAGGATGGCTCCGCGAATGATATCCTGCCAATACACAGAGACGTTGAGCAGGGCGAGGGAGCTCGACACCACCGACAGCAGCACGGCTCCGAGAATCGCCCCGAAAATGGTGCCCTGGCCACCCGAAAGGCTGGCCCCGCCGATCACCGCCGCGGCGATGACGTTGAGCTCCATGCCGATGCCGAAAGTGGGCTGGGCGGAGCCGAAGCGGGCCATGTAGATGATGCCCGCGACCCCGCAGAGGGTCGAACAGAGCACGGTGGTGAAGAAAATCACCCGCTTGGTGCGGATGCCCGAATAGGCCGCCGCCTTCTCGTTGCTGCCGGTATAGAAAATCCGCCGGAACGCGGTCGAACGGCGCAGCAGAAAGTCCGAGATCACCACGAAGATCACGAAAAACACGATGACGAACGGGATCACGCCGATCGAGCCCTGCCCGATGAATTTGAACTCCGCCGGCAGGGTATAGAGCCCGAGCGGCCGGCCCTGCGTGAACAGCAGGCAGACGCCGCGCGCCATCACCATGAAGGCTAGCGACACGATGAAGTGGTGCAACCCGATCTTGGTGACGCAAAAGCCCATCGCCGCCCCTACCGCCGCCGACGCGCCGATGGCGATGAGCGAGGCGAGCCAGGGGTCCATGCCCTGGAGAAACAGCGCACCCGCAATCACCATGGCGAGGGCTACGACCGAGCCGACCGACAGGTCGATACCGCCCGAAATCAAGAGGATCGTCATACCGACGACGACGATGCCCTCCACGGCGAACGCCATGGTCATGGCCCGCATGTTCTCCCAGGTGAGAAAGTAGGGCGAGGCGAAACTCATCGCCACGAACAGCGCGAGAATGACGATGACGAGTCCGGTTTCGCGCATGCGGATCGCGCGCCCGATGAAGCTGACGCGCCCCGCGGGCCGTGCGGTCGCGTTCGGCGCCGCAATCTGCTGGATATCGGTCAATTGAGGGCCTCCGGGCTGGCCGGCGAAGCACCCGTGGCTCGCTCGGTGAAGGATGCTAGGCGCATGATGTTTTCCTCGGTCAGCTCGTCGCCCTCGACTTCGCCGTTGATCAGGCCTTCGCGCACGACGAGCACGCGGTCGCAGAGGCCGATCAGTTCCGGCAGTTCGGACGAAACGACGACGATCCCCACGCCGCTTCGTGCCAGGTCGCGCAGGATGCGGTGGATTTCGGATTTCGCACCGACATCGACGCCGCGGGTCGGCTCATCGAGAAAAATGACCCGCGGGTTGACCGACAGCATCTTGGCGATCGCGACCTTTTGCTGGTTGCCCCCCGACAGCGAAGACACCGGGTGGTCGATGCTGCCGCGCTTGAGCGCCAGCTTGTCGCCGAGCCGGTTGGCCTGCTCGGCTTCCCGGCCGCGATCGACGGTGCCCCACGGCGTCGACACCTGCCGGAGATTCAGCGCCGACACGTTGGCCGCGATCGGCAGGTCGAGGAACACGCCATCGCCCTTGCGGTCTTCCGACAAATAGACGACGCCATTGTCGATGCTCTGCCGGTAGGAACCCAGCGGCAGCCGCGTGCCGTTGAGGGCGACCTCCCCGGCGATCGCCGGGTGCAGGCCACAGATGCCCTTGACGATCTCGCTGCGGCCGGCCCCGATCAGCCCGGCGATCCCCAGGATCTCCCCCTTGCGCAGGGCAAACGACACGTCGTGGAACCGCTTGCCGTCGCTGAGGCCAGCGACCGTGAAGATCGCCTCCGCCGACCGCTCCTCGGTGGTCAGCTTGGGCGGATAGAGCTTGCCGATGACGCGGCCGACCATCGAGTTGACAATATCGTCCGAGGTCACCTTGGCCACATCTTCGGTCATGATCCGCTTGCCGTCGCGGAACACCGAGACGCGGTCGCAATGCTCGAAGATTTCGACCATGCGGTGCGAGATGTAGATGATCGAGATGCCGCGCGCGGCGAGGCTGTGCATGATGCCGAACAGCACCTGCGCCTCGCGCTCGGTCAGCGCCGCGGTGGGCTCATCGAGAATGAGAATCTGGCAATCCAGTGTCAGCGCCTTGGCGATTTCAACCAGCTGCTGGTTGGATATGGAGAGCGTCTTGACCAGCACCGCCGGATCGATGGGGCTCAGCTGTTCGAGCGCCCGGCGCGCCTTGGTTTCGATGGCGCGCACATCGACGAACGGCTTCCGCGAGGCGTTGATCTCGGCCATCAGGATGTTCTCGGCGACGGTCACGTCGGGACAGAGCGCGATCTCCTGGTGCACGAAGCCGATCCCGAGCTGCTGCGCGCGGGCGGGAGAGCCGATTTCGACAGGCGTGCCGTTGAGGATGATCTCGCCGCTGTCGGGCCTCAGGATGCCGTCGATAATGTTCATCAAGGTGGATTTGCCCGCACCGTTCTCGCCGGCGATGGCGTGGATTTCGCCGCGACGCAGGTCGAAATCGACGCCGCGCAGAGCGTGGATCGCGCCGAACGACTTGCTCACATTGACGATTTTGAGAACGACGTCGTCCGACATGACGTGGGCACCTGAAGGGTTGGCCCGCCGCCGGGAGACGGCGGGCCCGTAGTCACGCACCGAGAGCGCGCAACGGGAAGGGCTCAGCGCCCTTCCATGTACTTGGCGAGATCGAAGTCGTCGGCATTGTCCTTCGTGATCACGGCAAAGCCGTTGTCGATGAACGGAATGCCCATCGGGTTGAAGCCCGAGCGCTTGTAGTCGTTGAACGGATCGATCAGTTCCGGATGCGACGCCATGAAGGTGGCGACGAAGCCGGCATAGCCCTGGATACCCTGGTTGGGGTTCAGCGCCTTGTGGATGTTGCCGGCCTTGATGTGCTCGAGCGTGGTCGGGGTGACGTCCGCATGCATGATGATGACGTCCGACTTGGACTCGAGCTTGGCCGCGACGGCGCCTTCGGCCGAACCGGCCTCGGGGATCCACAGCGCGCCCAGGTTCGGGTTCGCCTGGATCATCGACAGGGTCGCCTGGTAGGCCTTGTTGGAGTCCTGGTTGGACGCCTGGCGGCCGACGAGCTTCATGTCGGGGAAGTGCGCTTCCATGTAGTCGATGAACGCGGTGACGCGCAGGTCGTGGTTGGACTGGCCCGGGTTCTCCAGCACGGCGTACTCGCCCTTGCCCCCCAGCAGCCCAGCCAGTTCCTCGGCCGCGTACTTGGCTTCGGCGAGGTTATCCGACGTCACGTAGGAGATGCGCTTCGAGTTGGGCGAATCCGCCGCAAAGGTGACGACGGCAACGCCGCTGTCGATGGCGCGGTTGATCGGCTCAATGAAAGGATCGGCCTGCATGGGATGCAGCAGGATGCCCTTGGGCTTCTTGGCGAGGTCCTGTTCGAACGACGCGATCTGCTTGGTGATGTCGTAGTCGGGCGTGCCCGAGAAGATCACTTCGCAGCCCATTGCGGTCGCGGCCTGCTTCATGCCCTCGAAGACCGGCACCCAGTAGGGGTGCGCCGAGACCATTACGTTCATGATGTAGGTGTCGCCCGGTGCGCAGGCGAATTTGCTCTCGGCGTTCGCCGAGGCAGCAGTCAGTCCGATCGCCGAAACCGCGATTGCGGCGACGGCGAGCATGTTCCGGATCGGTGTCATGGTTCCTCCCTGGGCGGGCCACATCAGCCCGCCGTCCTCCTTTGCAATATATTTCACATGGTGATCTTTATTGCACCGGACCGTAACGGCGAGACTTGCCGGTTGTCAAGCGGGTGCGTAGGCGCCACGA
>JBIQKK010000065.1:5501-15860 GCA_044506585.1 Hyphomicrobiales bacterium
ACCCACTCGCGCGCAATCGCGCGCTCTCCCACATCCATGTCGCATCGCGGCATCATCCGGTACGCGCCGTGCGCCTCCAGGCAGTGGTCGATGCGCCGTCCGGCCGCGCAGAAAGCGTCGTAGGCGCTGTCGCCCAGGGCGAGGACCGCAAAGTTCAGTGAGCGCAGCGGCGGGCAGTCCTCATCGAACCAGTCGAAGACGTCCGCGGCATTGATGGGCGGCTCGCCCTCGTGGGTGCTCGTGACAAAGAGGAGATTGCGTTCAAACGGGAGCTGGGTGGTGTTGTAGGTCGCGGCGTCGATCACCCGGGCGGGCAGGGCCAGTTCCCTCGCCTTTGCGCCGGCAAAGTCCGCCATCACCGCGGCGTCGCCGGTTTCGGTGGCAAAGAGAATGGTGAGGGGCGGCGCGATCCAGGGCATGCACCCGTTGACCACACCGCGTACCGGGGATCGTTGCGCTCCCGCAAACAGCCGGATCGCGGCCGTACTGCAGGTCAGTCGTCCTGTTCGTCGTCGAGGATGCGCTCGGCGGCGCCATCCATATCCTCATACTGGCCCGACCGCAGCGACCACAGGAATACACCCAGGCCGGCCGCTCCCATGAGCAGGCCGATCGGGATCAGGACCGCCATGGCGTTCATCTGGCGGGCTCTGGATGAGCGGATTGTGGGGCGGCTCCGGCTCGCGTTGCTTCCCCGGATCGGCCGGCCCCAGTCAGGCGCAGCGAGTTCGCGACAACGATGATCGAGGAGAAGGACATGGCAAGGGCCGCAACCAGCGGCGTCACATAACCGAGGACCGCGAAAGGCACCGCGATCGCGTTGTAGGCGATGGCAAGGCCGATGTTCTCACGGATGAGGTGTCCTGCCCGCGTTGAGATATCCATCGCGGCTACGACCGCGCGAAGATCCGCATGGAGGAACACGAAATCGGCGGCGTTCCGTCCCACATCTGCGGCCGTCGCCGGAGCCATGGAGACGTGGGCGCCCGAAAGCGCCGGCGCGTCGTTGAGTCCGTCCCCGACCATGAGGATTTTGCGGCCTTGGGCGCGCAGCGCATCGATGCGCTGCAGCTTTCCTGCGGGACGAACCTCCGCCGCCCAGTCGGCGATGCCGAGCTGGTGGGCGATGGCGCCCACCGTCTCCGGCCTGTCGCCCGAAAGGAGCATGATACTCAGGCCCCGGCGGCGCAGATCGGCGAGGGTCTGGGCCGCGCCCTCGCGCAGGCGATCCTCGAATTCGAACTGCGCGAGCAATTGTCCGTCCGCGACGAGGACCGTGCCAGCCTCCTCCGCACTGTCCGTCTCGCCCGGCAATGCCCAGCCCGTCCGGCCCAGCCGATAGGTCGCCGTCGCGGTGTGCGCCTCGATCCCGTCGCCCGGGAACTCCTCGACCGACAGGAACGACCGCCTCTTGCTATCGGCACCGCCCAGGCTCGCGAGACATTGCGACAGCGGGTGGCGGGAATGCGCGCCAATCGCGGCTGCCAGCTCGAGATGCTGCGGATCGATTGCGCCGCGGTTCGCCAGCGTCGGCCGGCCAGTGGTGAGCGTTCCGGTCTTATCGAAGACCACCGTGTCGATCTCGGCCAGCCGCTCCATGGCCGAGCCGTCCTTGACCATGATACCCTTCTCGAACAACCGGCGCCCGGCGACCACCTGCACGATCGGCACCGCAAGGCCCAGGGCGCAGGGGCACGTGATGATCAGCACGGCGATGGCCACGCTGATCGCCCGGTGCCAGTCGGCACCGGCCATCATCCAGCCGGCAAACGTCACCGCCGCCGCGAGATGCACCACGGGCGCGTAGAGCCGCGACACCTGGTCGGCGATCCTGCGGTAGCGGGCGCGGCCCCCTTCCGCCACTTCCATCAGGCGGATGATCTCGGCAAGGAAGGAGTCCTCGGCCGCCGACCTTGCCTTCAACTGAAGGGCCCCGGTGAGATTGAGCGCGCCGGCACTGAGCATGGTGCCCGGCCCCACTCGAACGGGTGCCGACTCGCCGGTCGTGATCGAGGTGTCGACATCCGACGTTCCTGCCGTCACCTCGGCATCGACCGGTACGCGCTCGCCCGCGGCGAGCAGCAGGGTCATGCCGGGTTCGACATCGGAAACCGGCACGTAGACGGTGCTGCCATCGGGCATGAGCAGGGTCGCGCCGCGGGCGGCCAGCCGTGCAAGGCTCGCAACCGCAACGCGTGCCCGTTCGCGCATCACATGGTCGAGCGTCCGCCCGATGAGAAGGAAGAACAGCAACGTGACCGACGCGTCGAAATAGGCATGCTCGCCGCCATTGATCGTATCGTAGAGGCTGAGCCCGAAGGCGAGGATGACACCGATCGAGATCGGCACGTCCATGTTGGTGTGCCCATGGCGAACGGCATTCCACGCGGAAAGGAAGAAGATTCGGCCCGAATAGATCAGCGCTGGCGCCGCCAGGAGTGCCGACAGCCAGTGGAACAGGTTGCGCAGATCGGCCTCGGCTCCGGACCAGACCGAGACCGAAAACAGCATGATGTTCATCGCGCAGAAGCCCGCGACGGCCAGTGCGCGGATGAGGCTGCCGAGTTCCTTGTCCTCACCGGCGACCGGTGCTTCGTACAGGTGCGCATCGTAGCCGATACGACCGAGCGTTTCGATCATCGGCGGCGGCACGCGCGCGGGCTGCCAGTGAACCGCTGCACGATGCGTCGAAAGATTCACTCGGGCATACTTCACGCCCTCGAGGCCGGAAAGCGCCGTCTCGACTTTCCTGATGCAGCCCGCGCAATGGATCCCGGGCACCGATAGCTCGGTCCGCATGAGCCCGCCTTCGATCGGCCGGCTGGCGAGAAGAAGCTCGGCGTCGGTCGGGGTGGCCGGCATCGGACCGCCCGGCAGGCTCGATGCTGCCGCGACGCTCGTCACCTGATGCTCCTGTAGGCATGCCAGGTGCCATACCCCAGCAGCGGGAAGACGACGATGAATCCCACAAACGCCGTCAGCATCGAGATCACGACCAGCACCAGCACGATCGCGCCCCAGGCGATCATCACGGGCAGGTTGTTCCAGACCATCGAAACGCTGGTGCCCACTGCCGTGAGCACGTCGGTGCGCTCCTTCACCAGCATGGGGATCGAGAACACACTCGCGGCAAACGCGAACGCGGCGAACAGCGCGCCAACGATGCTGCCGGTGACCAGCATGCCCCAGCCGGCCGTCGTGCCGAGCAGCAACTCGGGCAGATGCTCGAGCCCGGGGAACGACCGGTAGCCGAAGAACAGCGCGTAGATCAGCACGGCGGCGCGCATCCACAGCAGGAACAGCATGCAGAGCAGCAAGCCCGCAAAGAACACCTGCGCCACCGAATGCGGCCGATACGCCAGCGTGTCGGCAAGGCTGAGCTTGCGTCCCTCTTCGCGCGCCCGGCTGACTTCGTAGAGCCCGATGGCGAGGATCGGGCCGACGATCAGGAAGCCGGCGAAAGCGGGGAAGAGCAGATAGTCCCAGCGCAGCGTAATCATCAGCCACACGAATAGTGCAGAGGCCACCGAAACGCCGAGGCCGTAGGCGAGGCTCGTGCCGGGCGAAGCGGCGAGATCGCGCCATGCCGCACCAAGCCAACCGAACGCGGCGCTGATCGGCAGGTGACGCTGCAGCCTGGGATCGCGCGTCTCCTCGATCCCCGAGGGCCGGCTGAGCAATCCGTAGTCCTTGTCGGCGTCTGTGCTCATGTGATTCTCCAGCGGCTCAGCAGGCCGATTGCGCGGCCCGGAACGCGCCCTCAAGCCCGTGCCCGACCTTCAGGTGGTCGACGCAGTCCGGCTGCGATGTCACCGCCGCGAACAGCAGATGCGCATTGGCGCCGACGAACACCAGCGCCGTGACCGCGATCATCAGGTACATCACCGTCCGGTTGGACCAGCCTTTGGCTCGCGGCGCACTCATCACGGCGTTCCCGCGCCAAGCGAATGAACATAGAGGGCCAGCAGCTTGATGTCGGTCGCGCTCAGCCGCTCGTCCCAAGTGGGCATGTGGCCCTGCCGCCCGCCATGCACGGAGGTCACGATCGTGGCCAGGTCCCCGCCATAGAGCCAGAAGGCGTCGGTCAGGTTGGGCACGCCCGCCGCCGGGTCACCAATGCCGGTTTCGCCGTGGCAGCCCGCGCAATTGACGGCAAAGAGCTCGCGGCCCGCGTCGAGTTGCTCGACAGTGTCGGGGGTCGAGCTATCCGGATTCGACAGCGAATAGACGTAGGCAGCGACGCTCCGGACTTCCGCGGATGTCAGCAGTTGGTCGCGCCCGAAGGCGGGCATCTGCGAGAACCGCGATTCAGCATGCGCCGAGTTGATGCCCACGCGCATGGTCTCGGCAATCGCCTCGGGGCTGCCGTCGCCCCAGAGCCAGTCGCCATCGGTCAGGTCCGGGAAGTTCACGCCACCCCTGCCGTCCTGGCCGTGACACGCCGCGCAATTGTCGCCGAAGAGCCGGTGGCCCGTCTCGGTAACGATCCGCATCAGCCCCTCGTCGGCCCGGATCTGGTCATAGGAGAGCGTATCGATCTGCGTGGTCCAGGCCGCGCGCTGCGCCTGTGTGTCCAGCACGGCCTGGTCGGTCGCCTGATGCATGTCGAAACCGAGGATGCCCCTGGTGTAGGTCCAGCCGAGCGGCCAGGTGGGCATCAGGATCCACCAGATGAGCGCAAAGGCGTGCGTGGCGACCAGGAACATCAGCACGCCGCGCGGAACGGGCGTATCCAGTTCCTTGATGCCGTTCCACTCATGTCCGGTGGTCGGCTGGCCGGTGACGGGATCCCTGTCGGCTGCGCTCATGGGTCGTCGTCCAGAATATCGTGCTTGGCCTTGTCGAAGGCCGGCTTGTTCGATGGCCGGAACGTATAGATGAGCACGCCGATCCCGATGGCGATGAGGTAGAACAGGCCCCAGCTCTTGGCGAACCCGGCGAGCGTATCGTAATCGAAGCTCATTGGCCCGCCTCCGCCGGTGCGTCCACCTGTTCGCCGGTCTCCGCATTGGGCGGCAGTTCAGTCGCCGCACTATCGGTGTACGCCGCGGTGGTCATCCTCCCCAGAACCTGCAGATAGGCGACCAGCGCATCCATTTCGGTCACGCGCGTGACCGTTCCATCGAAGGCGCTGATGGTGACATTGTCGCCGTAGCGCTGCGCAACGCCCGAAGCGGCGGCGCTGTCCGGCGTCGCCTGCCCCACGGCATCGGTCGCGGCGTTGCGGATCATCTCGTCGGTGTAGGGTACGCCGAGTGCGCGCTGGGCCGCGAGCCGCGCCGAAAGGTCATCGAGATCGAGCCAGTTGCGGTTCAGCCAGGGATAGGCCGGCATGTTCGATTGCGGCACGACGGCGCGTGGATTGTTGAGATGGGTCACGTGCCAGATGTCGGAGTACTTGCCGCCGATGCGGGCAAGGTCCGGTCCGGTGCGCTTGGAGCCCCACAGCATGGGGCGGTCGTATTTGGACTCGACGGCCAGCGAGTACGGCCCGTAGCGGTCCACTTCGTCGGCCAGCGTGCGGATCATCTGCGAATGGCACGCATAGCAGCCCTCGCGCACATAGATGTCGCGCCCGGCGAGCTCCAGCGGCGTATAGGGCCGCATGTCGGGCGCTGCCTCCACGGTCTCGTGGATGGTGAACAGCGGTGCGATCTCGACAATGCCGCCCACGCTCGCCGCCGCGACGATCAGGAGGACAAACCAGATCGCGGCCCGTTCGATTTTGCGATGAAACAGCTCAGCCATCTGTCACTCCGCCGGCGCCGGGGCGCCGTCCGCGGCCGGTCCCGCCACGGGCAGGTCGGCTTCAGCCGCTTCTGCAACCGGTCCACGGCTCGCCGTCATCCAGATATTGTAAGCGCCCACAATCGCTCCCAGCAGGAAAAGCAGGCCGCCGAAGGCACGGGCGATGTAGTAGGGATACATCGCGACCAAGGTGTCGACGAACGAATAGGCGAGCGCGCCGTCCTCGGTATAGGTGCGCCACATCAGGCCCTGGATGATCCCCGAGTTCCACATTGCGAACACGTAGACCAGCGTTCCAGACAGCGCGAGCCAGAAGTGCCACTCGACCAGCGCGGCGGAATACATTCGCGGGCGCTTCCACAGTGCGGGGACCAGCGTATAGAGCGAGCCGAACGTGATGAGGGCAACCCAGCCCAGCGCGCCGGCATGAACGTGCGCGACGGTCCAGTCAGTATAGTGCGAGAGCGCGTTCACCGGCTGGATGGCGAGGAACGACCCCTCGAACGTGGAAAGCCCGTAAAAGATCGCGGCGATGAACATGAAGCGCAACGTCGCGTCGTCGCGCACCTTGTGCCAGGCACCGCGCAGCGTCATCAGCGCATTTCCCGCAGATGCCCATGAGGGCACCAGCAGCATCACCGAGAAGGTCACGCCCAGCGTCTGCACCCATTGCGGCAAGGCGGTGTAGTGCAGGTGGTGCGACCCGACCCAGATGTAAAAGAACGTAATGCCCCAAAAGCTCAGGATCGAGAGCCGATACGAAAAGATCGGACGATTGGCGCGCTTGGGCAGGTAGTAGTAGAGCATCGCGAGGAAGCCGGCCGTCAGGAAGAAGGCCACCGCGTTGTGCCCATACCACCATTGCACCATCGCATCCTGGACGCCCGGCCAGATGGTGTAACTCTTGTACTCACCCCACCGGATCGGCAGCGCCAGATTGTTGACGATGTGGAGGATCGCCACGACGACGATAAAGGCGAGGTAGTACCAGTTGGCGACGTAGATGTGCGGCTCCTGCCGGCGCGCCAGCGTCCGCAGGAACAGCACGAAATAGGTCACCCAGACGATCACCAGCCAGAGGTCCGCGTACCACTCGGCCTCGGCATATTCCTTGGACTGGGTGATCCCCATCCAATAGCCGCTCACGGCGAGAATGCAGAACAGGTTGAAGCCGAAGATCACGAACCAGGGGCTCAGCTGGCCCGCGAGCCGTGCGCGCGAGGTGCGCTGCACGACATGGTAGGACGTGGCGATAAGGGCGTTGCCGCCGAAGCCGAAGATCACGCCCGTCGTATGAGCGGGACGCAGCCGGCCGAAGCTCAGCCATTCGGTGTCGAAGCTCAGTTGCGGCCAGGCGAGCTCGGCGGCGACCCAGACGCCCACAAGCATACCGAAGATCGCCCAGATCATCGTGAGGGCGATGCCGACCTTGATGGGATCGTCGTAGTAGCGCGTGACGCGCTCGGGATCGGGTTCCGGCGCTTCGTATCCCGCCATCACCGGAAGCGCCAGCGCACCGCTGAAGAGCAGGACGATCCAGCCGTGCACGCCGAACGCATCGGCCCGGCCTGCGACCGCCATCGAGAGGCCGACGAGGAACATCACCAGCAGCAGCGCGAGTGCGCCGCGACGCTCATTCTTGGTCAGGTTCGCGATCACGGCTGCCCTCCTGATTCACGCTGCCCGCCGGTGGCAGAAGAACTCAGCTTGCCTTGTGAAGTCCGCTCGTCATCTCACGCCCCGCCCGGGCTTAAGTCAACCGCAGGGACGCCGGCAGTCACCGGAGCATAGTGCCGCACACTGTGGTCGGGCGAGATTTCCCTTCGAACCAAAGCGGCGTTCCGACGCACACGGGCCGCCGGCCGGTTGCGGTTCTTGGCCGGCCCGCCCATATTTGATATCTGAAACGTCACGCAGTCGAGGTGGACACAGACATGACGATCCTTGGGCGTTCAATCGGACCGTGGGGAGTTCTGACCGCCGTCGCCGGCGCCGCGGTTCTCATCCCCAGCGCCATCGCCCTTGCCTTCGCGATCGTTGCCGCCATCGCGGCCCTCGTCTAGCCGCGAAAAGCTAGGGGGTCTTTTCTGGCGCTTCCGTACTGAGCGTCCTCAGGAATGCCTCGATATCGGCGAGTTGGGCATCGGTGAGGGAAAGTGGCTTGAGTTCGCTCTTGCCGAAGGCCGCGGCGGGTGCCTCGTTATAGTGCTTGAGCACATCCCTGAGCGTCGCGAACTGGCCGGCATGCGTATAGGGCGCGCGCTCGGCGACCCCGCGCAGGGAGGGTGAGCGGAACCCACCGACGAGATCGGGGCTCGACGTTTCCATGAACTTGAGCTCCGCGCATTGCGAGGGCTTGGCATCGCTGAACGGCCCCAGGCAATTGAACGGATCGGCCTTGAGTGCTTCGACCACCGCGGCTCGGCCGGCATCCTTTTGCGGGTCGGCGCCGGGCAGTCCCAGATTGTGGAAGGCGTTGTCGGTGAGGAGCGGTCCATTGTGGCAGGTGACGCAATTGCCCTCGCCGATGAAGAGCTTCAGCCCCGCGCGTTCGCTCTCGGTCAGGACGGTTGCGGCCAGCTGCTCGTTGCCGCCCGACAAGGCCTCGGCAAAGGCGTCGAACCGCGTCGGCTCCGGCACGATCGTGCGTTCGAATGCGGCCAGTGCCTTGCCGATATTGGCATAGGCGGCATCGATTTCGTGCTGACGGGCCGGGTCAATGCTGTTCCATTCCTCCGCGAGCTCTCCGGACTCGCCGGGCATCGCATGCTCGGGCAAGCGGTCGAGGTTGGGGACGGCGCCGAAGAGAGCTTCGTATTCCGCCCTGTAGGCGGTCGCAACGAGGCGGACGGCCATCGTTCGATCCGCTCCGTGTTCGAGCGGATTCTCGAGAGGCCCAAGCGCCTGTGACCATTGGCTGTCCTTGCGCCCGTCCCAAAACAGGAACGGGAAATAGGCCGACCCCGCAATCGGCATCGTACGCCGGTTGCCCTTCGCCATGCCTTGGCCCACCGGCAGGTCGTCCTGGAACTGCCGGTCCGGCTTGTGGCACGAGGCGCATGAGATGCTGCCATTGGCGCTGAGCCGTGTATCGAAGAACAGCGCCTTGCCCAGCGCAGCCGCGGCCGGATCGTCGCCCACACGGTTCGACGGGTCCGGCTTGAGCGGCGGCAGGCTGGCAAGAGACAGCGATTGGATCGTCTTGAGGTCTTCGGCCGACCATTCACTGCCGAATATGACGACGCCCGCTCCTGCGACCGCGGCAGCGCACAGCAGGCCGGCGATGGTGAGAAGCAGGCGGCGCATCGTCACAGCACCAGGTTGAAGGTGGCCGTATCGCTGCCGCTCGCACCGTCGATCGTCACGGTGAGCGTCCACCAGCCATCCATATTGAACTTCATGCCCTCGATCAGGTAGCTGCCCTCGCCCAGCTCCGTCGTGACCTCGGGCTTGGTCGGCAGCCCGTGCCCATGCTGGGGCATCCCGCCGTCGATGGCGACGTTGACACCCTCGGCAGGGGTTCCGTCGGGCGAGGTGATGTTCACGGTCCAGGTATGGATCTCGCCAACCGGGATCGGCGACACATCGGAGGCCAGCGTCGTGACATACAGCCCGTTGTCGGTCGCCTTGCTCAGGGCAAGGTCGAGGTCGGCGGGCGGCGGCGCCATCATCCGGGCGGCAAAACCGCCCCCGGCCACCGCCGCAACCGCAAGCGGCACAATCCAGAACAGATGACGGCGTGAGAACTTGGTCGACATGGAATTGCTCCTTGGTTCGAGTAGCAAAGCCTGTCTAGACCTTCCTATCATGGGAAGGTCAAGCGCTCTTTTTTGATTTTTGCGATGGGAACAAAATCGGCGCAAAAGCCCACGTCACGGGGCTTCACTCGGCATTTCCCGTCGCCGCCCACGCCAACCCGCCCGATAATTTTCCGTCGATAGAGTCGGAGGCGGGCCCGTTTCCTCGCTGCGTGCAGGACCGCCGGCGATGAAGCTAGGGCCGTCGATAGATCATCACGACCCTGTTGTTGGCCTCATCGACATTGTCGTCGACGCGGACGGGCGGACCATCCTCGCCGAAGCCCGCGACGGAGGTGACGGCGGCAGGATCCACGCCCGCCTGGACGAGGGCCGCCCGTACCGCGGACGCACGACGGAGCGACAGGGCGCGATTGAGCTCCGCTGGCCCCTGGCTGTCGGTGAAGCCGACGATCGCCAGCATACCGGCGGAGGATGCGAGCTGGTCGGCGACCGACCTTATCTTGGCCAACTCATCGTCCGCCACACGTGACTGGTTGAGGCCGAAATATATCCGCTCAAGGAGCACCGGCGTGGCGCCGTTGCCGGACTGGTTCCCGGCCCTTTCGACCTCGTCGCGAACGACGGCCTTGATCTCTTCGGGCGACGGCAGGTCGTTCACCTGCCTGGTCAAGCTTTCGACCTGGGTGCGCAGCGAACCGACCTCCGTTTCCATCTTCGCGACGCCCTCCGCTCCGATGCGTGCAACCTCCTCGCGCAGGGTCTCGAGCCGGTCGGTCAGCGACGCGACCTCCTCGCTTGTTCCCTTGCCGGCAAGGTCGTCGCTGAGTGTCGTCAGCCTGGCAGCCAGGTC
>JBIQKK010000163.1:0-2365 GCA_044506585.1 Hyphomicrobiales bacterium
AGCTGGAGACCTGGAAAGAGGACATCCTGCGGGAGAGCCGCGAGACCCTCGAAAATCTTCAGGAAGAATCGACCAATCACTCGGACATGGCAGACCGTGCCTCGTCCGAAAGCGACCGCGCGCTCGAACTGAGAACGCGCGACCGCCAGCGCAAGCTGATCAGCAAGATCGACGCCGCGCTCAAGCGCATCGAGGACGGCACTTACGGCTATTGCGAAGAAACCGGCGATCCCATCGGCATCGCCCGGCTCGACGCCCGCCCAATCGCCACCCTCAGCCTCGAAGCCCAGGAAATGCACGAGCGCCGCGAAAAGGTCTACCGCGACGAGTAATGGTCGGCACGGTCACGTGTGAATTCGGGGCCCGCAGCGATGCGGGCCCTTTTGATTTGCGGCGGGCCGATCCGGCTTGCCCGGACGATCTCGTCGCTTAGTAGCGGCGCGGCCAACTCACAGTCGGGACTCCTTCTCCCGCTTGCGGGGGAGGTGGTGCCGCAGGCGACGGAAGGGGGCGGCCCCACGCACCGGCGCCAATTTCCCGCCGGGTGAAAAAGATGCGCCACATGGTTTCGGGTGGGCGTAATGTCACCTCAGTTTCATCGCGCGGACGGAAGTCGACGCGAACGATGCGGTGAAGCCAGCGGGTGGGTCGGTGTCGCGCCGGCCTGGGACGCGCCGGACCAAGTCTGCATAGGATAAGGGGCAGATCCGTCCGAGCCGAACCTCAAATCCCGCGCCCCGAGGCGCTTGCGTCTCTATTACCAAACCATAGTCGAGGCGTATGCGCCTCGGGGCTCCGTCCAGTTCAGTCCCAGCGGACTGCGCTCTTTGACATCGCCGGTCGGGCCGGCGGACGCTTCCGCTCGCCCTGTGAAACGCGACTCTAGTCGTGGCGGAGATGCCGGGCTGCGGCGAGCCGCCAGGGTTCGCTCATCTGGCGCAGCCTAGGGAAAGCGTGGGCCCGCTTCGAAAGAAAGAAGCCGCCCCGAAGGGCGGCCCCGAACTCGATGCGCCGCGCCTATTCGGGCGCCATGTCCTTGCCGGTATAGACTTCGTCGACCCAGTACTGGTCGCGCCGGTCGAAGCCGTTGAACGGGGTCAGCGACGCCTGGGTGTAGGCGCCCATGAGCCCGAACTCGATCCAGTCGTCCTCATCGATATCGGCGGGCAAGGTGAACACCTGGGGCAGCACGTCGTAGCTGTCGCAGGTCGGCCCCCAGATGGTGAACTCCGAGAAGTTGCCGTCATCGTCGTGAATGCGCGGCCCGCGCCACACGCGCAGCGGCGGCGTGAAGTCCATGAACTTGACTTCCATCAGCGAGCCATAGGCGCCGTCGTTGAGGTAGACCGACTGGCCGCCGCGCTGATGCTTGACGCGCAGCAGCAGCGACGTCGACGACGTCACGAGCGCGCGGCCCGGCTCGATGATGAGCTCGGGCGCCGACTTGCCGAAGCTGTCCTTGACCGCCGTGGCGATGGTCTCGAAGTAGTAGTCCATCGGGGGCGCGGTGCTGGTGGGGTAGGGCGCCGGATAACCCCCGCCGATATTGAGCCGCTTGAGTTCGATGCCCGCTTCGTCGGCGATCTTGGCCGCCGCAGCGATGTGCCGCTCGTAGGCGTAGGCGTCCTCGCACTGGCTGCCGACATGGAAGCACAGCGAGGGGGTGAAGCCCATCTGCGAGACGAGCTTGACGATCTCGGCCGCGCCGTCCTGCATCACGCCGAACTTGATGCCGAAATCGTAGCTCTTGAGCGCCTTGCCCGCCTTGAACCGCGTCGTCACCTCGATGTCGCGCGACGGCGTCACCACCGCCGCGAGCTGGTCGAGCTGCTGGGGGTGGTCGATCGTGAACGAGCGGATGCCGAACTCTTCATAGGCCCGCTCGATCTCGCGCTTGTTCTTGATGGGGTTGTTGTAGTGCATCACCGCGCCGGGCGCGAACTCGCGCACCAGTTCCATCTCGCGATTGGACGCGACGTCGAAGGCCTTCAGTCCCTCATTGTGCAGCTGCTTGAGGACATGCGGGGACGGGTTGCATTTGACCGCATAGGTCAAAAGGCCATCGAAGCCCTTCTTGAAGACCTTGACCGCGCGATGCAGCTCGCGCTCGGAGAACAGGAAGCTCGGGTAATCGGGCTCCTCGGTCGCGATGAGCTGGCTGGTATTCGCATAGACCGTCTTGTCGTGAGCCGGCGTATGCAGCTGGATCACCTCTTCGGCGGCGGAGGAAGCAGTCAAGGCGGCCATTGGGCATTCCCTTCCGGAGTGCGAGGAAACGGCAAAACGCGGCTGCATATAGGGACGTTCACTGGTCCACACAACGTCATATTTGGCAACCTTGCAAAACGGTTAGTCTGTGACCACA
>JBIQKK010000164.1:0-2329 GCA_044506585.1 Hyphomicrobiales bacterium
GCCGCCCAAAACGCTGGCTCAACAGGACATTTGGGGGATTCAGAGCGTTGTGGTATTACGAGGTACCACGAGGGAGCACCGCATGGCCCAAAGCACTTCGATCAAACTGGATGACGGCTTGCGAGACAGGCTTCGCGCCATTGCCGAGCGGGAGGGCAGCACGCCGAACCGGCTCATGAACGAAGCTATCAGCAGCTTTGTAGAGAAGCGGGAACGGCGGGCCGCTTTCCTCGCGGAGGCCGAGCGCCGCCACCAGGAGTATTTGGACACGGGCCTCCATCTGACGGGCGCAGAAGTCGATCGGTGGATCGAGTCGCTGCTCCGCGGCGAGGATCCCCCGATCCCCGAAGCTCACACTTGATATGACCGCGCGCCATTTCGAGTGGTCGCCCGACGCCGTCCTCGATCTCAAACGCCTTCACGAGTTCCTCAGGCCCAAATCTCCCCGTACGGCAGACAAGGCGATTGCGACCATTCGTGCCTCCCTCGAGGTCTTGCTGACATTTCCCGATGCAGGTCGTGTCGCTGAGGATTCTGGCATCGATCATCGAGAACTCATCGTCCCCTTTTCAAGAAGCGGCTACATCGTGACCTACAAGGTCCATGATGACGTCGTTGAGATCATCGACATCCGCCATCAGCGCGAAGCCGGCTACTGACCCTCACCCCGCCCTCATCCTTAAACCCCCCTTAACCCCCGCTTTCCATCCTGCTCCGAAACGGCACACGATTCGGGGCGGCTCCCCGGTTCGCGGCCAGAATCGGCTTGGGGAGACTTGATGACGCGCGTTCTCATCGTGGATGACGATCCGGTGCAATTGCGGCTGACCTCCGAGGTCGCGCGCCGCGCCGGATTCACCCCCGTCACGGCCGGCGGCGGCGATGAGGCACTGAGCATCATGCGCGCCAATCCCGGCTTCGGCGCCGTCATTCTCGATCTCGTAATGCCGGACCGCGACGGCATGGCCGTCATGGAGGCCATGGCGCGCGAGGGCATAACGGCCCCCGTCATCATCCAGACCGCCCATTCCGCGCTCGACACCGTCGTGACCGCCATGCGCAAGGGCGCTGTCGATTTCTTCGTCAAGCCCGTCGCACCCGAGCGCCTTATCGTGTCGCTGCGCAACGCCATGAAGCTTGATGAGCTCGAAACCATCGTGCGCATCGAGCGCCACCGCCGCGCCGGTACGCTCGGCCTCGACGACATCGTCACCCGCTCGCCCGCCATGCACCGCACCCTCGCCCTCAGCCAGAAGGCGGCAAGATCGCAGATCCCGGTGCTTGTCGAAGGCGAAACCGGTACCGGCAAGGAGCTCATCGCCCGCGTCATCCAGGGCATGGGCGATCGCGCCAGCAAGCCGTTCGTCACGGTGAACTGCAGCGCCATTCCCGCCAACCTGATCGAATCGACCCTGTTCGGACACAAGAAGGGCGCCTTCACCGGCGCGACCGCCGACCATGCCGGCAAGTTCGCCGAAGCCCATGGCGGCACCCTCTTCCTCGACGAGATCGGCGAGCTGCCGCTCGAGGCCCAGGCCAAGCTCCTCCGCGCCCTGCAGGAAGGCGAGATCGAGCCCGTCGGCGCCGGCAAGCCCGAGCGCGTCAACGTCCGCGTCATCTCGGCCACCAACCGGCGCCTGCTGAACCTCGCCCAGTCCGGCGAATTCCGCGAGGATCTCTACTACCGCCTCAACGTCTTCCCGATCTATCTGCCGCCGTTGCGCGAACGCCCCGAGGACATCGAACCGCTGGCGGCCCATTTCATTGCCCGCTTCGCCGCCGAAGCCGGCAAGCGCATCGCCGGCCTCTCGAACGCCGCGCTCGAGCTGCTGCGCGGCTACAACTGGCCCGGCAACATCCGTCAGCTCGAAAACGCCATCTACCGCGCGATCGTCCTCAGCGACGGCGGCTATCTCGAGCTCGCCGACTTCCCCCAGATCGTCGCCCAGACCCGCGGCCGCGACGAGACCGCACGGATCACGCAGTCCCTGCCCACGCCTTCAGCCCCGGTTCACATCGATGCCGCTAGGTCCGTGCGCAGAGAAAGCGACGCGCGGGAAACCGTGCCTGACCGTTTCCTCGATGCCAGGGGCGAAGTGGCGCCGCTGCCCGATCTCGAGCGTGAGCTGATTGCTTTCGCGCTCAAGCATTATGGCGGGCGGATGTCGAAGGTGGCGCGGGCGCTCAAGATCGGGCGCTCGACCCTCTACCGCAAGCTCCGCGAGTACGGCCTCGAGGATGGTGTGGAAAGCGACGCGGCCTGACCCGCATGCGCCGGGAGCAGCGATGTTCCCGTTGCGCAAAGGCCACATCGCCGGAACACAAAAAG
>JBIQKK010000066.1:0-15507 GCA_044506585.1 Hyphomicrobiales bacterium
CGCCGCCCGTGGCATTGATGGCCGTCGCGGTCATCGAGGCCGCATAGTCCGACGCCAGCATCACGGCGGCATCGGCGATCTGGGCCAGCGGCGTGATGGCGCGCAACGGCGTGTCCTTGGCGAAATACGCATGGACCTCGTCGGAGCTCATGCCCCACTCCTCCGCCCGGAGCTTCCACGCCCGGGGCGTCGGGCGACCCGGGCGAGCGCCCGCAATGCGCTCCAGCCCCTCCTCGCCCCGCGCCGCGAGGACGACGTGCGCCCCCTCGCGCACAAAGGCTTTCGCGGCCGCGCCGCCCACGGCGCCACTCGCGCCATAAACGAGTGCGGTCTTGCCCTCGAGCAGCATCGTCAGTCCCGGGTCTTGATCCAGATTTCGGTGATCCATTTGTTGGGATCGGGTTCGTCGTCCGGCCCGTTGGGATAGATCTCGAAGCGCGACACAAAACGCTCGCCCCGATCCTCGGGTGTGGAGTCCCATTCCACTCCATTCGCCTGCGCCCAGTCGATCACTTCGCCCGTGGCCCTTTCGACATTGTCGTAATGCCCCGTGTAGGTGGCCGTGACATATTTGCCGGCTGGCAGCACGCCCGGCTTCACCCTGTCGGTGCCGGCGACCGGTGTCGGCGTCAGGAAGCCGAACTGGATAACCAGCCGGGGCATGTCGATGATGTCGTATTTGAACATCGCGAAACCGAAATCGGTGCCGGTGCTGCCGAGATAGGTGGCGGCCTCGTCCATCAGGGGGCCGATCGCCTCACCGAAGGGCATGGTGACCTCCTGGGTCACGGCGGCAAAATGCGTGGCGGGTCGTTCAACGATTTTCGGTGGTGTCAGCATTCAGAGGTCTCCTGGTTTTCTGGGTTCGCCGACCGGCATGCCGCCCGCGGCGGCGACCTTTGGCGCATAGGTTGCGAGCATGCCGAGCGTGCTCGACCAGCCGAAATTGTGCCCGTCGCGCTCCGCCACACTGATGAAGGGCGACTGGACGAAAGCCATGCGCGTCCCCGTGCCTTCGGGCGAAAAGTCCAGTTCGACCAGCATTTCATGACCGTCGGCATCGTTGATGTAGGTGAAGCAGAGACGGCTCGGCTCGACGATCTCGGTGAAAACGCCGTGGATTGGATGGTCGTAGGGCGTCGCCGCGGTCATTGTCATCGCCCACTTGCCGCCGACGCGGAAATCCATCTCGCACCGGCTGAGCGCCATCCCGGTCGGTCCCCACCAGCGCACGCGATGCACCGGGTCGGCCCACAGCCGGAAGATCAGTTCGGGCGGCGCCTCGAAATAGCGGCTGATCGCCAGCACCTCGTCGTCATTGCGGACAGTGGCCTTACTGCTCGGCATCCGGGTCTCCCTTGGTGAGCGTAGCAATGTAGCGGTCCATGCGGTCGAACCGGCCTTCCCATAGGCCCCGGTAATGCCCCACCCAGTCGTCGACGCGCTCGAGTGCCTGCGTCTCGATCCGGCACGGCCGCCACTGCGCCTCCCGCCCCCGGCTGATCAGCCCTGCCTGCTCCAGCACCTTGAGATGCCGGGAGATCGCGGGAAGGCTGATATCGAAGGGCTCGGCCAGCTCCAGCACCGTCGCCTCGCCCTTCGCCAGCCGCGCAAGGATGGCCCGGCGCGTCGGATCGGCGAGGGCGGCAAACGTGGCTGTCAGCGGATCGGCACGCATTTCGCTGTCCTGTTAAATAACAGGACGGTTAAATACTGCGGACGATTGCAAGTCAATGGCTGAAAAGGCGCCGGCTGGCGCCGACCCATCAGGATCGCCGCCAGCCTCGCCAGCCCCCTGCGCCCCTATCGCCCGACGTCTTCGCCCCAGACATAGCCCCGGCGCGGCTCGGTGATCCGGCACCACCCATCGGTGCAGCTGCGGATCGTCACCGGATCGCCCTCGGAAATGTAGTCGACCTCGTTCCCGGCCGGTTCGTCGTAGATGGTCGTATCGACCGCCGCGTAGTCGCCGCCGTCCCCGCCCGCCCCATTGTTGACCTTGAGCGGCGCCTGGTCGTTCGTGACCTTCATGGGCGCCCTGGCCGGTGGCTTTTCGGCCGGCTTCTCGGCGGGAGGTGGGTTGCCTCCCACATCGTAGACCTTGGTACAGCGAAGTCCGACGCGATCGACGAGAACGCCGTACGCACCGATGAGAGCGCTCGCCAGGAAACCCCGCGGGCACGAAATCTCCTCGCTGTAGGAGGCCTCGCCTCCGCTGTTGGTTGTTGCGATTTTTCCGGTCGGCCAGTTCTCGGCGAGACCTCCGCACACGGCTTCGACGTGGTGAACGATGCCGTGCTTGTCTACAAAGACCCGCATGGACTGTACCGCCATCGTGAGGGGGCAGTCGGCTGTCCGGTTCTTGGTCCCAAGATCGATGGTGGCCCCCAGGCCGCCCGTAGCGCCTTTAAAGCGTCCTGTGCTTGGATCCCAACAGTTCGCATTCAGGTAATCCAATGCCTTCCCGGAAGAATAATCGAAGCCGCTAACGAGCTGACCCGGGGCGCAATGACTCCCGCCGCCCTTCCCCCCCGGACCGCCGATCTGGCGCGTGTCCTCGCCTGAGGACGGAACGGCGGCCCCGAACACGAGCCCCGCCGAAACCACCAGGCCCAGCCCGACGCGCCGAAGAGACATGCCCATCACCCTGTCCCCCGTGCTTATCGGAAGTCGCCGCCCCAGACGTAGCCGGCGGTCGGTTTGCTGATCTTGCACCAGCCTTTGCCGCCGTCCTCGCACTGGACCATCGTGACCCGCTCGCCCTCATCGAGGTAGCCGATCTCCTTGCCCGCGGGGCGCGCATAGATCGTGGTCGGCTCCTTGGCGCGGCGGGCACCGCCGGACACACCGACGCTGATGCCACCCTTGCCCAGGTCGATCTCGAAGCTCAGGCCGCCCTCCTCGAACTGTTTCTTGCCGCCCCCTCTGTCCTCGCCACCTTTGTCCGCGTCGTCATCGCCGCGATCCGCTTCGTCCGGGCCGTTGTCCTCGTCGGATGGGCAGAGCAGGCCCAGGCTCATGATGCCGCCGACCGCATCGTAGGTTCCCACCAGCCCGTTGGCGTATTTACCGGCCTCGCAGCGGACCGATTTGTGGCTCGCCGCCGCGCCGGACGTCGTCTTGGTGGCGCGCATATAGGTGCCCTTGGACGGGCCGTTGGGCAGCGGGTTGCACGTGCCCCTGACGCTGTGCACCTGGAGCCGGTCGCTGACGAACACGTCGAGCCGGGCGATCGCCGTCTTCTCCGGACAGACGACCGGGTCGTTGCCCGCGCCGTCTTCCGCGCCATAGACGTTGCGCAGCTTCTGCACCGGACCCGTGAACGCCCCGTCCGCCAGCGGCCGGCAGAGCGGGCCGATCGCCATCATCACGTGTGCCGAATTATAGGCGTAGCCCACCAGCGCCTCGCCCCGCTCGCAGGCGGCGACGAACGACTTGCCCGAGGGATCGCCGATCTTGCCGGTCTGGGTGTCGGCCGCGGCCGGTCCCGTCGTCACGGCGAAGGCAAGAAGACCCAGGCCGGCGAGCAGCAGCGTGGCGAATTTCCGAGGGCGCATCGTTGTTCTCCCAAACAATGAAGCGCCAGTTGTTCACCGGTTCGCGCCCGCTGTAGTCCACCGCGTGGTGGAGACGCTCACATTTCGTGCGGCTTCAGGCCGTGGGCTGCAATTCCGCCGCGAGGCGCACGAGGCCGCTGCGGTCGTGCCGGCCGGTCTTGGCGAAGACCCGCAGCAGGTGCGTGCGCACCGTGCTCGTTGCGATCCCGAGCTCGCGCGCCATCTCCTCGCTGCCATGGCCCAGCACCACCAGCTCGAAGACCCGCGCTTCGGCGGGCGTCAGCCCGTAGATCAGCGTCACCGTGTCCGCCGGCGCCACGATCCGGGCCGAGGCATCGGAGACGAACACCGCCGCGACCGCCGCGCCCGGCAGGCCCTGCCGCTCGCCGCGCCGGGCCAGCGGCATCACGTTCACGGTGAGCGTCGAGCCGTCGCGCCGGCGGGCGGGAATGTTCATGCCGCGGCGCCCGAGCGCGGCGTCGCTCTCGAGCATGGCAGCCATTGCGCCCTGCAGCTGGCCGGGGACGATTTCATCCACCAGCTCCAGCCGCGCCCCCGCGGTCCGGATCGGGTCGCCCGCCCGCAGCATCCCTTCGGCCGCCTCATTGGCATGGATGATCCGCAGGTGCGCGTCGACCAGGATCGCGCCGCTGCTGATGGCGTCGAGCGCGGCGGCGAAGGTGCGCGCCGTATTGGTGGCGGTCTCGAGCAGCCGGCCGATCATCAGCGCGCGGCGCAGATGCGGCCCGAGCAGGCGCAGCCCCTCCAGTTCGGTTTCGCCGATCGGGCCGCTCGCGGCGTCCCTGCCCAGCGCGAGATTGGCGACGGTCAGCGCATCGCGCTCGATCGCGACAGCCGCGGCATCGACCAGCCCCTGCGGCGCGACCCACTCGCGGAAATAGGGATTGTCGTGCCAGGTCGCGGGATCGGTCTGCTGGCTCTGGATAACCGGCTCTTCGAGCGGCAGCCGCGCGATGCGCTCGGGCCCGCCCCAGAGCTCCAGCATGTCCATCTGGAATTTCTGCGACATCGCCAGGAACTCGTCCGGCACCCCCACCGACACCACGACCGGCAGATAGCCGGGCCGCAGGGGATTCACCGCCAGGATCGCGTTCTGGAAGCGGAGATACCGGCGCGTTGCGTCCACGGTCTCGTGCCACAGCGCAGGCGTCATCACGCAGTCGTAGATCCTGCCGACCAGGTCCAGCAGTTGCTCATCGGCGACCGGCAATACGCATCCCCCAGACGTGAGCGGCCGCGCCGACGATACCGGCCCCGGGGTTCCCTGTCACGCGGGCGGGCGGACCCTACTCCGCTGCCGGCGCCGGCTCGCTGCTGACGGGGGGTGCATCGGGCGGCGGCACGTCCGAGGACTGCTTACAGTCGACCAGCCAGATATCGTAAACCGGATGGTCGATGGCATTGAGCGCGGGGCTGTCGGCGAACATCCAGCCGGTGAAGATGCGCTGGGTCCCGCCCTTCAGCGACACCTGGTCCACCTCGAGGAAAACGCTCGTGCGCTGCGTTTCGGTGGCGGGCCGCGTGTAGCAGACGCGCGGGGTGATCTGCAGCGCCCCGAACTGCACCGTCTCGTCGATATAGACGTCGAAATTGGTGATCCGGCCGGTGATCTTGTCGAGGCCCGAGAAGGCCGCGATGGGGTTCGAGATCGTTTCCGCCGCCGCCGGTCCGGCAAGGACCAGCACCAGCACGACAAGCGCCAATGCGCGCATGGAACCGGACCCGATTATGGCTCGGGAGACCAGGCGTCGTAATCGCCGGTGACGCGCGGCCGTTCGCCCTTGTTGAGAAGGCTCCCATCGGGCCGATAGGCCAGCGCCGTGCCGGTGAGGTTGGGCACATGCGGCTTCTGCCAGGGGTGCGGCGTGTAGCTGCCCTCGGCCGGAACCTCGTTGGTGCGGTAATGCATCCAGCCATACCAGCCCGGCGGGATGGTCGAGGGCTCGGCATAGCCGCCATTGTAGATGACCATGCGCCGTTCCATGCCGTGCGGCCCGGTCGGCTTCCTGGACCGGTAGTAGCGGTTGCCGAACTCGTCGGTGCCCACGAACACGCCCTGCGTCGCGGCCCACAGGCGCGTCCCCCACGTGTTGCCCCGCCACCAGGCGAAGATCTCGATGAGGAAGTCCTTGAAGCCGCCGTATGCCATGGTCGATAGGGAATCCGTTGCGCGTGCCCTGCCCTTAGCACCCAGAACGCGGCGAAACTAGGGGCCGGGACTAGCCACCGAGCATCTCGTCGATCTGGGCGATGCGCCCCTGGAAATAGGCGTCCTGGTCCGCGCTCGCCCCGCCGAGGACGTCCAGCGCATCGCTGAACCGGCCGCGGGCTTCCTCGAGCAGGTCGACGGTCGGCTCGGATTTGGCGATCTCCATCAGCGCGATGCCGAGGATGGCGCTGGTCTGGCCGAAATCCATCGGCGAGCGCTCCCGCGTATAGACCTCGAGCGCGGCGCGATAGGCATCGGCGCCCTCGCGGACCGACCTCAGGTCGCCGGTCATCGCGCCATAGGTCTTCAGCGCCAGCCCCAGGTTGCGCTGGGTGAGCGCCCAGGTCAGCGGCGCCGTCTGCCTGCTGCGCACCTCGAGCGCATTGCGGAAGGCGGCGATGCCCTGGGCAAACAATTCTGGATCGCCGGTCCGCCCCGCCAGCGTCGACAGTGCGCTGCCCAGATTGTCGTTGGCGGCCGCCCAGTCGAGGGGCACCGTGTCCCGCGTGCGTACTTCGAGCGCCGCGTGGAAGGCGTCGATCGCCGCCTCGAGGCTCTCTGTCCCCTCCTGATATTCGCCGATCCGGGCGAGTGCGTTGCCCAGGTTCATCTCGGCGGTCGCCCAGTCCCGGGGCCGCGCCTCGCGCGTCAGGACGGTCAGGGCCGCGCGATGCGCCTCGGCGGCGGCCACGTAGCGGTTGGGGTCGTATTCGCGGTCGCCGAGCTTGTGGAGCACGTTGCCCAGGTTGCTTTGGGTGCGCGCCCAGTTCACCGGATCGGTCTCCTCGAACGCCGCCAGCGATGCCTCCAGCACCTCGACGGACTCGCGAAGGGCGTCGATGCCGGTTTCGAGATCGCCCCGCTCCATCAACGCAACGCCCAGATTGTTGCGATAACCCGCCGTGAGCGTTGCGTCCCAGTCCTCGACCTGGGCGATCGCCTTGCGCCACATCTCGACCGAGCGCGCGAACTCGAAATTCATCTCGGCGGTCATGGCATGCTCGGCATAGGTCGCGCCGAGCTGCAGCCGGTCCGCCTTGAGGTTGGCTTCGTTGCGGTCGACGTCCGCTTCGAGCTCGTCCGCACGCGCGGAGGCCTGCTCGCGAAACGCCAGCGCCACCTCGATCGCGCCTTCGGCCTCGGCCCGGTCGGCGAGATCGGTGAGCCGCTTGAGCTCGACATCGGTCACCGTGGCGCCGGTCTGCGTCGCCATCAGCGTCTTGAGCCGCTCGGCTCCGGCCTGCAGCTGGGCCTCGATCTGGCCGGCGTCGGCGGCTTCGATCCCCAGCACCTTCAGCATGCCGTAGAGCGCGTCGAGCGGAACGTCTTCGGAGCGCGCCACCGTCTCGACCAGCTTTCGCGTCGTCTCGGCGGCCCCTGCGATCGTCAGCAGCAATTGGCGGCGCCCGTCGCGGATTCTGGCCTCGTCGTCGCCCGTCTCCTCGATGGGCGCCCCGAAGGTCAGCACGCGCCGCAGCGACGAGTTCACCCAGGGCAGCTGCCGCGCCCTCGTTTCGAGATAGACCTCCTCGCCCACCAGCGTCATGAGGTCCGAGATCGAATAGCCTCCGGCCGAGAAGTGTTTCACCAGCGCCGCCGCGTAAGGCGAGTTGCCGCCCGGCTCGCCGTCGAGTGCCGGCTGGCCTGGGCTCGCGGCAAAGCCGATCACCATCCCCAGGCTCTCCTCGGGCGTGCCGGTCCGGGCAATCGGCGTCGGTCCCCGCACCGCCTCGAGCCCCGGTCCATCGACCGGTTCGGGGGCCCCTCCGGGGAGCGCGATCATCTGACCCGCGGGAAAGGCATCCGTCCGGCAGGCATCGAGCAGCAGGATCGTCACCGGCACCGTCCGCGCGAGGTCGGCCAGCATGTCGTCGACGGCAACGAGGCTCTGTCCCGCCACTTCCGGCGTCGAAAGATCCGTGTCCGTCGGCACGAGATAATTGTGTCCGCCCAGCTCCACGCCATGCCCGGAATAGTAGATGAGGGCGACATCGGCCTCGGCCGCCTCTTCGACGAAGTCCGCGATCTCCTCGCGCAGCTCGTCGGCATCGCCGTCGAGGACGCGGGTGACGTCGAACCCGAGGTCATCCATCAGGGTGTCGAGCGCCCGTGCGTCGCGCTTGGGATTATCGAGGCTGGGCAGCACCTCGTAATCGCTCTCGCCGATCACGAGCGCCACGCCGCGCAGCGGCTCGTCCGCGAACGCCGCAGGCGACAGCGCCGTCGCAACCAGCAATGCGGCAACCAGCGATAGCCTCAGCATCGGTCCCATCCGCCGAACGCTCCCCCAGCCTGAGACGCCCGTCAATCGGCCGGGCTTTGGCCCAACCTGACGAGAAGAACCTGAGAGCACGATGAACGCGGGTCTTGTGTGGCCCGGGCGCTATCCCCAGCCGCCCGAAAATTCTGGGCTTGACACAGTTCGACGAAAACGGGCCGGACGGCGCTGCGGCGGCCGCCGCCTCTTCATCCATTGCATGAGCATGAAAAACTCTCTCGATTCCGGGCGGGCTTAGCGGGGATTCCCGTCGCGTTTTGGGAACCCGGAAACGGCGTTTCGTGTCGCCGAATCGGCGCTTCGGAAGCGGATTTTTCAGGCTTCCCCGTTGTCCCCGCTATTCACAGTCTCTATACTAAATCTAGCGAAACTGGCCTCACCAAACACAAGGTATGGTCCCTTCGCGAGTTTGACCCGTTGACGGGTTTTCTGAATCGGACCAGATTTTTCGACGCTGTGCGAGGCGCGTTTTGTGCCTCGTGCAACAAAGCCCCCGGCGGAGAGTTCGGCATCCAGACCGGACGACCGGCGGGGCACGGGGCGACCGGTCGGACCGTGGCGACGGGACGGCCAAAGTACAGCGTCAAACGATCTGGCGAGAACTGCTGCGGCGGCGGCAGCGGACGGCTTTGTCCGCACATTTTGGGGACTTTTGAACTATGCACATCGAACGTCGGTACACCGAGGCTGAAGCGGGCGCGTTTGCCGGGATCGAATTCCGATCCGCGACCAGCGAGATCCGCAATCCGGATGGCTCGGTCGTGTTCAAGCTCGAGAACATGCAGGTACCGGCGAGCTGGTCGCAGGTGGCGGCCGACATCCTGGCGCAGAAATATTTCCGCAAGGCCGGTGTCGCCAAAATCCTCAAGCGCGTCGAGGAGAACGACGTCCCGTCCTGGCTCTGGCGCTCGGTCCCCGACGAAAAAGCCATGAAGGCCATCCCCGAGGCCGAACGCTATGGCAGCGAGACCGACAGCCGCCAGGTCTTCTCGCGCCTTGCCGGCACCTGGACCTATTGGGGCTGGAAGGGGAAGTATTTCGACACCGAGGAGGACGCCCGCGCCTTCTACGACGAGCTCTGCTTCATGCTCGCGACCCAGAAGGTCGCGCCGAACTCGCCGCAATGGTTCAACACGGGCCTGCACTGGGCCTATGGCATCGACGGCCCGGGCCAGGGCCATTTCTACGTCGACCCGTTCACCCACAAGCTGGTCTCGTCGAAATCGTCCTACGAGCACCCCCAGCCGCATGCGTGCTTCATCCAGTCGGTCAATGACGACCTCGTCAACGAGGGCGGCATCATGGACCTGTGGGTCCGCGAGGCCCGGCTGTTCAAATACGGCTCGGGCACCGGCTCCAATTTCTCGCGGCTGCGCGGCGAAGGCGAGCGCCTGTCGGGCGGCGGCAAGTCGTCGGGCCTGATGAGCTTCCTCAAGATCGGCGACCGCGCGGCGGGCGCCATCAAGTCGGGCGGCACCACCCGGCGCGCCGCCAAGATGGTCGTGGTCGACATCGATCACCCCGACATCGAGACCTACATCAACTGGAAGGTGAAGGAGGAGCAGAAGGTCGCCGCCCTCGTCACCGGCTCCAAGACCGTCAGCAAGCACCTCAAGGCCATCATGAAGGCCGCCGTCAATTGCGAGGGCGACGGCGACGACTGCTTCGACCCCAACAAGAACCCCGCGCTCAAGCGCGAGGTGAAGGCCGCCAAGAAGGCGATGGTGCCCGAGAACTACGTGCAGCGCGTCATCCAGTTCGCGCGCCAGGGCTATACCGACCTCGAATTCCCCATCTACGACACCGACTGGGACTCCGAGGCCTACCTCACCGTTTCGGGCCAGAACTCGAACAATTCGGTGCGCGTCACCGACGACTTCCTCAACGCCGTCGAGGCCGATGGCGAGTGGAACCTCGTCGGCCGCACGTCGGGCAAGGTGACCAGAACGCTCAAGGCCCGCGAGCTGTGGGACTCGATCGGCTATGCCGCCTGGGCCTCGGCCGATCCGGGCATCCAGTACCACACCACCATCAATGAGTGGCACACCTCGCCCGAGGCCGGCCCGATCGTCGCGTCGAACCCGTGCAGCGAGTACATGTTCCTCGACGACACCGCGTGCAACCTCGCCTCGGTGAACCTGCTGCCCTACCGCAATGCCGACGGCACGTTCGCGGTCGCCGAGTTCGAGCACACCTGCCGGCTGTGGACGATCGTGCTCGAAATCTCGGTGATGATGGCGCAGTTCCCCTCGCGCGCCATTGCCGAGCGCAGCTTCGTCTACCGCACGCTGGGCATCGGCTACGCCAATATCGGCGGCCTGCTGATGACCTCGGGCATTCCCTATGATTCAGCCGAGGGCCGCGCCATCTGCGCCGCCATCACCGCGCTGATGACCGGCGCGAGCTACAAGACTTCGGCCGAAATGGCGGCCGAGCTCGGCGCCTTCCAGGATTACCCGCGCAACGCCCCGCACATGCTGCGCGTCATGCGCAACCATCGCAACGCCGCGCACGGCAAGGCCGACGGCTATGAGGGCCTCTCGATCGCCCCGGTCGCGCTCGACCACGCTTCGCTCAAGGACGCCGCGCTCGGCGCCCGCGCCAAGTCCGTGTGGGACGAGGCGGTCGCGGCCGGCGAGCAGCATGGCTACCGCAACGCGCAGGTCTCGGTGATCGCCCCCACCGGCACCATCGGCCTCGTGATGGATTGCGACACCACCGGCATCGAGCCCGATTTCGCGCTGGTGAAGTTCAAGAAGCTCGCCGGCGGCGGCTACTTCAAGATCATCAACCGCGCGGTGCCCCCGGCGCTGCGGACCCTGGGCTATTCGGAATCCCAGATCGCCGAGATCGAGGCCTATGCCGTGGGCCACGGCAACCTCAACCAGGCGCCCGCCATCAATCCCGCGACGCTGCGCGCCAAGGGCTTCACCGACGACAAAATCGAAGCCCTCAACAAGGGCATGGCGTCGGCCTTCGACATCAAGTTCGTGTTCAACCAGTGGACGCTGGGCGCCGATTTCCTCAAGGGCCTCGGCGTCACGGCCGAGCAGCTCAATGACATGAGCTTCGAGCTCCTGCCGTTCCTGGGCTTCAGCAAGAAGGACATCGAGGCCGCCAACATCCATGTGTGCGGCGCCATGACCCTCGAGGGCGCCCCGCATCTGAAGGCCGAGCACCTGCCGGTGTTCGACTGCGCCAATCCCTGCGGCAAGATCGGCAAGCGGTACCTCTCGACCGACAGCCACATCCTGATGATGGCCGCCGCGCAGCCCTTCATCTCGGGCGCCATTTCCAAGACCATCAACATGCCCAACGATGCGACGGTCGAGGACTGCAAGAACGCCTACATGCTGAGCTGGCGCCTCGCCCTCAAGGCCAACGCGCTCTACCGCGACGGGTCCAAGCTCAGCCAGCCGCTCAATGCCTCGCTGATCGCCGACGAGGACGAGGAGGACGACGAGGCGGTCGAGACCCTGCTCGCCGCGAGCCAGGCGGCGCGCGTGCCGCAGGTGGTCGAAAAGATCGTCGAAAAGATCGTCACCGTGCACGACCGCGAAAAGCTCCCGGCGCGCCGCAAGGGCTACACCCAGAAGGCGATCGTGGGCGGCCACAAGGTGTACCTGCGCACCGGCGAATACGAGGACGGGCGCCTGGGCGAGATCTTCATCGACATGCACAAGGAAGGCGCCGCCTTCCGCGCCATGATGAACAATTTCGCCATCGCCATCTCGCTCGGCCTCCAATACGGCGTTCCACTCGACGAATATGTCGAGGCCTTCACCTTCACCCGGTTCGAGCCGGCCGGCATGGTGATGGGGAACGACCGCATCAAGAACGCGACCTCGATCCTCGACTACGTCTTCCGCGAGCTCGCCGTGAGCTATCTCGACCGCGAGGACCTCGCCCATGTGAGCGCCGATGCCTCCAACATGACGCTCGGCAAGGGCGTCGCCGAGGACGCCCCGATCCGCACCCCGGCGCAGTCGCTGGTCAGCCGCGGCATGACCCGCGGCAAGGTCAAGGACCAGAATTTGATGCTCGTTTCGGGCGGCCCCACTGGAGCGGCGTTCAACCCGGTGGCGGGCCTGCAACAGAACACCGTTACAGCCCTCAAATCCTCAACCGCGCTGAAGACCGATACCGCGCCCGTCGCCTTCAACGCCGGCGAACTCGACCCCATCCCCTCCCCGCCCCCCTCGCTGGACCTCAAGGCCCTGCGCCAGGAAGCCCAGATGAAAGGCTACACGGGAGATCAATGCAGCAACTGCAATTCCATGCGCATGAAGGTGTCGGGTCACTGCATGGTTTGCGAGGACTGCGGGACGACGACGGGGTGTAGTTGAGGATTCAAGTGGACGGACGAGGACCAGCGATGGCCCTCCTTGCTAGCGGCGACTTACAAACCTCAAGGTCCGGCGCGTGAAGTCGCTCAGTTCGGCGTCGTTGATCAGTTCGGTCGCATACGCGGCATTGGTGTCGTGATGAAATCGATTGCCATAGTCTAGCAACGCCCTCAACTCTTGAGCGTCCGCAGCAGTCATTGTTTCGTCGGGTCGACCGAGCTTCTGCACGCACGACCTGTGAAATTGGCCCAGCATCGTTCCCGGCGGGAAGCTGGGCGAATACGCGACGCGACAGAACGCTTCCAGCATGGGCCGCAGCGACTCTGCCACACGTCTCTCGGTCGCGGGGTCAGCTTGCTGCAGATATGCTTCTGCGGCCGCGTAGCGACGATCGTGCTCCATAATCATCGCTGAGTGTACGTCCCACGGGGCCAACGTCGATCCTGCCCCAGCGCGCAGCACTTCCAAGGAGGTCTTCGCAACCTGCTGACACTTGTCCCAAACCCCAAGTAGGAACGGCTTCGAGTGCGATAGGACCAAGACTCCAGCGACGTCTTGAACCAACCGATCTATTTCTTGAAACGTGTGAAGTGTCCGATGCTCATCGAGGCTTGTCATTGGGTCGTCGATGACGACGAACTTCTGCGCTCTCGCCGGGTCGTTCTGAAGGCTCGCAAAGAAGAACGCGAGTGCCAAGGTATTTCGGTCCCCGGCACTTAGCGTATTGCGGAAGCTGGGTTGCCCCGGCTGCGCGGTAAGGGGTACCGCACTGCCATCAATCTCCAACGTGTAGTTGGCAGACGAGCCGCCCCGGTTGTTCACAGCATCCACCGGCCCGACCCGAAAGTTAGCGTTGAATCGCTGAAGGAAGTCGTTGATGGCGGCACCGTAAGCGGGAAACGCCAACTGACGATGTTGATCGAGAGCAAGTCGCGCCGCATCTCGCCTGCGCTCAGTTGCCGCCTTAGCTGCCTTTTCGGCGAGATACGCGTTGCATGCCGCCGAGATGTCGGGAGCTTGTCGTGCTTCAATGGCCCTGAGGCTCTCTAGGTCGGCCTCAAGCGTGGCCACGTTAGCTTCTTGCGCCTGCTCCTTAACTGTTTCGATGCGAGCATTTGCTGAAACAAGTAGGTCAGATGCCTCGCGTATTCGGTCGCTCTGTTGATTGTAGTGCTCCACAATCCGTTCAACATCAGCAGGAATGGTAATCTGATCTAACGGAGCCGAGCGCTTCACTTCGAGTAGGCGCTGAACTGCCTCCCTAGCCGCTTTCCACGCTAGCGCGACACTCGCCGTGTCGATCTCGAAGGCAGGAACCTCGGTGAAACGCTCCCAGAACGTTCTTCCTTCGATCGCTTGACGGACGTCACGTTCGAAAGCCGCCGGAATATCGCCGCCTTGAGCCATGCCGAACGCTCGAACAAACTCGGCAATTTGCCGCCTGAACTGATCGTAAGCATCACCGAAGTAGGCTCGGTAGTGGCCGAGGATCGGAGAAGCGCTGAGATCCTGTGCGCAGAACGGACAGTCGTGACCGCCTATCCCCTCGGATGCCAGGACAAATTTCATCCCCTCGCCGACCCAACCCTCTCCCGTTTTCCCAAGCTTCTGCAGGTGCTCTTGCACACGCGCTAAGGCTTGAGTCTCCAAGTCAGCTAACCCGCTCTGTAGAAGGACGCTGACTTCGGCAAGATCAATTTTGGGCAGTGAGATTGGCGTGAATACTCGAGCCTCGCCAACTTGTTTAGATTCTCTTGCCGCGGCGAGTCGTCTTGTTGCTTCCTCAATTAGTCGAGGGAGATCAGCAATCGGCTGAAGAGCGCAAAACGCGTCCACCGAGAGTCGGCCACGCACTCGCGCTGGAATGGCAGTCTCTCGCTCTCGCAGGGTCCTGTTGTGGACTTCAACGCGCTCAACTTCGGTCTGTACTGCTCGCGCCAGTGCTATGCCTTGCGCACCAACAATCAGTTCGTGCAAGTTTTGGCGTTGCGTCGCTCCCACCTCAAATCCCGATGCAACGTTTTCAGCAACGAACGTGTCGTCGAAGACGGCAATATTCGGCTCGGTCCGATTCCATTGGCCATCCTGAAAGATGGCCGGGCCTGCGATGCCAGCGCCGGTATCAATCACGATCTGCTGGGGCCGCTGAGCACCTAGCCGACGTCGCTCGGTTACCAGTTCAGGTCGTCCCGTGGCTAGCGACCGTAGGATAGCGGCAAGTGTCGTCTTACCTCGGGCATTCTGCGCATAGATGACCGAAAGTTTCGAAAGTTGCAGGGTTGAGGCAACGCTGTCAAACCGCCCTACGCTTTGAATAAGGTTGAGAACTCTTACCAACTTCACCCCCCAAAAAAACAACTGTAGCAATACTTGAGTTCTAGCCGACTTGGACCTTAGCGTAAACTTCACAACGCCCTGGTGAGGAGAACTGAGAGCCCCCTATGCCCTCTTCGATTTCTCAACCGCAGAAAATCGCGCCCTTGTATCGCTAAAGCAACTTGCGGCCACACGCCCGCTCTCGCTCCTCGCGTTCAACCTCCACACGTCGTCCTGGCTAGGCGCGCACCACCGCCTCACCGAAGACGGCGTGCGCGTCATCCGCCTCACCATGGACAATGTAGAACGCCGTCCCGGCTGGGCCATCGGCTTCGGGTGCAAACGGCCGCCCCCCTCCATCGCCTGACGCCGGTCCCCCTCCCCCTTGCGGGGAGGGGCTGGGGGTGGGGGCGGCTCTGCCGAAGATTTGCTGCGTGAACTGCGGGCAGCTCTGCCGAACCCTGTGCGCGGGGCCCCCACCCCTGACCCCTCCCCGCAAGGGGGAGGGGGACGCCAGGGCACGTCCACCGCAACTGCACCCACCCTCCACGTGTCATCCCCGCGCAGGCGGGGACCCAACTCTCCACATTCCGGTCGCGTCGTGCTCATGCACAGGAAGCGCCACCTGCGCACCCCTCCCCCTTGCGGGGAGGGGCTGGGGGTGGGGGCGGCTCTGCCGAAAGCTTGATGCGTGAACTGCAGGCAGCTCAGCCGAACCCTGTGCGCGTGGCTCCACCCTCATCCGGCCTTCGGCCACCTTCTCCCATCAAGGGAGAAGGC
>JBIQKK010000067.1:0-1865 GCA_044506585.1 Hyphomicrobiales bacterium
AACGGCGCCGGCAAGTCGACACTGCTCAATGTTATCATCGGGCGGCTTGCCCCCAGCCGCGGCGCTGTGGTGTTCGACGGCGGGGTTCTCACCGGGCGCAAGCCGCACGAGATCAACCAGCTCGGCGTCGCCCGGGTGTTCCAGACGCCCGAGATTTTCCCGGAGCTCACCGTCCTGCAGAATGTGATGACGCCGGGGTTTGCGAAACGCGACGGTGCTTTCCGCATCAACATTTTCCGGGCCGTGCAGAACGAGGCGGAGATCCGGGACGAAGCCGAGGCGATTCTCGAGGACGTTGGGCTTTCGTCGCTGCGCATGTCGCATGCGGGCGCCCTGAGCCGCGGGGACAAGCGGCGCATGGAACTGGCGATGTGCCTGATCCAGCATCCGCGGCTGCTGTTGCTCGACGAGCCGACGGCGGGCATGAGCCGGCACGACACCAACACCACCATCGACCTGCTCCAGAAGATCAAGGCGCGCGGCATGACCAAGGTGATCATTGAACACGACATGCATGTCGTGTTTTCTCTGGCGGACCGAATCTCGGTGCTGTCGGGAGGCAAGATCATCGCGGAGGGGTTGCCTGACGAGGTTCGCGGCAGCGAGAAAGTGCAGGAAGCCTATCTGGGTGGCGCGCATCGGCTCGAGGCGCATTGATGAGTGCGATTGAAATGGACTCTGGTATCGCTCAATCGCTTGAGGCGCCCGCGGCGGCCGTAGCAACCGGCTCGCCTTTCTTTGCGGTCAAGGATATCCACTCCTACTACGGCGAAAGCTACATCGTTCAGGGTGTCAGCTTCGACATCCGCCATGGCGAGATTCTTGCGCTGCTCGGCCGCAATGGCGCCGGCAAGACGTCCACCCTGCGCACCATCGCTCGGGTCGACGCGCCGACCCTGCGCCGAGGCGAGATCTGGCTCGAGGGAATTGCGCTCCATCGCATGAAGGCCTTCGAGGCCGCACGCGCCGGGGTGCAGCTCGTGCCGGAGGATCGGCGCATCATCCAGGGACTGACCGTCGAGGAGAACCTGACGCTGGCCAAGGTCTCGCCCGGCGATGGCTGGGACCTCGACCGGATCTATTCGCATTTCCCCCGCCTAGCAGAGCGTCGGCGCCAGGAAGGCGTCACGCTCTCGGGTGGCGAGCAACAGATGCTGGCGATTGCGCGAGCGCTCGCCCGCAATATCAAGCTGCTGCTGCTCGACGAGCCCTATGAGGGGCTGGCGCCCGTCATCGTCGAGGAGATCGAAAAGATCCTCAACGAGATCAAGGCGCTGGGCATGACGACGATCATCGTCGAGCAGAATGCCATCGCGGCGCTACGGCTCGCCGATCGTGCGGTCATTCTCGATACCGGCGAGGTCGCTTTCAGCGGGACGGCGAAGGATGTGCTGGAAGATGCCGAGCTGAGGCGGCAATATCTCGCGATCTGATTGGGCACGCCGCCCGATCGTCGGTCGAAACCGGGCACCCATGAGATTTTCAGCCTGCATCGAATGGCTGTTCGCCGAGGCCGGCGATTTCCCCGATCGCGTGCGGGCGGCCCATCGCGCCGGACTCGATGCGATCGAGTTCTGGCGATGGACGAACAAGGACGTCGATGCTCTGCAGGCGGCACTCGCGGAGACCGGCATGCCGGTGGCCGGGCTCGTTGCCGAACCGATGGTGGCCCTGACCGATCCTGCCCAACATGGGAGCTTCCTCGAAGGGCTGAAGCGCTCGATCGATGTCGCGCAGCGGCTTGGCGCTCCCGCCCTGATTGCCCAAGCCGGGCCTGAGCTCCCGGATCGCCCCAGGGAACAACAGCGCGCGGCGCTGGTGGCGTGCCTGAGTCGGGCGGCGGAAGTGCTGGAGGGATCGGGTGT
>JBIQKK010000067.1:1965-12243 GCA_044506585.1 Hyphomicrobiales bacterium
ATGGATTGGGAGCGGCGACTGAGTTGGCTCAGCGACAACGGGTATCGCGGGCTGGTCGGCCTTGAATACCAGCCGACCGGCCGCACCGAAGACTCGCTGACCGCAGTTCTTCGCGAGCGATAGTCGACCACGCGCACTCGCGTCAGTGACCGTATCCTCCGATGATCGGCAGTATCTCGCCGGTGATGTAGCTCGACATCTGCGGGCTCGCGAAGAACACGTAAGCGGGCGCGATCTCTTCGGGTTGCGCGGGCCGCTTCATGGGCACCTTGCTGCCGAACTTGCTCACGTCCTCGGCTTCCTTGTCGGACGGATTTAGCGGCGTCCAGACCGGGCCGGGCGCGACGCAATTGACGCGAATGCCCTTGGGCACGAGGTTCGAAGACAGGGCGCGGGTGAAGGCATGGATGCCGCCCTTGGTCATCGAGTAGTCGAGCATGGCAGCGCTGCCTTCGATGCCCGTGACCGAGCCCGTGTTGATGATCGCCGAGCCCGGCACCATGTGCGGCACGGCAGCGCGGGCAAGGTAGAAGTAGCCGTAGAGGTTGGTCTTCAGCGTTTCGTCGAAATGCTCGTCGCTGAGGTCGACGATCTCCTTGGTGTGCACCTGGAAAGCCGCATTGTTGACGAGGATATCGAGCTTGCCGAGCTCGTCGACGGTGCGCCGGACGGCGTCATCACAGAAGGCGCTGTCGCGGACATCGCCTTTGAGGACGAGCGCGCGACGACCCTCCTTTTCGATCGCTTCGGCAGTCTCCTTCGCGTCGATGTCTTCGCCGACATGGATGATGGCGACATCAGCGCCTTCGCGTGCGAAGAGGACCGCGACGGCGCGGCCGATGCCGCTGTCGCCGCCGCTGATCAGCGCGACCTTGTCCCTGAGCTTGCCCGAGCCTTCGTAATAAGGCGCATCGTAGAGCGGGGCGGGGTCGAGCTTGTGCTCGTGCCCGGGCTTGGGCTGGTGCTGCTTGGGGAAGGGCGGTTCGGGATAGAGCCGGGCGCCGGCCTGCATCGCGTGCCTGGGCGGCTCGGGCGTGCGGGCGTCGGCTTCGGCGACTTCCTGCTGGATGTCTTTCTGCTTTCGAATGGCGGCGCTGCTGCTCATCGTATCCTCCGGGGTTGCCGGGCTAACTCTGCGCGCGCCGATCAGTTGCCGCCTCAGACGAGCAGCGATTGCGCGCCGTCGATCCAGACCGGCGTACCGGTGATATGAGCCGCCTGCTCGCTCGAGAGGAACGCGATGAGTTCGGCGACCTGCTGCGAGTTGCCGGGGTCCCCCTTGGTCAGCGGCACAGTGCCTTTGGGGTATTTCGCGGGGATCCTGGCGCGGGCCGTGCGGCGCTTGGAGGTGTTGTCATCGATGTCGGTGCTGATCGCGCCAGGGCAGACGACGTTGACGCGGATACCGCGCGGGGCCAGCTCCAGTGCGAGCATCTGGCCGAGCGCGAGCTGACCGGCCTTCGTGGTCGAGTATGCGCTGGCGCCCGCCGTGGTGAAGGTGCGGGTGCCGTTGATGGACGAGACGATGACGATGGCGCCACCCTTATCCATCAGCGGTACGGCGTGGTGGACCGTGAGGTAAGTGCCGCGCAGGTTGATGCGGATGGTCTCGTCCCATTCTTTCGGCTTGAGCACGTCGATGGGTGCCCACACGCCGTTGATACCGGCATTGGCGACGACGATGTCGAGGCGTTTGAATTTGCGCTTGATGCGCGAGAACAGCCGCCGCATGTCCTCGTCGGAGGACACGTCGGCGGCGATTGCTACAGCTTCGCGGCCGAGGCTGCGAATAGTTTCGGCGACCGACTCGATTTCATCGGGCGTGCGCGAGACGACGACGACATTGGCGCCGGCCTGCGCAAGGGCAAGGGCGGAGGCCGCTCCGATGCCAGAGCCAGCCCCCGTCACGAGCGCGACGCGATCACGCAGATCCACGGTCCCGCCGCCGGCCGGTTACGCCGCCTTCGCGTTGTCCTGGCTTACCGCCAGCTCGGTCAGCTTCTGGTCGGTGGCCTTTTCCTCACGCAGGGTCTGGTCGAGGAGCTTCACCGCTTCATTGAGGCCGAGCTGTTGCGCCCAGGTCTTGAGCGCGCCGTAGCGGGCGATTTCGTAATGTTCGGCCGCCTGGCCGGCGGCAATCAGGCCGGCGTCGAGAGCGACGGTACCCTTGAAGTCTTCCATGACGGACTTGGCTTCCTCCACGATTCCGAGAATCGCGTCGCAGGTCTTGCCGCGGGCGGGCTTGTCCAGGATTTCGAAAATGCGCTCGAGGCGTTCGACCTGACCCTCGGTCTCTTCGAAATGCATCTCGAAGCCCTGCTTCAGCGCCGGGTCCTCGGCCGCCTTGGCCATCCTGGGCAGCGCCTTCAGAAGCTGTTTTTCGGCGTAGTAGATATCTTTGAGTGTCTCGAGGAACAGGTCATCGAGCGTCTTCTCGGTAGCCATGAAGTCTCTCCTATGGGCTTGGGGATCCACAGCCGCCTCAACGTGGCTCTCTCGTCCTCGTTGCATCCAGTTCTCATCATCCTCGTTGTTGCTCGACGACAATGAAGCCAGGAGCTGAGAGATGTCCGTGCTCAAGAAATATGGGTTTGCGTGGGTGACGGTTGGCTTCCTCGTCATCAGTCTCATCGGCCACTGGCTCTTTGGGTGGTTCGCATTCGTCAATGAGCAGCAGGACGTCGGAGCGAGCGTGCAGGTGAGCGCGTATGTCATCGAGATGCTGCGCGACACGTTCGAGAACTGGCAGTCAGAGTTCCTGCAGCTGTTGTGGCAGGTGGTCGGACTGACGATCCTGCTCTATGTCGGCTCGCCGCAATCGAAGGACAGCGAGGATCGGTCGGAGGAGATCCTCAAGGCCATCCTGCGCAGCGTTGACCCCGATGGGGCAGATGCCAAGCTGGCCGAACTCGAGCAAAAGTATCCTACCGAATAGGAACTCGACCGGGTCGAACACGTTGCGGATGGCATGGGAGAGACTCCACGCCGAGCGATTGATCGATCCGACCAGCTGGCGCGCGCCGCATTGGCCGAAGCGCTGACCCGTTTCCCCAGGTGGCGCGATGATGTGGCCCGGTTCGCGATCAGCGTCGAGAAAGCCAAGCGCACAGGTGACAAGGCCCCGATCCTGGGGCGATGCGAGGAGATCGCGCGCGAGATCGCCGAGGTCCGCACCGAGCTCATTCTCAATCTCGCCGATGCGCCCCCACGTGTGTGCGGGCATAGCCGGGTGGTCGATATCGAGAAAGCACTCGACAATATCGAGGCAACGCTAAGCCAGGTGCGGACGCAGCTCGAGCCGGTCAACCGGCAACATTGACCTGCTGCACGGTGGCAAGTGCTCCGTCGCGTAGGAGTGCCGTGAGATGTGAGACGACCAATGAGCGGAAAGCGGCGTCCTGGGGCAGGTCGGACCCGAAGATTTCATTGATCGAGAGCAGACCGTCGGCAAGCCTTACCGCGTCGCCGCCTCCGGATTCGGCTATGGCCTTGAAGCGCGGCGCGAGCGGGTCTTTCACCTCGATCGGCTGACCCTTCTCGTCGACACCGGTGACGTAACGCATCCATGCCGCGACGCCCAGCGCGAGGCGCTTGTACGGCGCACCCGCGGCGATGCGGTCGCGGATGGTGCCGAGGAGGCGCTGCGGCAGTTTTTGGCTGCCGTCCATCGCGATCTGCCAGGTGCGGTGCTTGAGCGCGGGATTGGCGAAGCGGGCGAGGAGCTCGTCGCGGTAACGGGCGAGATCGGTCTTATCCATCGGCAAGGTTGGCATTGCCTCAGCCGTCATGAGGCCGTGGATGAGGGCGTGGATCGCGGGATCGGCGATCGCTTCGTTCACGTACTGATAGCCCGCGAGATAGCCGAGATAGGCCATCGTCGAGTGGCTGCCATTGAGCATGCGCAGCTTCATGAGCTCGAAGGGCTCGACGTCCTCGACCATTTGCGCGCCGGCCAGCTCGAAGGCGGGGCGGCCGCTGGGGAAGCGGTCTTCGATCACCCATTGGGTGAAGGGCTCGGTCATGATCGGCCAGGCGTCCTCGAGGCCGGTGGCGGCGCGGACGGTTTTGCGGTCGTCGTCGGTGGTCGCGGGGACGATGCGGTCCACCATGGTCGAGGGGAACGCGACGTTCTGCTCGATATAGGCGGCGAGTTCGGGGGAGCGCAGAGCCGCAAAGCCCGTGACGATGCGTTTGGCGGTGCGCCCGTTCGCAGGGAGGTTGTCGCAGCTCATGACGGCAAAGGGCGCGAGTCCGGCGGCCTGGCGCAGTTCGATCGCGCGCACGATGAGGCCGGGCGCGCTCAGGGGCTCGTCCGGATGCGCGAGATCGTGGACGATATCGGGATGAGCGGGGTCGAGCTTGCCGGTTGCGGGATCGTGGCAATAGCCCTTCTCGGTGACCGTGAGCGAGACGATGCGAATCCGCGGATCGGCCAGCATGGCGATGAGCTCGGGGCGTTGCGTATTGGCATCGAGAATATCGAGGATGGAGCCGATGACGCGGTTGGTGGTGCCGGCGGCGTCCCGGATGGCAACGGTGTAGAGGAAGTCCTGCGGGGCGAGGGCCTCGCGCGTGTCGGGCCGGCGCAACGAGGCGCCGATGATGCCCCAGCGCGGATCGCGCGGCAGGAGGTCGTCGACATAGACCGCCATGTGGGCACGATGAAACGCGCCGATCCCCAGATGGACGATGCCGGGCGTCACCGCCTCGCGATCGTAAGGCAGGAGCGTGGGGAGGGCGGCGGTACTCAGTCGGGTCATGGAGGTCTCCTTCCGGCGGCGAGTGCTACTGGATGGAAGCCTTCCCGCCAAGCGGGGAGAGCAAGACGAGCGGAATTGGCCGGGGCGTTGCGGTTCCGAGGTTGGCCGCGCGATCCAATGCCGGGGCTTCTCCCACCACCTGGGGAACGTCTTGGAGCCGCGAGTGCGGGTACGAAGATGTGAGGCAGGGGGCCATCTCGCGGGGTGGCATTGTGGGCGGGGACGGGTATTTTAGAGGGACAAGGGGGACGATTGGCTGTGAAGCTACCGGATATCGACCAGTGGATCGACGCGATGGCGCCGGTGGTGGGGCTCGACATCGCGGCGGAGCGGCGCGCCGGCGTGAAGGCCAATCTCAAGGTCGCGGCCAAGATGGCGGCGTTGCTCGACAAGGCGAACGTCAAGGACGAGGTCGAGCCGGCGCCGGTTTACCGCGCATGAAATCGACGGCCAGCGTCGCGGAGATTGCCAGGGCCGTGACCTCGATGGAGGTCAATGCCCATGGCGTCGTGATGGCGGCGCTGGGGCGAATCGAGGCCAACAACCAGCGGCTGGGGGCATTCACCGAGGTGCTGGCGGAGCGGGCGATCGCCCGCGCAACCACGATCGATGCCGAAATCCAGCAGGGCAAGCGCTTCCCGCTCGCGGGCGTGCCGTTCGCGGTCAAGAACCTGTTCGACGTGCAGGGGCTGCCGACGCGGGCGGGCAGCAAGATCAACCTTACCCACCCGCCGGCCAAGGCCGATGCCGCGCTGGTACGGCGGCTCGAGGCGGCGGGGGCGATCTGCCTCGGCACGCTGCAGATGGGCGAATACGCCTACGATTTCACGGGCGAGAACCTGCATGACGGGCCGGCCCACAATCCGCACGACCTCGCGCATATGACGGGTGGCTCATCGAGCGGGCCGGCGGCCGCCGTGGCCGGAGGGCTGGTGCCGCTGGCGCTGGGGTCGGACACCAACGGGTCGATCCGGGTGCCGGCGTCCTTGTGCGGCCTGTTCGGGTTGAAGCCGACATTCGGGCGGCTCAGCCGGCAGGGCACGTTCCCGTTCGTCGCGAGCCTCGATGCCGTCGGGCCGCTGGCGCGGTCCGTCGAGGATCTCGCCATGAGTTATGACGCCATGCAGGGGTTCGACGAGGACGATCCCGTGCAGGTCAAACGGCCGCTCGAGGCAGTAGCGGGACGGCTGGGGCGTGGATCGGCGGGGCTGCGCATCGCGATTGCCGACGGATATTTCGGCGGCGACGCCGAGGTGCGCGAGATGATGGATGTCGTGGCGAAGGCGCTGGGCGTTGCGCGCTACGTGACGATCCCCGGGGCCGCGGCGGCGCGGGCGGCGGCGTTCCTCATTACGATGTCCGAGGGCGCGACACTGCACCTCGATCGGCTGCGCACGCAGGCGGACGATTTCGAGCCGGCGGTGAGCGAGCGGCTCATGGCGGGTGCACTCCTGCCTTCGACCTGGATCGACAAGGCGCAGCGCTTCCGGCGCGCGTTCCGCGACGAGATGATGAAGCTCTTCCAACAGGTCGATGTGATCCTCGCGCCGGCAACGCCCGTGCGGGCGCCGCGGATCGGGCAGCAGACAGCGATCATTGGTGGGGTCGAGATGCCGGTGCGGCCGCATCTGGGCGTGTTCACACAGCCCATTTCCTTCATCGGGCTTCCGGTGGTTGCGGCGCCGATCCGGGTGGCGAGCCACAAGCTGCCGCTGGGTGTGCAGATCATCGCGGCGCCATGGCGCGAGGATTTTGCGCTGCGCGTGGCGCGCCAGCTCGAAACCGAGGGCGTCGCGGTTGCGCCGGTGGCGAGAGGCTTCGCGGACGAGTGAATTGATCGAATTGATGGTCGCGAGCGGGCAGGCATGGCCTTCCCACGGACCGGTATCGACTCTATCGTGCCGGTCTCGCCATATGCCGGCCGCAGAGGAAGCCGCCGGCCCAGCCAAGTGCAGCATATGAAGACCACGACGTTCGGACCGCCGCGATCGCGCCGCAGGTGACACTCATTCGGCGAGCGGCCCACGAACGATGCGCCGACCGCCCAGCTCAAATGGAATCCGGGAAATCACGATGATACAGACACAGGACATTACGCGGCCGGCCAAGCATCTGGTCGAAGGACTCAGGGCGCTGGGGACGGCAACGATCTCGGGAACGCTCGGGCATATGGGCTTCCGCAACCCGCACATGACGGGAATCCTGCCTCAGACCAAGGGCAAGGCGATCGCCGGACCGGCGCTCACGCTGCAGTGCCTGCCGCAGCGGATCGACCTGTTCAGCGAGGGGGAATATTCCGATCCCGAAACGCAGCTGCACCGGCACGTGCTTTATCACGCGCAGGAAGGGGACGTCGTGGTGGTCGATGCGCGCGGCGACATGCGCTCGGGCATCTTCGGGGACATGATGTCGACCTATTTCAAGGGTCGCGGCGGCGCGGGCATCGTCATCGACGGCGTGATGCGGGACCGGCCCAATGTGGAAAAGCTCGACCTCGCCTTGTGGCTCAAGGGGTGGTCGCCGAACTATCACGTGCAGACCGACATTTTCCCGTATGCGGTGAATGTCACCATCGCCTGCGGCGGCGTGACTGTGGTGCCGGGCGACATCATCGTTGCGGACGATGACGGGGCGATCGTCGTGCCGGTCTCGATGGCGGAGGCCGTAATCGAGGACGGCAAGAAGCACGCAGAGTGGGAAGAGTTCTCGCGCGAGAAGCTGATGGCGGGCGAGTCGCTGAAGCGTTACTACCCGCTGCATCCCGATGCCGAGGGTGAGTACCAGGCATGGCGGAAGGCACACGGCAAGACGTGAGACGTTCGGCCGTGGGCGGCCCCGATCGATAAAACTGCCGTCAAATCCGGTCCTTGCCGTTGAATCGCCGGGATCGCTGGCCTAACATGTCAGCGACTCGGGCGTGTGCGTCGCGCCCGTCCCTTGCCTGTGCGGTCGCGGGCACCCTCAGATCTAGCGGACGATCGTCGTGTCCACCAAACGGGCGAGCGCCAAGGAGCGCGCCAATGCACTTTCCCATGTCGCCAAGGCGTCGTGGGGCAGGGGCGTGGGCACGCTATGGCGGATCACACGGCTCAACCTGCGCCATCCCTGGCAGGTGACGTTCGCGATCGTGGCGACGTTCATTGCGGCGACGCTGCAGCTGATGATTCCGCGGCTGCTGGGGCAGGCCGTGGACCAGGCGCAGGGACTGGGCACCGATGGTGCTGCGGCAACGCAGGCGCTGTGGACGACGGCGATGCTGCTGCTGTCGATTTCGATTGCGCGCGGCGTCTTCACGCTGATGCAGAACTACTTCTCGGAGAGCGTGGGTCATCACGCAGCATACGAGTTGCGGCTCGCCACTTATGAGAAGCTGCAGCAGCTGAGCTTTTCGTTCCACGACCGCATGCATTCGGGCGACCTGATCACGCTGGGCATCCTCGATACCGAGGGTGTGCGCATGTTCTTTTCGACGGCGACGGTGCGCTTCATCCTGCTGACGGTGCTGATCGGGGTGGGGGCGTACCTGCTGATCTCGACCGACTGGCTGCTGGGGCTATTGAGCCTGAGTTTCGTGCCGTTCATCGGATGGACTTCATCGCGGGCGCAGCTGAAGCTGCGCGCGACCTGGCTGGAGCTTCAGGAACGGCTCACGGTGATGTCGCGCGCGATGGAGGAGAATCTCGGCGGCATCCGCGTGGTGCGTGCGTTCGCGGCACAGATGCACGAGATGGCGAAGTTCGAGGCGACGAGCAAGCATGCGCTGGCACTTGCTCATGAGCGGGTAGAGCTGCGCGTGCGCTCGACTTCGCAGATGAACTTCTCGTTCTTTCTCGCGATGGCGCTGGTGCTGTGGGTCGGCGGGACCAAGGTGATCAGCGGCGAGATCACAGTGGGGACGCTGGCGCAGTTCCTGACGTTCATGACGATCCTGCAGATGCCGGTGCGGCAGCTGGGGCTGCTGGTCAACGCCATAGCGCGCGGTGCAACATGCGGCATGCGGCTGTTCGGACTGCTCGATCTCGAACTCGCGGTTAAGGACAAGCCGAATGCACCCGAGCTGAAGGTGACCGACGGGACGCTGGTCTTCGACCACGTCAGCTTCCGTTATCCGGGCACCACGCGCGACGTGCTGCGCGATGTGAGCTTTACCGCAACGCGCGGGCAGACCGTGGCGCTGGTGGGACCGCCGGGCAGCGGCAAGTCGAGCCTCGTGCATTTGATCCCGCGGTTTTACGATGTGGGCAGCGGGGCCATCACCATCGATGGACAGAATGTCGCCGAGGTGACGCTGGATTCGCTGCGCCGGCAGGTGGCTGTGGTGCAGCAGGACTCGTTCCTGTTCACAACCACGATCGAAAACAACATCGCCTACGGCAATCCATGGGCGACGGACCGGCGCATCGAGCGTGCGGCGGAGTCGGCGCAGTTGCACAACTACGTCGCGGGACTGCCGACGGGGTACGGCACGGTGGTGGGTGAGCGCGGCGTGTCGCTGTCGGGCGGACAGCGGCAGCGCCTGACGATTGCGCGCAGCCTGGTCCTGAAGCCGGCCGTGATGGTGTTCGACGACTCGACCGCGGCGATCGATGCGGCAACCGAGCAGCGGATTAGGCTTGCCATGCGGCGGTTCGCGCAGGACCGGGTGACGATCATCATTTCGCACCGGCTGAGCTCGCTGATGCATGCCGACCAGATCCTCTTCATCGAGGATGGACAGATCGTCGAGCGGGGCAGCCATCTCGAGCTGCTGGCGCGGGGTGGGCGGTATCGCGCACTTTACGATTTGCAGGTGCGGCCCGAGACCGATGCGCCGGCGCTGGCAGGGGAATGACATGACGACCGCCGAAGACGTCGAGCTTGCCGAAGAAGACCGCACCCGCCGCCCATCCAAGGCCGTGGTCGGCTCGCATCGCGAGGAAGAGGAGGTCTTCGGCAAGGCCATCGACCCGCAGGTCATGCGCAGGATGTGGGCCTTCGTGCGGCCCTACCGCAGGCAGATCTATCTGAGCGTGGCCGCAGTGCTGATCTTCACGTTCACGCAGCTTGCGATTCCGCTGATCATCCGCTTCGCAATCGACCGCGGCATGGCGGTCGGTGCGGATGGCGTGGTGCTGGGTTGGTGCGTGGCCGCGTTCATTGCGGTGATCACGGTCAATTTCGGGGCCAGCTATTTCCAGGAGGCGGTGGTCGGGCGCGTCGCGGAGCATGTGCTGTTCGATATCCGCCGGGCGATGATGGCGCGGCTGCAGCAGGTCTCACTGGGGTGGATGGACAAGACGGAGGTCGGCCGGCTGATGTCGCGCCTCCAGGGCGACGTGAACTCGATGCAGGAGTTCCTCGAGACGTCGGTGATGTCGGTGGGCGACATCGTCCTGCTGTTCGGCATCGTGATCGTCCTGATGTGGCTCGATCCATGGCTGGCGCTGCTGACGCTCGCGACGATGCCGACGCTGCTGGTCATCCGCTTCTTCTGGCTGCCGCCGGCCAAGCGCAGCTTCATGGCGGCGCACGAGACCAA
>JBIQKK010000067.1:12343-15488 GCA_044506585.1 Hyphomicrobiales bacterium
ATGGTGCTGCAGGAGCCGTTCCTGTTCACCGGCACGGTGATCGAGAACATCCGTTACAACAAGACCGATGCGAGCCATGAGGATGTGGTGCGAGCGGCGCAGGCGGTGGGTGCGCATGAGTTCATCATGGCGCTGCCGGAGGGTTACGACACCAAGCTCGAGCAGCGCGGCGGCAACCTTTCGCTGGGCCAGCGGCAGCTCATCAGCTTCGCGCGGGCGCTGGTGGCGGACGCCAAGATTCTGGTGCTCGACGAGGCGACGGCGTCGATCGACAGCTACACCGAGCAGCAGATCCAGCGGGCACTGGCGGTGCTGCTCAAGGGACGCACGGGGCTGGTGATCGCGCACCGGCTGGCGACGATCCGCAATGCGGACCGGATCATGGTGTTGCAGAACGGCGTTCTGATCGAGAGCGGCAGCCACGACGAGCTGATGAAGCTGGGCGGCCTGTATGCGCGGCTCTACAACATGAACTATGCCAGTTTCGATGATATCCCGGAGGATTTGATCCCGCAGGCGGCTGGGGTGGGGACGGCCACATAGGCCGGCGTACTAGAGGCCGTAGATGCGGATGGCGTTGCGGTGGAACAGGTTGGCCTGTTCGTCCGCGCTGGCGCCGCTCACGATCTGCTTCAGCGCCTCGACCCATTGGGTGAGGGTGCCGTTGAGGGTGAGGACCGGGCGGTCCGAACCGAAGACGACGCGGTCCCAGCCAAAAACCTCGATCATGTGCTCGACCGCCGGGCGGAGGGTGTCGGGTGTCCAGTCGCGAGGCGCGTGGATGAGAATGCCGGAGATCTTGCCGGCGACATTGGGGAGTTCGGCGAGGGCGGCGACGTCCTTGCGCCAGACGGAGATATCGCCTGAGGCGATCGGCGGATTGCCGCAATGGTCGAGGACGAACTGCACGTCGGGACAGGCTGCAGCGAGCTCGCGCGCGACCCCCAGTTGCCAGGGGCGAACGCAGATGTCGAAGCTGAGCCGGTGCACGGCCAGGCGCCGGAGGTTGTCGCGGAAAATCTCACCGCGCGACAGGTCATCCGGGTCCGACTGCAGGAGGCGACGGAGGCCGCGGATGCGCGGCTCGGCGAGGATGCGCTCGAGATGGGCCGGGAAATCGACGTTCTCGGGGCGGCAATTGGAGATGGCGGCGACGATGCGCGGATCGAGCGAGAGCACGAAGCGGTTCTCGTCGTCGATCTGACGCGCCGGGACATCGACCTCCATGTGAATAGCGGCGTCGATGCCGAGCGCTTCGGCTTCGGCGAAATAGGACGCCGCATCCCATTGCTGCTTCAGCTGCGGCGGCTCGCGGTCGAGCCACTCATAGGTGAACTTGTCGAGATAAATGAGGTGCAGGTGGGTATCGATGATGCGCATACGCGAACTCTGCCCGGAGTGCGCGGGCACCGCAAGCGGGAGGGGGGTTGTTCTTTCTGCGGGACGTTTTTTCTGCCGGTCTTCCTTACCGGCCTTGCTGGCGCCGTCGATTGTGACTAGGCAACTCCCTCATGAAAATCACCGGCCTCAAGACCTACGACCTCAGGTTCCCGACCTCGGCGTCGCTCGACGGTTCGGACGCGATGAATCCGGACCCCGATTATTCCGCGGCCTATGTGGTCCTGGAGACGGATGGACCCCATGAGGGGCACGGGCTTACCTTTACCATCGGGCGCGGCAACGAGGTGGTGGTGGCGGCCATCAATGCTCTGCGCGACCGGCTGGTTGGGCTCGAACTCGACTGGATTGCGGAGAACCCGGGCCGCTTCTGGCGGCATGTGACGGGCGACAGCCAGCTGCGCTGGATCGGACCCGACAAGGGTGCGATGCATCTGGCGACCGGCGCCGTGGTAAATGCGGCGTGGGACCTCATGGCGAAAGCGGCAGGGAAACCGGTGTGGCTGCTGGTGGGGGAAATGAGCCCTGAGCAGCTCGTTTCGATCATCGATTTCCGCTACCTCACGGACGCGGTGACGCCGGAGGAAGCGCTCGAGATTTTCCGCAAGGCTGAGCCCGGGAAAGCGGAACGGATCGCGCGGCTCAGGGCGGAGGGCTATCCCTGCTACACGACCTCGGCGGGGTGGCTGGGCTATTCCAACGACAAGCTGACGCGGCTCGCGACCGAGGCGGTCGAGCAGGGCTTCACGCATATCAAGATGAAGGTCGGGCGCGATCTCGATGACGACATCCGGCGCCTCGAAATCGTGCGGCGGATCATGGGGCCCGAGCGCAAGCTGATGATCGACGCCAACCAGGTGTGGGAGGTCGGCGAGGCGATCGAATGGGTCAATGCGCTCAAGCGGTTCGACCCGTACTTCATCGAAGAGCCGACGAGCCCCGACGATGTCGAGGGGCATCGCAAGATTCGCGAGGCGGTCGCGCCGGTGAAGGTCGCGACCGGCGAGATGTGCCAGAACCGCATTGTGTTCAAGCAGTTCATCACGCGCGGGGCGATCGACATCGTCCAGATCGATGCGTGCCGGATCGGCGGACTCAACGAGGTGCTGTCGGTGTTGCTGATGGCGGCCAAATACGGGCTACCCATCTGGCCGCATGCGGGCGGGGTGGGCCTGTGCGAATACGTCCAGCATCTGTCGATGATCGACTACGTCGCGGTCAGCGGTACGAAGGACGGCAAGGTGATCGAATATGTCGATCATCTGCACGAGCACTTCATCGAGCCGTGCGTGATCCGCGATGCGGCGTACATGCCGCCGACACGGCCGGGCTTTTCGATCGAGATGAAGCCGGCCTCGATCGCGACGAACCAGTTCGCCGGTTAAAGGCTCGCGATGACCGCCTGCATTCGCTCGAAATTGAGCTCCGCGTACGCTCCGTAGTCGACGTTGCGTTCGTGGATGTGGAGCTGCGAGACGAGGGACCACAATCCCTCGCGCATGAGGGAGGCGGCTTCCATCGCACGGTGGCCAGCGACGAGGGCATCGCCGGGTTCGCGGCCGAAATAGGCGGTGAGCAGCTCGCGCGACTTCTCCGGCGTCAGCTGCGCGTTGGACGCGAGGTTGCCTAGGTCGAAGAGCGCGTCGCCGCGGCCGGAATATTCGAAGTCGATCAGCCAGAGGCGGTGGCCGTCGTCAAGGATGTTAGCCGGCAGCAGATCGTGATGGCCGAAGACCGGCGGCAGCGC
>JBIQKK010000068.1:0-11645 GCA_044506585.1 Hyphomicrobiales bacterium
TAGAGCCAACCGGTCAGCATCAAAACCGGCGCAGTGAGCATGATTGCCATCAGTACCCACCACCACGCCTTTTCCCACATCGTCGTCATCACGCCCCTCACGCACAAAATCCGTGCGGAGTCTGAACAGACATGGTGAACGAGGGGTAAACGCCCGGACACCGAACGGTGGCGAACTTCAAATGACCGGGCTTGCCAAAGCGGCCCGGTTGCCCCACCTTGAGCACAACATCAACAGCGAAAGGAGGTGATCCAAGTGCATCATCAGAAATCGACGGTTTCGATAGGCTTTGGGTCGTTGCGCTTCCTCACGGAGCAGCCTCTGTAGTCGTCGCACCGGCCCCGCTTCGGTGCACTGGGCCGATCGAGACCGCGAAATCGGGAGGGGGCCGCCAAACTGGCGGCCCCTTCTTTTTCGGGAGAACCATATGACTCCAGACGACGTCGAACGACTGGCGATGGAGCTGCCCGGAACGGTCATTGATCCGCACTGGGGAAAGCTGGGATTTCATCGTCAGCGGTTATTCGCCCTCATCCATGACGACACAACGCTCTATCTGCGTCTCTCGCTCGTGGACCGATCGGCATTGCTGGACCAGAATCCGGCGATCTTCTCCAGGTTCTCGGGGATGGGACCGGATGGGCTCACGGTGGTTGCGCTCGACAAGATCGATGCGGCAACGCTACGGGCTTCGTTGGAGATGGCCTGGCGCAACGCAGAAACGCCACAACACTAAGCTGGCGGGGCTTGGAACAACGGGCTCAAAGGTCTACCTACGGCGCCCATGAATGCCCTCACCGAAACCAAGGCCGCGACGCGGCTGATGCCGTACCAGTCGCGCCGGACGTTTGCGATCATTTCGCACCCGGACGCCGGCAAGACCACGCTCACCGAAAAGCTGCTGTCGGCTTCCGGCGCGATCCAGCAGGCGGGCGCCGTGCGTCATCGCGCCGGCCAGCGCGCGACGCGCTCGGACTGGATGGACATCGAGCAGCAGCGCGGCATTTCGATCTCGTCCTCGGTGATGACCTTCGAGCATGAGGGGCTGACGTTCAACCTGCTCGATACGCCTGGCCACTCCGACTTTTCCGAAGATACCTACCGCACGCTGACGGCGGTCGATGCAGCCGTCATGGTCATCGACGTCGCAAAGGGCATCGAGAGCCAGACCCTGAAGCTGTTCGAAGTCTGCCGCCTGCGCGATATTCCGATCATCACGTTCGCCAACAAGATCGACCGCGAGGGTAAGGACCCCATCGCGATCCTCGACGAGATTGCCGACACGCTGGCGCTCGATGTTTGCCCGGTTGTGTGGCCATTGGGGCAGGGCGTCGATTTCAAGGGCATCATCGACCTCGTGGGCGGCGTCATCCTGTCGCCGTCGGGCGAGGTCATGCGCGAGTTCGCCAATCCAGATGCGCTGCTCAATGATGAAGCGCTGGCGGCCGATCCCGTGATCAAGGCCTCGCTCGAGGCATTCGAACTCGCGAGGATTGGCTACCCCGAATTCGATCTCGAGACCTATCGGGCCGGCCACCTGACACCAGTCATCTTCGGCTCGGCGCTGAAATCCGTGGCCGTTCCAGCACTGCTACGTTCACTAGGAATGTGGGCGCCGGAACCACGTCCGCAACCAGCGACCCCGGCCCCCATCGATCCTGGCGAGAGCAAGGTCGCGGGCTTCGTGTTCAAGGTCCAGGCCAACATGGATGCCAACCACCGCGATCGTGTCGCCTTCCTGCGCATTTCTTCGGGGACGTTTCAGCGCGGAATGAAGCTCAGGAACGTGCGGACCGGCAAGGACCTCGCCGTTGCCAACCCGATGTTCTTTCTCGGCCACAATCGCGAACTCGCAGAAGAAGCTGTCGCCGGTGACATCGTGGGCATACCCAATCACGGCACGCTGTCCGTGGGCGATACGCTGACCGAGGGAGCAAATATCAAGGTCACCGGCATCCCGAATTTCGCCCCCGAGATCATCCGCCGCGTGCGCCTCGCCGACCCGATCAAAGGGAAGCAATTGGCGAAGGCACTCAGCGATCTCGCCGAGGAGGGTGTCGCCCAGGTTTTCCGCCGCATGATCGGCGGAGATTACATTGTCGGAGTCGTTGGGCAGTTGCAGCTCGAAGTGCTGCAGGCCCGGGTGCTCAAGGAGTACAACGTGCCGATCCAATTCGAGGCCATCAATTTCGAGATGGCGCGCTGGGTGCGCTCCGACGACAAGACGGCGCTCGAGCAGTTCATCTCGGCGCAAAAGCTCGAGTTCGCCGAGGACAAGGATGGCGACCCCGTTTACCTCGCGCAATCGGCGTGGTGGCTCGGGCGCGCACAGCGTGACAATCCGAAGGTCGAGTTCCTTGCGACCAAGGAACGCCATTAGGCGGCTCCACACCAAAGATCGGTCGCACGAAGGCAAAGGGAGGCTGAAATGGCGAACGAAACCATCGGATTTCTCGGTCTTGGCCTCATGGGCCACGGGATGGCGAGAAACATTGTCGAGAAGGGGTACACCCTAACCATTGCAGGTCACCGCAACCGCGCCCCGATCGAAGATCTCGTCAAGCGCGGCGCGGTTGAGGTCGCGAACGCGCGTGAGGTGGCAGAACGCAGTTCCATCGTCTTGCTATGCGTCACCGGCTCGCGTGAAGTCGAAGCGATCATTCGTGGCAGGGACGGCCTCAAGGCATCACTTAAGCCCGGATCCATCATCATTGATTGTTCGACCGCCGATCCCGTCTCCACTGTGGCACTGGCGGAGGAGCTTGCGACGTCCGGTATCGGCTATGCCGATGCGCCGCTTGGCGGCACGCCAGTACAGGCAGCGGAGGGCACACTCAGCGCCATGGTCGGCGCCAGCGACGAGACGTTCGCTCGTATCAGGCCGATCGTAGAAACCTGGGCAAGCAAGGTCACGCATATCGGCGGCGTGGGGGACGGCCACCGCATGAAGCTGCTGAACAACTTTCTGTCGCTGGGCTATGCTGCGATCTATGCCGAAGCGCTCACCCTGGCGCAAAAGGTCGGCATTTCTCCGGAGCGGTTCGACGGTGTCATTCGCGGCGGACGCATGGACAATGGGTTCTACCAGACCTTCATGGGTTATACGATCGACGGTAACCGAGAGGCGCACAAGTTCACTCTGAGCAACGCCCTCAAGGACCTCACCTATCTAGAGTCGATGGCCGACGCGGCGCAGGTGGCAAACCCTATGGGCAACGCGACCAAGAACAGCTTTGTGACCGCAGTCGCAAACGGCGGCAATGGTCCCGAAAACTACGTTCCGCATCTGCCTGAATATGTCGGCCGGGCGAGCGGCGTCGATCTGACACCCGCGAAACTGCGCAGGTAGAGGAACGCCAGGGTCCTCACGCTGGTTTGAGCGGGGTTTCAAACCCTTGGCCCAGCACCTAGATTAGCGATCACACCAGCGAGTTAGCCCATGTCCACGCATGCTGCCTTCGATCTCGTCCGCGATGAGACCATCCCCGAAATCGCCTCCGATGTCCGGCTCTACCGGCACAAGAAGACCGGTGCCGAGATGATGAGCTATGTCAACGATGACGAGAACAAGGTTTTCGGGATCGTCTTCAAGACGCCGCCGGAGGATTCGACCGGCGTTGCGCACATCCTCGAGCATTCGGTGCTGTGCGGCTCCCGCAAATATCCCGTGAGGAAGCCCTTCGTCGAACTCATCAAGAGTTCGATGAATACTTTTCTCAACGCCATGACCTTCCCAGACAAGACCGCGTATCCGGTAGCGTCGCAAAACCTTCAGGACTTCTATAATCTGGTCGATGTCTATCTCGACGCAGTCTTCTTTCCGATCCTGAGCGAGGACACCTTTCGCCAGGAAGGCTGGCACTATGAAGCGGACGGAACACAGATGCCCCTCAGCTACAAGGGCGTCGTGTTTAACGAGATGAAGGGTGCCTATTCATCGCCAGCGGCGCTGCTTGGCAAGATCAGCCAGCTCTCGCTCTATCCCGACAACGCCTATGGCGTGAATTCGGGAGGCGATCCGAAGGCGATACCCAACCTTACCTATGACTACTTCAAGAGCTTCCACCGCAGGTTCTATCACCCGTCGAACGCTAAAATCGTCTTCTACGGCGACGACCCAGAGAGTCGGCGACTGGAAATGCTGGACGAATATCTGAGCCAGTTCGAGGCCGCGCCAATCGATGCGACGATAAAGCTGCAACCGCGCTTCCAGGCGCCCAAGCGCATCGAATCCACCTATGCCGCGACAGGCACCGAACCCGGCAAGAAGACGGGCATGGTGACGGTGAACTGGATGCTGGATGAGATTGGCGATCCCGAGACGGTGCTCGCTCTCAACGTGCTCGAGCACATCCTGGTGGGGACCCCTGCGTCGCCATTGCGGAAGGCGCTCACTGATTCCGGTTTGGGTGAGGGCCTCACCGGTTCCGGCCTCGCGGAGGATCTCCGCCAGCCTTATTTCACGGTCGGTCTCAAGGGGATCGATGAAGGCGACGGCAGCAAGGTCGAAACACTGATCCTTGAGACGCTCGACCGGCTCGCACGCGACGGCATCGATCCGCTCACCGTCGAAGCCTCGATGAACTCACTCGAATTCGCGCTCCGCGAAAACAATACCGGTTCATTCCCGCGAGGCATGGCGTTGATGTTTCGCACGATGCGAAACTGGCTTCATGGGGGCGATCCCTTCGAGGCATTGACCTACGAGCAGCCGCTGACCGCGCTGAAGGCGAGGGTGGCAGCGGGCGAGCAGGTATTCGAGCGGCTCATCGCCGAACGACTGAGCGGCAATACGCATCGGGTGACAGTGTTGCTCAAGGCAGATGCATCGCTTGCCGAGCGCGAACGGGCGGAGGAACGGGCGCGCCTTGACGAAGCTGCTGCTTCACTGGATGAACGCGGTCGAGAGGCAATTGTCGAATCCACCGCGCGCCTCAAGGCGCTACAGGAAGCGACCGATCCGCCCGAAGCACTTGCAAAGATTCCCTCCCTCGGTCTTGCCGACCTCGAGCGCACCAACAAAGCGATCCCGATCGAGCGCGGCGAAATCGCCGGAGCCCGCCTCTACACCCACCCGCTCCCGACCAACGGCATTATCTATCTCGATCTAGCCTTCGACCTTCGCCGGGTTCCTGCCGCGCTCGTGCCCTATCTGTCCTTGTTCTCTCGAGGGCTGTTTCAGACCGGCACGGCCAAGGATGATTTCGTCGCCTTGACGCAGCGGATCGGACGGTCGACGGGCGGGGTCGGCGCGAGCCGCTCGATCTCGATGATGCGCGACACGACCAGCGTCGCCGCGTGGCTCTTTGTGCGGGGGAAGGTAGTACCCGACAAGGCCGATGACCTTCTGGGTATCATCACTGACGTCCTTACAACCGCGCGTCTCGACAACCGCGAGCGCATCAAGCAGATGGCGCTCGAGGAAAAGGCCGGGTTCGAATCAGGACTTGCTGGCCGGGGAAACGGTATCGTGGCCGGCCGTTTGGGCGCCTCATTCAATCCGGCCGCGGCCATCAACGAGCTTTCGAGCGGCATTTCCTATTTGTTTTTCCTGCGTGAGCTCATCAAGGACATCGACAGCGATCAGGGGTGGCTCAAAATCAAGGCGGCCCTCTATGCGTTGCGCGATCTTTTGGTCGATCGCACGGCATTGGTGGTCAACGTCACTACCGAAGCGGGGCTGTGGAAGGCCTTTGAACCCAAGCTAGCGGATTTTGTGGCAGGTCTGCCGGCTGTCGAAGCGCCGGTACACACTTGGACTGCGTCAGCTCCCGCCGATGAGGGCCTGACTTTCCCGGCACAGGTCAATTACGTCGCGAAGGGCGCCAATCTCTATAGCCTCGGCTATCGCCATACTGGCGCAACCGTTGTCGCGATGCGCCACCTCAACACGACCTATCTATGGGACAAAGTGCGTGTGCAGGGTGGTGCGTATGGGGGCAGCTCGAGCTTCGATCCCTTCTCAGGCAGCTTTGTGTTCACGTCCTATCGCGACCCCAACCTTCTCGAGACGCTCGCGGCCTATGACGGTGCGGCGAATTATCTGCGCGAAGGGATTGGCGAACAGGATCTGGTCAGGTCGATTATTGGAGCCATTGGGGCGATTGATACCTACCGCCTCCCGGACGCGAAGGGGTTTACTTCGCTGATGTGGGAACTCACCGGCAACACCGAGGAGAACCGCCAGCGGCGGCGCGAGGAAATCCTGGGTGCCACTTCCGCCGATGCAAAGCGCTTCGCAGACGTTCTGGAGCAGGTAGCAGCCCAGGGTCGCGTGGTTGTGCTGGGTTCGGAAGGGGCCATCAAGGAGGCCAATGCCGAGCGCGCCGACTTCCTGAAGGTCACGAAGGTTCTCTAGGATCCACCCGTGATGCCGGAACCCGAGGCGGCGTGACCCTTGCGCGAGGGCGGGCTATCATCGGCCCCAGTGATGAATCAGACCGGTGCCATGTCCCTCGAGTCCATCCGCAAATCCATGCGCGAGGCGCTGATCTCCGATCATGCGGCGATCAAACGTCTGATAGCCGATGCGGCGCTCGACGACGCGGCACGTGGCCAGATCGGCGCCAGTGCAACCAGTCTCGTCGAGCAGGTCCGGGCAGGACTTTCGGCGGGGATGCTCGAAAGCTTCCTCAGCGAGTATTCGCTGTCGACGACTGAAGGTATCGCGCTGATGTGCCTCGCGGAGGCGCTGTTGCGGGTGCCGGATGCGGTGACCATGGACGATCTGATCGAGGACAAGATCGCTTCCGCGCGGTGGCTTGAGCATTTCGATCCGGCTAACCCCTTGCTGGTCAACGTTTCTACGCTCGCGCTGACCCTCACGGGGGAGGTGCTGAAGGACGCTGGAGCGGGGCTGGCGGGGACGGTGCGCTCGTTTGTGCAGCGGCTGGGCGAGCCGGTGATCCGGGCGGCGGTTTTGCAGGCTATGCGAATCCTAGGAAGCCAATTCGTACTAGGGCGCACCGTCGAGGAATCCATCGGTATCGCCTACGGTGCCGAGGCGCGGGGGTACACGTTCTCGTACGATATGCTGGGAGAGGCGGCGCGCACGGAGGCGGATGCACGGCGCTACCGGACGGCCTATGCCGAGGCCATTGCGGTGATCGCGACGCGGTGCAAGGCGCAGAGCGTGCGCGACAATCCGGGGGTGTCGGTCAAGCTCTCGGCGCTCCATCCGCGCTATGAATTCAGCAAGCGCGGGCGTGTGATGAATGAGCTGGTCGAGCGCACGCTTGCCCTCGCGCTGATGGCCCGCGGGGCGAATATGGGGTTCAACATCGATGCCGAGGAGGCGGAGCGGCTGGACCTGTCGCTGGACGTGATCGAGGCCGTGCTCGCCGACCCGCGTCTTGATGGTTGGGATGGTTTCGGGATCGTCGTCCAGGCCTATGGGCCTCGCGCCGCCCACGTCATCGACTGGGTCTATGCGCTCGCCGAAAAGCTGGATCGAAGGCTGATGGTGCGGCTGGTCAAAGGCGCCTACTGGGATGCCGAGATCAAGCGCGCGCAGGTGCTGGGCCTCGAGGGGTTCCCGGTCTTCACGCGCAAGGCGGCGACCGATGTCAGCTACATCGCCAACGCCCGCAGGCTGCTCAATCTGCGCGACCGGATCTATCCGCAATTCGCGACGCACAATGCTCACACGGCCGCGGCGGTCCTGCATTTGGTGAATACCCTCGGCGTGGAGACGACGCAGTACGAGTTCCAGCGCCTGCACGGCATGGGGGAGCGTCTGCATGAGATCCTGAAGGACGAGTACGGGACCAAGACACGCATTTACGCTCCGGTCGGCCGGCACGCGGATTTGCTGGCCTATCTGGTCCGCCGCCTGCTCGAGAACGGTGCCAACGGGTCTTTCGTCAACATGATCGCCGACCGCGATGTTCCGGCGAGCCTGGTTGCGCGCGATCCGTTCGAAACGGCATTGGAACCGGACCGGATCACTGCTCCGGCCGACCTCTTCAAAGGGCGGCGCAATTCGCGCGGGCTCGACATAACCGACCCACTCGCCATGTCGGCGCTCGACAACGAACGCGAAGGCTTTTGGCACTCTCAATGGACCGCCGGCATTGAGGGCGGCGGCGAGCAGTTCCAGATCGTCAGCCCTGCGACAGGGGAAGAGGTGGGACTTGCGCACGGTGCCGACCCGGAAGCCATCGACCTTGCCATCACGCGTTCCCGTGAGGCGATCACCGGCTGGAGCGGACGACCCGTCACCGAGCGCGCAGATATCCTCCGCCGCGCCGCCGACCTCTACGAAGCCAATGCTGCCGAACTCTACGTGCTTTGCGCCCGTGAGGCCGGGAAGGTGCTTGCCGATGCCGTGAGCGAGGTGCGCGAGGCCGTCGATTTCCTGCGCTATTACGCCCTGGAGGCCGAGCAGTCGCCTCCCAGCGCACCGCTCGGGGTCGTCACCTGCATTTCGCCGTGGAATTTCCCGCTCGCGATTTTCACCGGCCAGATCGCGGCCGCGCTGGTCACGGGCAACGCGGTGCTGGCGAAGCCGGCGGAGGCCACGCCGTTGATCGCGGCACGCGCGACCCAACTCCTCCACGAGGCCGGTGTACCGGAAGACGTGTTGCAACTGCTGGTCGGTCGCGGCAGTACCGTCGGGGCGGCCCTGACTTCGGACGCACGCATCGACGGCGTCGTCTTTACCGGTTCATATGCGACGGCCAAGGCCATCGACAGCGCTATGGCGGACAAGCTTGCGCCCGGAGCGCCGCTGATCGCCGAGACCGGCGGCATCAATGCAATGATCGTCGACTCCACAGCCCTGCCTGAACAGGCGGTGCGCGATATCGTGAGCTCCGCTTTCCAAAGCGCCGGCCAGCGTTGCTCGGCCCTTCGCATTCTCTACCTGCAGGAAGAGACCGCCGAGCGCGTCCTCGAAATGCTGCTCGGCGCGATGGATGAGCTTGCGGTTGGCGACCCGGCGGTGCTGGCCACCGACGTTGGGCCACTGATCGACGCGCGGGCGCGGGACAAGATTCAGGCGCACATCGATACATTTGCCGCAAGGAGCGCCGTGCTCAAGCAATTGCCGGCGCCGATCGGCGGGACGTTCGTCGGTCCTGCCGTGCTCAAGGTCAACGGTATCGCCGATCTCGCGGAAGAGATTTTCGGCCCGGTGCTTCATGTCGCAACCTTTCGTGCCGACCAACTCGACAGCGTCATAGCCGACATCAACGCTGCCGGTTACGGGCTGACTTTCGGCCTTCACACCCGGATAGACGCACGCGTGGAACATGTGTCGAGCCGCATCCGGGCCGGCAATATCTACGTCAATCGCAACCAGATCGGCGCGGTGGTGGGGTCGCAGCCCTTTGGTGGAGAGGGCCTGTCGGGTACCGGTCCGAAGGCCGGTGGGCCCCATTATCTGCCGCGGCTTACGCGGCCGCTGGATCAGGCGCCACCCGCTACCGCCGTCAACGTGATGTCGGGCCTATCGATCGGCTACGCGATCGCTGCGGTCGATGAAGTGCGCGCGGCCTATGAGAAGCAAGCACCTGCCGTTAGACGCCAGAAAATGCCTGGTCCAACGGGCGAGTCCAATGTGCTCGAAATCCATCCGCGCGGCGTGGTGCTTTGTCTCGGACCGGACGAGGCATCGGCCCGGCGGCAAGTCCAACTCGCACTGGCGCACGGCAATGCGGTGCTGGTCGTCGCGTATGGCGGTCCACGCATTGCCGAGGACCTGGGGAAGGACGGTGCCACGATCGGGGGCGTCGAGCGGCGCCTCGCGCCTGCGGTCATCGAAGCGGGACTCGCCGTCGATGCGGTCATGTATTTCGGCACCTCCGAAGCGCTGAAGCCCTGGCGTCAGGCTCTGGCTCGTCGCGATGGTCCCATCGTCCCGCTGATTGCCAGCGAGGCAGATGCCGGCCGGCTGATCCTCGAGCGCCACATCTGCATCGATACCACGGCGTCGGGCGGAAACGCGGAGTTGCTGGCGAGTTCGGCAGGAACGTAGTCTGGGTCTGCTTAGACCCCAGCGGCCAGCCGCCGGATCTCCGCCAAGGCCGCGTCGTCGACGGGAATACCCTTCGCCATCGAGTCGCGGCGATTGGCGTACCGGCGGTCGCCCGGGAGACGCGACTGACCAGCGTCATGGATCTCCTGGATCAGAATTTCGATGCGGTCCGCAAAGGAGTTTACCGCGCCGCGCATGGGATCGATCAGGATGTAGGTCTGGCCGCCGTGAGGCGTTGCGGCGCCGGGATAGTTGCTCCAGTCGATCTCGAATGAATAGTCGCTGCCCGCCAATGCTGCACCCATGATCTCCATCATCATGGCAATGGACGAGCCCTTGTGCCCGCCGAACGGCAGGAGTGCGCCGCCGTCGAGCACGGCGCCGGGATCGGTCGTGGGATTCCCGTGCTTGTCGATGCCGGTGCCCGGCGGCAACTGCCGGCCTTCGCGGCGAGCGATTTGCACGTCGCCGTTCGCCATTGCGCTCGAGGCCTGGTCGAAAACCAGAGGGTCGCCCCCGTCACGGGGCACGCCCAAGCCCATCGGGTTCGTCCCGAACACCTTTCTGTGTCCCCCATGCGGCACGACGCTGGCCATTGAATTGACCATTGCCAGCGTCAGGAAGCCCGCCCGCGCAAACGGTTCGATGTCGGGCCAAAGTGCGCTGAAGTGATGGGCTTTGCGTACCGTCAGGATCGCGATGCCATTGCTGCGCGCCTTGGCCATCAGCGGCTCGGCGGCGAGGTCGAGCACCGGCAGCGAAAAGCCGTTTCTGCCATCGGCGCGCAGCATGCCCGGCGCGACGTCCTCGATCACCGGCACCGCCTTCGGATCGAGCCAGCCGGTGTCGATTGATGCCAGGTTCCCCTTGATGCGGAAGATGCCGTGGCTGTGCGCGCCGTCGCGTTCGGCACCCGCCATGTTGGTCGCGAGAAGATCGGCGACACGATCGGGGCAGCCATGGTTGACGAAGATGGCGCGCAGCAGCGCCCACAACTCGTCGTAGGGAATGCGCGCGGTCATTGGGGCATCCTGGGCCAGGTGTCGGCGAGACGATAGCCCTGGGGCCACGGATCGGCGGGATCGATCATTTCGATGCGCGTGCCGCTGATCCAGGCGCGTCCAGTGATCGAGGGGATGATGGCCGATTTACCGGCCAGCGTCGTGTCGGCTTCGATGCGGCCCAAGAACTCCGAGCCGATGATCGAGCGCGCGAGATAGCGGTCGCCGACCTGCATCTGCCCACTTGCCCGCATGACTGCCATACGGGCCGATACGCCCGTGCCCGTCGGCGAACGGTCGATCTTGCCCGGACGGATGGCTACCGCGTTGGCGGCGGCCAGCATGCCATTCTCCGGTGCTACCGGCATGGCGAATTGGCAAAAGGAGATGTGGTTCCAATCCGAATTGGTGGGATGAGAGAATCCGAGTTGCTCGTTGGCAGCCTTTGTGATCCGCATGCCGGTCTCCGCGAGCTCGCGTGCTTCGTCGGGTGAGATAGAAAAGCCCAGGGCAGGGGCATCGACGATGACGAAGCTGTCGCCGCCATAGGCGGTGTCCACGGTGAGCGTGCCCAGCCCCTCGACTTCGAGCGGCACGCCGAGCTTGTCGGCAAAGCTTGGTACGTTGACGACGGTGATACGTTCAGCCTTGCCGTCCCTGCATTGCGC
>JBIQKK010000068.1:11745-15060 GCA_044506585.1 Hyphomicrobiales bacterium
AGCTTGGTACGTTGACGACGGTGATACGTTCAGCCTTGCCGTCCCTGCATTGCGCCACGATCTCGACGAGGCCGCCGGGCGCCTCGAGAACCAGCCGCGTCTCGGGCTCGGTCATCGGTACAAGACCCGTATCGAGCAGTACGGTCGCCACGCAGATCGAATTGGAGCCCGACATCGGCGGCGTGTCGGCCGGCTCCATAATGATGAAGCCCATCTGCGCCCTGGGGCTCTTTGGCGGCACCAGCAGATTGACGTGCCGGAATACACCGCCTCGCGGCTCGTTGAGCACGATGTTGCGCAGTGTTTCGTCGCGCGCGATGAAGCGCGATTGTTCCCACAGTGTTTCACCGGGAGGCGGCGCCACACCACCGACGATCACATCGCCGACTTCACCCTCGGCGTGACAGGCCACGATGTGGATCGAGCGGCTGGTCCTCATGCGATCACCTGGACCGGCTGGCCCAGAACGTCCCATTTCGGTGTGATGCCGAGCCCCGGTGTGTCAGGGGCCGTCATGAATCCATTCTCGCGTTGCGGCGCGCCGTCCGCGATGGAGACCGTGACGTAGGAATTGAAGTCCGTGGCGGTGAAGCAGAATTTCTCCGGCGTGGACCGTGCAAGGTGAGCGATCGTTGCGGTGACGATGTCGCCGCCCCAGGTGTCCTCGATCGTCATGGGAATGCCCGACGAAACGCACAGGTCGCGCATCTGGCGCGCCTTGGTCAGCCCGCCGACCTTGCTGATCTTGAGATTGATGATGTCGAACGCGTCGTCGGCGATGCCCTTCACCAGATCGCCCACCGATCCGATGTTCTCATCGAGCACGAAGGGGAGGGCCGTGCGCCGCCGAACGGAAACGCTCTCCTCATAGCTCATGCATGGCTGCTCGACATAGACGTCGAGATCGGCGACCGCGTTCACGACGCGCGCGGCGTCCGCCATTGTCCAGCCGGTGTTCGCATCGGCAACGAGGATGTCGGTGGGTTCGAGAATGGCCCGGCAGGCGCGGATACGCGCGATGTCGTCATTGGGGTCGCCGCCAACCTTGAGCTGGAATTTCGTGTAGCCCTCGGCGCGATAGCCGGCGATCTTCTGCGCCATCACCGCGGAGTCTTCCTGACTGATGGCGCGGTAGAGCGCGACTTTGTCCTGAGCCGCGCCGCCCAAAAGCTTATACACGGGCAGAGCTGCGACCTTGCCCAGAATATCCCAGCAGGCAATGTCGATCGGTGCCTTCACATAGGGGTGGCCGCGAAGGACCGCATCCATGTGGTGATTGAGCGGCCAGAGATCGGTCGGGTCCCAGCCGATCAACCTGGGCGCGATTTCATCGATGCCTGCGCGTACGCCCTTGGCATAGGACGGCAGGTAGGCGGAGCCCAGCGGGCAGCACTCGGCAAAGCCGGTGATTCCGGCGTCGGTTTCGATGGCGACCACCGTCGAGTCGAACACTTCCATGAAGTTGCCGCCGGACCAGTTGTAGCGGCCTTCGCGGAGGGGGAGATCGACCTGATAGACCTTGATCGCGGTGATTTTCATGAGCGTCAGACCAGTGAGAAGCCGTGGGCGAAGGGATCGCGGTCGTCGATATAGATGGTGTTGAGTCCGGTCTGGCGCGCCCAGCCCGCGATGGAGGGGACAATGCCGTCGTAGTTGCCAACCCGTACGGCCTCTTCGACGCGGCCGTTGAAGACGGAGCCGATGATGGACTCGTGGTTGAATGTATCGCCCACCTTGAGCTTGCCGCGAGCGTACCATTGGGCCATGCGCGCAGACGTGCCCGTGCCGCAGGGTGAGCGGTCGATCGCCTTGTCGCCGTAGAAGACGGCATTGCGCGCGGTCGAACCGGGCTTGGTGGGCCTGCCGGTCCACAGGATGTGCGTGCAACCGCGAATGCCTGCGTTCTCCGGATGCACGAATTCGTAGCGCTCGTTCATTGCGGTGCGCAGGCCGGGGCTCCAGCGGAGAAGGTCGCCCACGGTGTAGTCGGCGATGTCGGTGAAGTTCTCCTGAGCATCGACGATGCAATAGAAGTTGCCGCCATAGGCGACATCGACCGTGAGCTTGCCGAGACCGGGAGCGTCGATCTCGAGATCCCGCGAGTGGAGGAAGCTCGGCACGTTGGTCAGGCGGACATTGTCCACATACTCACCATCCATCGTGTATTCGGCAACGACCTTGCCGGCGGGGACGTCGAGGTTCACGACGCCCGGTGTCCGGGGCGTCATCAGGCCGTTCTCGATCGCCATCGTGACGGTACCGATGGTGCCGTGACCGCACATATAGAGGCAGCCAGAGGTCTCGATGAACAGGATCGCGATATCGCAATCGTCGCGGGTTGGTGGGTAGAGGATCGAACCGCTCATCACGTCGTGGCCGCGGGGCTCGAACATCAGGCCTTTGCGGATCCAGTCGTGGTTGGCGAGGAAATCCGCGCGCCGCTCCATCATGGTCGCGCCCTTGAGCAGCGGCCCGCCGCCGGCAACCAGGCGCACGGGGTTGCCGCAGGTGTGACCGTCGATGCAGGTGAAGATGTGACGCGACATGGATGGTCTCAGAAACGCTGGGGCGAGAAGGGCATGAGGTCGAGCGAGGGCGGCGCGCCGGTCAGCAGTTCGGCGACGAGCTTGCCCGTGCCGGCGGACTGGGTCAGCCCCAGATGGCCGTGGCCGAAAGCATAGACGATATTGCGGGATCGGCGCGAGAAGCCAATGGCGGGCAGGCTGTCGGGCAGCGAGGGGCGGAACCCCATCCACTGACGGCCGCCGGTCGTGGCGAGGCCGGGCATGAACCTCGCGGCCTTGTGAAGCATAGCGTCGGCGCGTTTGAAGTTGGGGGGCAGGGTCAAGCCGCCCAGCTCGACGGCACCGCCAATGCGGATGCCACTGGCGAGGGGTGTCACAACGAAGCCGTGGCCGCCGAAGAAGAGCTGGCGCTTGAGGTCGAAGCTGTAGCCGGGGAGGGTCGTGTTGTAGCCGCGCTCGGTTTCGAGGGGGATGTCGTCGCCAAGCGGCCGCGTCAGCCGATGGGACCAGGCGCCGCCGGCGACGACGACCTGCCGGGCGCGGAGGGCCGAGCCGCCGGTAAGTTCGAGTATCACGCCATCGTCCTGCGGGCGCAACTGCGTGACTTCGGCCTTGCGGAAACTTGCGCCGCGTTCCGTTGCCACCCTGGCCACGGCCAAAGCGTAGTCATAGGGGTCGGACACCGTCTGCCATTTCGGGATGAAGGTGCCGCAGGTGATGAGTGGCGAGAGACCAGGCTGGAGTTCGGACAGCTCGGCGCCGCGCACGTGGCGGAAGTCGATGCCCTCGG
>JBIQKK010000165.1:0-2244 GCA_044506585.1 Hyphomicrobiales bacterium
ATCCTGCCTGCCGAAGGACTGCTTTTGGGACGGGCCCGGGTCCCCGGATTTGCCTATCCGCGTGTGGTGACCGTGCGCGAAGGCCGCGTGCTCGACATCACCTCGGCGCAGGCACCGACCGTCCGGGATATCTGCGAACTTGACGATCCCGCGGGCTATGTCGCGGGGGCCGGCGGCACCGATATCGGGTCCGCGGCGGACGTTGCGGCCAACAGCGCAGTCGGCGCCTTCGCCGAGGGCACCCCCTGGCTCCTCTCGCCCATCGACCTCCAGGCGGTGAAGGCCGCCGGCGTCACCTTCGTCGTGTCGCTGCTCGAGCGGGTGATCGAGGAACAGGCGCGCGGCGACAAGGCCAAGGCCGACGCCCTGCGCGGGGAAATCACCACGCTGATCGGCACCGACCTCAGCAAGCTCGTGCCGGGGTCCGAGGGCGCCATGCAGGTCAAGCAGGCGCTGATCGCCCGGGGCGTGTGGAGCCAGTATCTCGAAGTCGGCATCGGGCCGGACCCCGAGATCTTCACCAAGTGCCAGCCGATGTCCTCGGTGGGGCCGGGGGCCGATGTCGGCGTGCTGCCGATCTCGGAATGGAACAATCCGGAGCCCGAAGTGGCGCTGGTGGTGACCAGCGCCGGCAAGATCATCGGCGCGACGCTCGGCAACGACGTCAATCTGCGCGACGTCGAAGGCCGCTCGGCGCTGCTGCTGGGGAAGGCCAAGGACAACAACGCCTCCGCTTCGCTCGGCCCGTTCATCCGCCTGTTCGACGCGGGCTTCTCGCTCGAGGACGTGAAGCGCTCGGTGATCTCGCTCAATGTCACGGGTGAGGACGGGTTCGTGCTCGAAGGCGAGAGCTCGATGAGCCAGATCTCCCGGCCGCCCGAATCGATCGTTGCGGCGGCGATCGGGCGCCATCACCAATATCCGGACGGCTTCGTGATTTATCTGGGCACGATGTTCGCGCCGGTGAAGGATCGCGGCGGCGCCGGCAAGGGCTTCACCCACAAGCCCAATGACATCGTCACAATCTCGACTCCGCTGCTTGGTGCATTGCGCAACCGCGTGCGCCTTTCCACCGAATGCCCGCCCTGGACTTACGGCGCGAGCCATCTCATGCGCGACCTCAGCAAGGCCGGGCTGCTCAATTAAGGACCAATGACATGGAAGACCTGCACAAGAATCTGATCGACGGCGAGTGGGTGGGGGGCGACGGCTCGCCCAATATCAACCCCTCCAACACCGACGAGATCATCGGCCATTACGCCCGTGCCAGCGCCGACGACGTCCAGCGCGCCATCGCGGCGGCCAAGGCGGCCTTCCCCGCCTGGTCGCGCTCGGGCCTGCTGGAACGGCATTCCGTCCTGAGCAAGACCGCCCATGAGATCATGGCGCGCAAGGAAGAGCTCGGCGCGCTGCTGAGCCGCGAGGAGGGCAAGACGCTGCCCGAGGGTATCGGCGAGGTCACCCGCGCCGGCCAGATCTTCGAATTCTTCGCCGGCGAGGCGCTGCGCCTGTCGGGCGAGATCGTTCCCTCGGTCCGTCCCGGCGTCGGCGTCGAGATCACGCGCGAAGCCGTCGGCGTCGTGGGCATCATCACGCCCTGGAATTTCCCGATCGCCATCCCCGCATGGAAGATCGCTCCGGCGATCTGCTACGGCAACACCGTGGTCTTCAAGCCCGCGGACCTCGTGCCGGGCTGCTCGTGGGCCATCGTCGATATCCTCCACCGCAACGGCCTGCCCAAGGGCGTGCTCAACCTCGTGATGGGCCGCGGCTCGGTCGTGGGCCAGGCGATGCTCGACAGCAAGGACATCGCTGCGGTCACCTTCACCGGCTCGGTCGGCACCGGCAAGCGCGTCGCCGAAGCCAGCGTCAAGGTGATGCGCAAGTTCCAGCTCGAGATGGGCGGCAAGAACCCCACGATCGTCCTCGACGACGCCGACCTCAAGGTCGCGGTCGAAACGGTTGCGCAGTCGGCGTTCTTCTCGACCGGCCAGCGTTGCACCGCGTCCTCGCGCGTCATCGTCACCGAGGGGATCCACGACAAATTCGTCGAAGCGCTCAGCGAGCGCGTGCGCAATCTCAAGGTCGGCGATGCGCTCGAGAAGGGCGTCGAGATCGGCCCGGTCGTCGATCCGAGCCAGCTCAAGCAGGACACCGACTATATCGAGATCGGCAAGAAAGAAGGCGCGAGGCTCGTCGCCGGCGGCGAGCTGCTGAAGCTCGGCAAGCCCGGCCACTACCTCC
>JBIQKK010000069.1:0-7272 GCA_044506585.1 Hyphomicrobiales bacterium
CGAAGCGACGGCGACGACCGCGAAGACATAAAAGAAGAACAGGGCAAGGGTCATGTCATGTCACCTGTACGGAGCGTCCTGCGCCATGGAGCGCGCGATTTCGCGCTCCCAGCGGTCGCCATTGGCGAGGAGCTTTTCCTTGCTGAAGTAGAGTTCTTCGCGGGTTTCGGTGGCGAACTCGAAGTTCGGCCCCTCGACGATGGCGTCCACGGGGCAGGCCTCCTGGCACATGCCGCAATAGATGCATTTGACCATGTCGATGTCGTAGCGGACGGTGCGGCGCGTGCCGTCGTTCTGGCGCGGACCGGCCTCGATGGTGATGGCCTGCGCCGGGCAGATCGCTTCGCACAGCTTGCAGGCAATGCAGCGCTCTTCGCCGTTGGGATAGCGGCGCAGTGCGTGCTCGCCACGGAAGCGGGGCGAGTACGGCATCTTCTCGAAGGGGTAGTTGATGGTCTTTTTGGGCGCGAAGAAGTAGCGCATCGACAGGAAGAACGCGCCGACGAATTCGCGAAGCAGCAGGCCGTTGAGGACGGAAAGTGCGCGCATCAGAGGGTCCCTCCGTGCCAGCCCCAGCCGGTGTATTGCAGCACGCCGGCGACGATGATGACCATGATCAGCGAGATGGGCAGGAACGTCTTCCAGCCGATACGCATCAGCTGGTCGTAGCGGTAGCGCGGCACGAACGCCTTCACCATCGCGAACATGAAAAAGACCAGCGACAGCTTGAGGATGAACCAGATGACGCCCGGGATCCAGGTGAAGGCCGGCAGGTCGATCGGCGAGGCCCAGCCGCCCATGAAGAAGATGACGGTCATGGCGCACATCACCTGGATGGAGATGTACTCGCCCAGCATGAACAGCAGGTAGGGCGTCGAGGAATATTCGACCATGAAGCCCGCGACGAGTTCGGATTCGGCTTCGGGCAAGTCGAAAGGCGGCCGGTTCGTCTCGGCCAGCGCGGAAATGAAGAAGATGACGAACACGGGGAAAAGCGGCAGCCAGAACCAGTTGAGGAAGCTGAGCCACGGCACCCCGAGCAGATGGGCAAGGCCCATCTCGTATTGCGCCGTCACGACGTCGCTGAGGTTCAGCGAACCGACGCAGAGCAGCACGGTGATGATGACGAAGCCGATCGAGACCTCGTAGCTCACCATCTGCGCGGCCGAGCGCAGCGCGCCCAGGAACGCGTATTTCGAGTTGGACGCCCAGCCGGCCATGATGATGCCGTAGACGCCGAGCGAGCTGATGGCGAAGATGTAGAGGACGCCGACATTGATATCGGCGAGCGCCCAGCCGGCATTGATGGGAATGACCACCCAGGCCGAGAGCGCCAGCACCGACGTCACCAGCGGCGCGATGAAGAAGACGACCTTGTCGGCGCTCGCCGGAATGACAGGTTCCTTGAAGACGAACTTCAACAGGTCCGCGAACGACTGCAGCAGGCCGAAGGGCCCGACGACGTTGGGACCGCGGCGCACCTGGACGGCCGCCCAGATCTTGCGGTCGGCGAGCAGCACATAGGCGGTGAAGATCAGCAGCGCGACGAGGAACAACAGGCCCTTATAGACGAAGCCCACCTGCTCGCCCCAGCCGAGGACCGGGATGCCGAGCAGATAATCCAGCGCTGAGACGACGAATTCCATCGCTTACTCCGCGGCCTGCTTGAGACCGGCCTGCATCTGCGAGCATTCGGCCATGATGGCCGACGCGCGCGCGATGGGGTTGGTCAGGTAGAAGTCGCCGATCGGCGAGGTGAGCCTGGCGCTCTCGGTCTTGATCGGGCGGCCCGCGAGCTCGCGGATGCCCTCGATGCCGGCGGGCACGATCTGATCGACCTGCGCCAGATGCGGGAACTCGGCATACATCGCCTGGCGCAGCGCGCGCAGCGAGTTGAACGGCAGCGGCATGCCCAGCACCGCGCTGAGGGCGCGGAAGATCGCCCAGTCTTCCTTGGCGTCGCCGGGCGGGAAGACGGCGCGCTCGGCGATCTGCACCCTGCCCTCGGTGTTGACGTAGGTGCCGGACTTTTCGGTGTAGGTGGCGGCCGGCAGGATCACGTCGGCGCGGTGGGCGCCGGCATCGCCATGCGTGCCGACATAGACGACGAACGCCTTGCCCATCGCCCGGGTGTCGTACTCGTCGGCGCCCAGCAGGAACAGCACGTCGAGCTCATCCTTGCCCGCGAGCTTGATCTGGTCGGCCGAGCACACACCGCCATTGTGGGGCACAAAGCCGATATCGATGCCGCCGACGCGCGATGCCGCGTTGTGGAGCAGCGCATAGCCGTTCCAGCCTTCGGCGGTGTCGCCCATCGTGGCGGCCTTGCTCGCGAGCGCGATGACGTCGCGGCCGATCTGCTTGTTCCAGGCGGCGCCGTGCGAGACTGCGCCCTCGCCCACGATCACCAGTGGTTTCTTGGCGGCGCGGAGCGTCTCGCCGAAACCTTCGCCATTGGCGACGCGTGCGAGGACGGAAATGTCGTCGCCGAGATAATCGTAGGCGTAAGTCAGGTCCGCATGGTCGCCGATGACTGCGACGGGGACGCTGCGGTTGCGCCAGGCCTTGCGGATGCGCGCGTTGAGCACCGGCGCTTCCTTGCGCGGATTCGATCCCACGATGAGGATCGCGTCGGCTTCTTCGATGCCCGCGATGGTCGGGTTGAACAGATAGGCCGAGCGGGGCATCGACGGATCGATGCCCGACATCGGCGGGCGGACGTCGGTCATGCCCGAACCGAGCGCGGTCATCAGCGCCTTGAGCGCGTACATGTCCTCGACCGCCGCGAGGTCGCCGGCGATGGCGCCGACCTTGTTGCCCATGCCGGAGGCCTTGATGGCCTTGGCGACCGCGGCGAAGGCTTCGTCCCACGTCGCGGGCAGGAGCTTGCCGGCCTTGTTGCGCACATAGGGGCGATCGAGGCGCTGGGCCTTGAGGCCGTCCCACACGTGGCGGGTCTTGTCGGAGATCCATTCCTCGTTCACGGCGTCGTTGACGCGCGGCAGGATGCGCATCACTTCGCGGCCGCGGCTGTCGACCCGGATGTTGGAGCCGACGGCGTCCATGACGTCGATGGATTCGGTCTTCACCAGTTCCCAGGGGCGGGCCTGGAAGGCGTATGGCTTGGAGGTCAGCGCGCCGACCGGGCAGAGGTCGACCACATTGCCCGAAAGCTCGCTGCTCAGCGCCTGCTCGAGATAGGTGGTGATCTCGAGGTCCTCGCCGCGCCCGATGGCGCCCAGCTCGCTGATGCCGGCGACTTCGGTGGTGAACCGGACGCAGCGCGTGCACTGGATGCAGCGGTTCATCGACGTCTTGACGATGGGGCCCATATATTTGTCTTCGACGGCGCGCTTGTTTTCGACGAACCGCGAGCTGTCGACGCCATAGGCCATGGCCTGGTCCTGCAGGTCGCACTCGCCGCCCTGGTCGCAGATCGGGCAATCGAGCGGATGGTTGATCAGCAGGAACTCCATCACGCCTTCGCGGGCCTTCTTGACCATCGGCGTGTTGGTGAACATTTCGGGCGGCTCGCCGTTCGGGCCGGGGCGGAGGTCCTTGACGGACATGGCGCAGCTCGCCTGCGGCTTGGGCGGTCCGCCCTTCACTTCGACCAGGCACATGCGGCAATTGCCGGCGACCGACAGGCGCTCGTGGTAGCAGAAGCGCGGGATCTCCGCGCCGGCCGCTTCGGCCGCCTGCATCAGCGTGAAGTAGTCGGGAACCTCGACCAGCTTGCCATCAACTTTGATGTTGGCCATGTCGCTTACTCCGCCGCGATCGAGGGCACGGCGCCATCGGCGTCGGCGTTGTAGGTGTACTGGTCGATCCGCTCTTCCATCACGTGGCGGAAGTTCCGGATCAGGCCCTGGATCGGCCACGCGGCGGCGTCGCCGAGCGCGCAGATGGTGTGGCCCTCGACCTGCTTGGTGACCTCGAACAGCATGTCGATCTCGCGCTTCTGGGCGCGGCCTTCGACCATGCGCTCCATGACGCGCATCATCCAGCCCGTGCCCTCGCGGCAGGGCGTGCACTGGCCGCAGCTCTCGTGCTTGTAGAAGGCCGAGAGGCGCCAGATCGCGCGGATGATGTCGGTGGATTTGTCCATGACGATCACGGCGGCGGTACCGAGCGACGAGCCGGCGTCCTTGAGGCCGTCGAAATCCATGATGGCGTGGCGAATCTTTTCCGCCGGCACGCAGGGGACCGACGCACCGCCCGGGATCACGGCGAGGAGGTTGTCCCAGCCGCCGCGGATGCCGCCGCAATGCTTGTCGATCATCTCCTCGAAGGTGATGCCCATGGCTTCTTCGAAAGTCGCCGGCTTGTTCACGTGGCCGGAGACGCACATCAGCTTCGTGCCGGTATTGTTGGCCCGGCCGATGCCCGCAAACCATGCACCGCCGCGGCGCAGGATTTCGGGGACGACGGCGATGGATTCGACGTTGTTGACCGTGGTCGGGCAACCCCAGACGCCCATGGCTGCGGGGAACGGCGGCTTCAGGCGCGGCTGGCCCTTCTTGCCCTCGAGGCTTTCGAGCAGCGCGGTCTCTTCGCCGCAGATGTAGGCGCCGGCGCCGTGGTGGACGATGATGTCGAAGTCCCAGCCGTGGACGTTGTCCTTGCCGATGAGGCGCGCGTCGTAGGCCTCCTGCACGGCATGCTCGAGGCGCTGGCGCTCGCGGATGAACTCGCCGCGCACATAGATGATGGCGGTGTGCGCATCCATGGCGCGTCCGGCGAGGAGGCAGCCTTCGACCAGATGGTGCGGATCGTGCCTCAGGATTTCGCGGTCCTTGCAGGTGCCCGGCTCGGACTCGTCGGCGTTGACGACGAGGTAGTGCGGGCGGCCGTCGCTGACCTTGGGCATGAAGGTCCATTTCAGCGCGGTCGGGAAGCCGGCGCCGCCACGGCCACGCAGGCCCGAACCCTTCACCTCATTGGTGATCCAGTCGCGGCCGTTGTCGATGAAGCCCTTGGTCCCCTGCCAGCCGCCGCGCGCCCGCGCGCCCGCCAGCGTCCAGTCGTGCTGGCCATAGAGGTTGGTGAAGATGCGGTCTTGGTCGGCGAGCATCAGGCATTACCCTCCGGCGGCGTGGGCTTTTTGGCGCGCGGTTTGCGCGGAGACTTGCCGCCATCGATTTTTCCGCCCGACGACTCTGCGCCGGTCGCGTTTTCGCGCATGGCCCGATTGGGCTGGCCATCCGCGTGGGATTCTGCGCTGGCTTTGCCGCGCTCCGCCTCCACGGTCTCGACCGCGAGCTTGGGCGCGCCGAGCGGCTCCTTGAGTGCGGGCAGACCCTCTTGTGAGATTTCGCTGCCGCGACCCTTGTTCGTCGGCTGCTCGGCGTCCGCAGCCTTCGGTGCAGGTGCAGGTGCAGGTGCGGGTGCCGGGGCAGCAGGCGCAGCGTCGGCCGGGGGAGCCGGTGGCGGGAACGGCTTGTAGGTGCGCTGGGCAGTCGGCGCTTCGAGCAGCGTCGTCGCGCCCCCCTCGGCGGCCGAGTTCTTGCGCGCGACCTGCGTGCCGGGCGGGATGGACTTGCCGTTGCCGGCACGGAACGCCTCGACGAGTTCCTCGAACCGCTCGCGCGACAGATCCTCGTAGGTGTCGTTGCCGATCATGATCATCGGCGCGTTCACGCACGCACCGAGGCACTCGGCTTCTTCCCAGCTGAGCTTGCCGTCGGCCGACACCTCGAGCGGATCGTGCGCGATCTTGTGCTGGCAGACGTCGATGAGGTCGCCGGCGCCGCGCAGCATGCAGGGGGTCGTGCCGCAGACGATGATGTGGGCTTCCGAACCGACCGGCTTGAGCAGGAACTGCGTGTAGAACGTCGCGACTTCGAGCACCCGGATGTAGGCCATGCCGAGGAGGTCCGCGACGTGTTCGATGGCGGCGCGGGTGACCCACCCCTCCTGCTCCTGCGCCCGCCACAGGATCGGGATGACCGCGGACTGCTGGCGGCCGGCCGGATAGCGGGCGATGACCTTTTCGGCCCAGGCCCGGTTCTCCGGCGAGAAGGCGAAGGTCGCGGGTTGAACAGGATCGGCGGCGAGGCGACGGACAGACATCAGCGATCGACCTCCCCGAACACGATATCGAGCGAGCCGAGGATTGCGGACACGTCGGCCAGCATGTGGCCCTTGGTGAGGAAATCCATGCCGCTCAGATGCGCAAAGCCGGGGGCTTTGATCTTGCACCGGTACGGCTTGTTGGTGCCGTCGGAGACGAGATAGACGCCGAACTCGCCCTTGGGCGCTTCGACCGCACAATAGACTTCGCCCGCCGGCACCTTGAACCCTTCGGTATAGAGCTTGAAGTGATGGATGAGGGCCTCCATCGACTGCTTCATCTCCCCGCGCTTGGGCGGCACGACCTTGCCGTCCGCGGAAGAGACGGGCCCCTTGCCTTCCGGTGAGTTCAGCAACTCGATGCACTGCCGCATGATGCGGATCGACTGGCGCATTTCGTCCATGCGGACGAGATAGCGGTCGTAGCAATCGCCGTTCTTGCCGATGGGAATATCGAAGTCGAGACGGTCATAGCACTCGTAGGGCTGCGCCTTGCGCAGGTCCCAGGCGACGCCCGAACCGCGGATCATGACGCCGGAGAAGCCCCACTTCCAGGCGTCCTCGGCCGAGACGACGCCGATATCGGCATTGCGCTGCATGTAGATGCGGTTGCCGGTCAGCAGCCCTTCGAGGTCGTCGCAGACCTTGAGGAAGGGATCGCAGAACGCTTCGATGTCGTCGATAAGGTCCTGCGGCAGATCCTGGTGCACGCCACCGGGACGGAAGTACGCCGCATGCATGCGGCTCCCCGAGGCGCGCTCGTAGAAGATCATGAGCTTTTCGCGCTCGTCGAACCCCCAGAGCGGCGGGGTCAGAGCGCCGACGTCGAGCGCTTGCGTCGTGCAGTTGAGCAGATGCGACAGAAGCCGGCCGATTTCGGCGTAGAGCACGCGGATCAACTGCCCGCGGAACGGCACTTCGATCCCCGCGAGCTTTTCGATCGCGAGGCAGAAAGCGTGCTCCTGGTTCATCGGCGCGACGTAATCGAGCCGGTCGAAATAGGGCACGTTCTGGAGGTAAGTGCGGGCCTCCATCAGCTTTTCGGTGCCGCGATGCAGAAGCCCGATATGCGGGTCGACCCGCTCAACGACTTCGCCGTCGAGTTCCAGGACCAGTCGCAACACGCCGTGGGCCGCGGGATGCTGGGGCCCGAAGTTGATCGTGAAGTTGCGGACGTCGGATTCAGACATGGGGGCGCTC
>JBIQKK010000069.1:7372-14730 GCA_044506585.1 Hyphomicrobiales bacterium
TGTTTCGCCTTCTCGTCACCGGGCAGCACGTATTCCGTGCCTTCCCAGGGGCTGAGGAAATCGAACTGACGGAATTCCTGGGGCAGCTTCACCGGCTCGTAGACGACGCGCTTGCGTTCTTCGTCGTAGCGGACCTCGACATAGCCGCTCATGGGGAAGTCCTTGCGCAGCGGATGCCCGTCGAAGCCGTAGTCGGTGAGGATGCGGCGGAGGTCGGGATGGCCGGCGAACAGGATGCCGAAGAAGTCGTAAGCCTCGCGCTCGTACCAGTCGGCGCCCGGGAAAACGGACGTGATCGAGGGTACCGGCGTGTCGGCGTCGGTCTGCAGCTTCAGCCGGACGCGCACGTTCTTGTAGGGGCTGAGCAGGTGGTAGACGACCTCGAAGCGCTCCTCGCGCTCGGGATAGTCGGCCCCGCAGACATCGACGATCGAGACGAAGCGCGTCTCCGGATCGTCACGCAGCAGTTTCATGACGTCGACGATGGTTTCGCGGTGCACCTGGACGGTCAACTCGCCGAACGCGATCGACTGCGCGACAATGCGGTCGCCAAGCAGCGCCACGAGGCGCTCCTGAAGGGCGGTCACGTTTGCTGAATCCCCCATCGCGCCCTACCGCTCGATCGTTCCGGTGCGGCGGATCTTCTTCTGGAGCAGCAGCAGGCCGTAGAGCAAGGCTTCCGCCGTCGGCGGGCAGCCGGGCACGTAGATGTCGACCGGCACGATGCGATCGCACCCGCGCACGACCGAGTACGAATAGTGGTAGTAGCCCCCGCCATTGGCGCAGCTGCCCATCGAAACGACGTAGCGCGGCCCGGGCATCTGGTCGTAGACCTTGCGCAGGGCCGGAGCCATCTTGTTGGTCAGCGTGCCGGCGACGATCATCACATCCGACTGGCGCGGCGATGCGCGCGGGGCGAGGCCGAAGCGTTCGACGTCGTAGCGCGGCATCGACATCTGGATCATCTCGACCGCGCAGCAGGCGAGGCCGAACGTCATCCACATGAGGGAGCCCGTGCGGGCCCAGTTGATGAGCTCGTCCGTGGCCGTGACCAAAAAGCCCTTGTCGGCGAGCTCGTTGTTGATCTCGACGAAATAGGGATCGTCGGCGCCGATGGGCTTGCCGGTCCGGGGATCGAGAATCCCCTTGGGCTGCGGCGCGATAAGCGTCTCGTTCAATCCCATTCGAGCGCGCCCTTTCGCCACTCGTAGATAAAGCCGACGGTGAGGACGCCGAGGAAGATCATCATCGACCAGAAGCCGAACAGCCCCACATCCCGGAAGGCGACCGCCCACGGGAAGAGGAAGGCAACCTCGAGGTCGAAGATGATGAACAGGAGGGCCACGAGATAGAACCGCGCGTCGAACTTCATGCGCGCGTCATCGAAGGCGTCGAACCCACATTCGTAGGCCGACACTTTCTCGGGGTCGGGATTCTTCACGGCGACGATAAACGGGGCGAGGAGAAGAGCCAGACCAATCACGCCCGCAATGCCGATGAAGATCACAATCGGCAGGTAATCGCTCAGCAGATCGTTCATTCTGCAGCCTATTCTGCGGCCGGCAGAGGACCGGCCTTCTGCGCGCGGGCCTGCGGGCAATGATGGGCCTGCGGGACGGCGCGACGACGCATGGGGCTTAGCCCACGCCCCTCGCCTATTCAAGGGAAAACAGGTGCCCCAAAAGCCCCTGCCCGCGGCTTTTTGCGGAGGGCCCTGCCGCAAAAGAAACGGCGCCACGCGGGCGCCGTGCGAGTCGCGATTCGACCGGGGTGGTCAGTCGACGTGCCAGATCAGGCCGGCCGTCGCCTTGGCCGCGTTCGGCAGGCCGCCGAATGCGCCGATGCCCTGGAGGTCGCCGCGGGCGCTGAGCTGCTGGGTCAGGGCCATTTCAACGCCGCCGCCGACCGCATAGACCGCGGCATTGTTCCTCAGGCCAGCGCCGACGTCGCCATAGATCATGGTGTTGTCGGAGAGGAATCCGCCGACCCGGCCGAGGCCGAGGGCGTCGTAGCCGGCATAGCCGCCGCCGTTCCAGTACGTGTCCCCCTGGAACTCGACACCGGCGATGATGCCGTCAGTGACGGCGAAATTGGCACCGACCACGCCGCCCAGCGTGCCCGACGGGGTACCCGAGAGCACGCCGCCGGCCGTGCCGCCGACGTAAAGGCCCTCGAAATCGAAGAGCGGCTGGGAGTAGATCGGATCAACGGGGGTAAGAAGGTCAGCCGAGGTGGCCGCGGTCGCGAAGGACACCGCCAGGGCAACGCCGGCCACGATTGAATGCGCGAGTTTCATAGCTAGGGGTCCTTGGAGGTCTTTGCATGGGACCCCTGGATTTTGCCTGCGCGCGCAAATGACTACAATTGGCCGAAAACTTTAATTGTTTTCTAGGCTTAACCCTTGGTTACCGCGTGAAATGCAAAGGGGCCCCGCCGAGCGGAGCCCCTTGCCAAGCCCTCTCCCCTTGCGGGGCGAAAACTCATTAGAAGTGGAAATTGACACCCACTTTGGCCGCGACCGAGTTCTGGCCGGCTGCCGTGAGATCCCAATTGTACTGCACTTCGCCCTTGAGACCGACATTGTCGGCCACCGCGACTTCCGCACCGATACCGATCGGCACGTAGAAGCTGGTGACGGTCCGCGTACCGAGACCGGAGTAGCCGTAGATGATCGCACTGTCGGAGATCGCGCCGCCGACGCGACCGGTCACCTGAGCCGACGCATGGCCGCCGAGCGACGCCGTGCCTTCGATCTCGGCGCCGAGCAGGAGGTTGTCCATCAGCGCGTTGACACCGAAGTCGATACCCAGGCCGAACGTGGCCGGGTTGGTCTGCCCCTGGAGGAACGCACCGATGTACGCACCGTCGAAGGAGAAGCTATTGTCGATGACCGGCGTATCGATAGGAACATCCACGATGAGGTCGGCAGCGGCAGCCGCCGACGAGAGCGCGGCTACGGCCGCGGTTGCCAGCAGGGCAAGCTTGAGAGAACGCATTTTGAATTCCTTCGTAGTGTCTAGTTCGGAACCGCTTGGGAGGCGCGAGTCCCTGTGCGCCTATGTAACGCTTAAAGGTTGATGGGAGTATTGCCCTCGCCCCCTTTTCGTCACCTATGTGCCCCATTCGCCACAGTAGCTCCCGGGGTATCTATTTGAAAGCACAAACCGACTCGTTCGCTCCGCAAATGATGTCGCAATGTGCTCAAAATTGTGTCCGCCTCGCCTTTAGAAGTGGAAATTCGCTCCGACCGAAACCTGGTCCTTGGGATTGGCCCCGGTGAGCGCAAAGCCGTGCAGATACTGGCCCTGCAAAGACACGCTTTCGGTTAACGCCAGTTCAACGCCGCCGCCCAGCAGCGCGTCGGATCCGCCCACCGGCCCGAAATCGGCCCCCAGGCCGCCGGCGCCGAAGATGATGAGATCGTCGCTGGCGGCCACGCCCACGCGGCCCAGCGTCTGGACATAGGCGCCGCCGCCGGCACCGCCGCCGAGGCCCTGTACGGCAACTTCCGCGCCCACGAGCACGAACTCGAATCGCGCATTCACGCCGAGATCAACGCCGATACCCAATTGTCCGCCGCCCAGGGGGCTCGACTGCGCCACGCCGAAAACGCCGGCATAAAATCCATCCCAGTCGAACTCGCCCGAGGAAATCGGCGCCGATTGCGCCATGGGCACGTCAAACGAGTCCGCCGCCCATACCCCGCCGGGTACGGCCGCAAGCAGCGCGGCAATGGCGTAGCTCGTTACACGTTGCATGGATGGCCCCTGTCGATCTCCGTAATGCGCATGCCGCTTCGCCGGTTCCGTTCGCCGTCACACTTGTTTGGAAATGTGAACGGAACGGGCCGCGAGGAAGGCCGCAATAAGGCGCGCAGCTGATGTGGCGCTCAAGCCACAGCGATCATGGATGAGGAGGGGAGTGGCGCGAGAGACGGGGCTCGAACCCGCGACCTTCGGCGTGACAGGCCGACGCTCTAACCAACTGAGCTACTCCCGCAGCAAACGGAAGCTATTGCCCCGCGCAACGTGGCGTCCGTGTAGCGGCGCCAATTGGCCAAGTCAACACGGGAAAGCGACAACCAACATTTCGGCGTGAGAGCCCCCGCGGATCACGACTCTCGCAGGGGAGTCTGGTGGGCGGTGACGGTCTCGAACCGCCGACCCTCTCGGTGTAAACGAGATGCTCTACCACTGAGCTAACCGCCCGTCCGGGTGTCCGCCGGAACGGGCGCTTACCTAGGAGCTTGGCCCCTGCCCGTCAAGCAAACGGCTCCGGCATGGAATGCGCGGAGCCGCCGAATGTTCGAGCTCGGACGATGCGTTAGTTGATCGCATCCTTGAGGCCCTTGCCGGGCTTGAACTTGGCCTGCATCGAGGCCGGAATCTTGATTTCCGCACCCGTGGCAGGGTTGCGGCCGATCGAGGCCTTACGCTTGGACACGGAGAATGTGCCGAAGCCGACCAGACGAACCTCGTCGCCCTTCTTGAGCGAGTCGGTGATGGCCGTGAAAACCGCGTCAACGGCTTCACCCGCCTGTGCCTTGGTGATCCCCGCCCCGTCAGCGACCACGCCGATCAGATCGTTCTTGTTCATAGCGTTTCCTCACAGTGAAAAGGCCGCCCTCTCGGCGAACCGAACCGCGGCCATCCATTTGACGATTCCCCACGCAACGCAAGGAAATCCGGGCATTTCTGCCCATGTCGCGACCGCGCGGACGTTAATGGGCCCGCAAACTCAGGGGGTCAATCCGGAAAGCCGGTGGATTTGGACGAAAAAGCCCGGATTTCCGGGGTTTTCCACCAGTTCACACCCCCTGCGGGACCGCCGTTCGTCCCCGAATGCTCAGAATGAGCGGAATCGCCAGCAGATAGGTCGCCATGCCGATGAGCCAGATCAGCCCCGGCCACCAGTCCTTGATGCCGAAATAGAAGGCCGCGAAATAGAGCGGCCCGAAGATCGAGCCCAATGAGACGATCGAGGCCAGGACGCCCTGTAGCTGGCCCTGCTTGTCCTCACCGACCTGCCGCGTGGCCAGCGATTGCAGCGCCGGCACGCCGATACCACCCATCGCGAACAGCGGCAGCATGGCAAAGACGACCCAGCCCTGCGTGGCAAAGCCCACCGCAACCAGCGCGGCACACTCACAGGCCATACCGATTAGAAGCGCGTTCTTTTCGCCTACGCGCCTGGTGATGGGACCGGGGAGCACGGCCTGCACCATGGCGTGGAACAAGCCGTAGCCGGCGAGCGACAGCCCGACCATAAGACCGTTCCACTGGAACGCGTCGTCGCCGAACAGCGCCCACACGGTGCCGTACATGTTGCCGACGAAATTGAGGATGAAGAACACCAGCAGCAGCGGCAGCAGGCCACGGAGCAGCACGGCCCAGGTGAGCGGGACGAGCGGGTTGAGCGCCTTGAAATCGAACTTCACGTCGCGACGTCCCGGGCGCGATTCCGGCAGCACGAAGAGGGCCAGGGCGAAGTTGAGGCCATTGAGGACCGCCGCCGCGATGAAAGGCGCCCGGACCCAGAAATCGCCCAGCAGGCCGCCCAGGACCGGCCCGATGATGAAGCCGATGCCGAACATGGCGTGGAACATGCCGAAGCGCTGCGCCCGCTGATCCTCGGGCGTGATGTCGGTGATGTAGGCGGTGGCGATGGCCATGTTGGCGCTGGTGAGCCCCGCAATGGCGCGGCCCACGACGAGCATCCAGAGCTCGGGCGCGAACGCCATGAACAGATAATCGATCGCGGCGCCCGCGAGCGAAACCAGCAGCACCGGCCGGCGTCCGAACCGGTCGCTCATGACCCCGAGGACCGGCGAGAACACGAACTGGATCGCGGCGTAGAGCGCGTACATCAAGCCGACATAGGGCGCGATGTTGGAGACGTGAGTGACGTCCGCGAGGAGCCGCGGCAGGATGGGGAAGATCAGCCCGATCCCGATGGCGTCCAGGATTACGGCGGCGAGGATGATGATGAGCGGACGGTTCACGCGAGCCTCGGAACAAAAGGGTGGGCTTGGTAGTCGGTCCGGCGCCCGCTGACAAATGCAAAGCGCTGATGGGAGCCATCAATGCGCGCGGGAACTGCCAGGTAACGGCAGCATTCCCCGGTCGCGGTCCCCAGAAAAAAAAGCGGCGCTCGAGGCGCCGCTTTTCCAGTTCATCTGCCGCCTAGTGGGCGACCGTTCCGGCCTCCTCGCCATCGAGCGACAGGTCGGGGACCGGAGCCGCTTTCGAGGGCTCCTCGTATGTCCACTCTATCGGCTCGGGCTGGCGGATGAGCGCGTGCGAGAGCACTTCGTCCATCCGGCTCACGGGTACGATTTCAAGGCCCTTGGTGACGTTCTCCGGGATCTCCTTGAGATCGCGGACATTATCGATGGGGATCAGCACCTTCTTGATGCCGAAGCGCAGCGCCGCCAGCAGCTTCTCCTTGAGGCCGCCGATCGGAAGCACCCTGCCCCGCAGCGTGATCTCGCCGGTCATGGCGACATCGTGCCGGACCGGAATGCCGGTCATCACCGAAACGATCGCCGTCGCCATGGCGATGCCCGCTGACGGACCATCCTTGGGCGTCGCGCCTTCCGGCACGTGCACATGGATGTCGCGGGTGTCGAACATCGGCGGCTTGATGCCGAAATCGATGGCCCGCGACCGGACATAGCCGTTCGCCGCCGAGATCGATTCCTTCATCACGTCCTTGAGGTTGCCGGTAACGGTCATACGGCCCTTGCCGTAGGTCATCACCGCCTCGATCGAGAGCGTTTCGCCACCCACCGAGGTCCAGGCAAGGCCGTTGACGAAGCCCACCTGCGGCTCGGCATCCACCATCTCCGACCGGAAATAGGGCGGGCCCAGATACTCTTCGAGCTGCTCGGGCGTGATCTCGACCTTCTTGTCCTTGCTGGTCAGGATCTTCCGCACCGACTTCCGCATCAATTTGGAAATCTCGCGCTTGAGATTACGGACGCCGGCCTCACGCGTGTAGTCGCGCACGACCTTCATCAGGATCTCGTCGGAGAGCACGAATTCCTTGTCCTCGAGGCCGTTCTCCTTGAGCGTCTCGGGGATCAGGTGCCGCCGGGCGATCTCGAACTTCTCCTCCTCGGTGTAGCCGGAAAGGCGAATGATCTCCATGCGGTCCATCAGCGGACCGGGGATGTTGAGCGTGTTCGAGGTGGTCACGAACATCACGTCGCTGAGGTCGTAATCGACCTCCAGATAGTGGTCGTTGAACGTGTGGTTCTGCTCGGGATCGAGCACTTCGAGCAGCGCCGAAGAGGGGTCGCCGCGGAAGTCCATGCCCATCTTGTCGATCTCGTCGAGCAGGAAGAGCGGGTTGGACTT
>JBIQKK010000001.1:0-21722 GCA_044506585.1 Hyphomicrobiales bacterium
AGCGCGGCGAGCCGCGCGTCCTCGTCAGTGAGCTTGTCGTTGTCCATGGCACGCACAAGGGACGGAGTTCGCCTCCAGCCTGCCTTAGCTTTGTTAGCTCTTGCCAATGCGCGCCGGTCGCATTCGAGAGGATCCCTGAAGGGCTGGTTAACCCAAGCGCTGGCGCCGCATGCGGCCAGCATGCTAGGCAAGCGCCCATCAAGACCAGGGGCACGGCGTGCAGGATCTGTCTTCCGACCGCGTAACATTTGTGTCGAGCGGCACGCACGAGGCCGATGTCGCCATGCGCACTTTGCGCGCCCGATATGGCGATTGTGGGCTAGAGAAGGCGCAGTTGGTCGTGGCGCTGGGCGGCGACGGGCTGATGCTCCAGACCCTGCACCAGACCATCGAACGCCCCCTCCCCGTCTTCGGGATGAACCGCGGCTCGGTGGGCTTCCTCATGAACGATTACACCGAGGACGACCTGATCGATCGCCTGCGCGCGGCCAAGCCCACGCACATCACCCCTCTCGCCATGCATGTGACCGACGTCGAAGGCCACACCCACGACGCCCTGGCGCTCAACGAAGTCTCGCTGTTCCGCACCACTTACCAGGCGGTGAAAGTGGAAATCGTCGTCGATGGGCGTACTCAGATGGAGGAACTCATCTGCGACGGCGTTCTGCTCTCGACGCCCGCCGGCTCGACCGCGTACAATCTTTCGGCACACGGCCCCATCCTGCCGATCGACTCGCCACTTCTTGCCCTGACGCCGATTTCGCCCTTCCGTCCCCGGCGCTGGCGTGGAGCGATTCTCAGCAACGATGCCGTGGTGACCTTCAGGACGCGTGAGACCGACAAGCGCCCGGTGAGCGCGGTTGCGGACAACGTCGAATTCAAGAATGTCGAGACGGTCGTCGTGCGCGAGGACCGCACCCACCGCGTGACGCTGCTGTTCGATCCGGGCACGGGCCTTGAGGAACGCGTCCTCTCCGAGCAGTTCCGATACTAAGCCGCCGGCAGCGCCAGCCGATCCTTGGCGCTGATCACGGGCATGTTACGCTCCGCATTCGCGTCGCCCGCAAACGCGGACATCACTCCGCGCGCCGCGCGCCGCGCCAGAGCGACGTTCTGCTCGCTCAGATAGGCGAAGGCATCCTCGAGCTCAGCCGGAATGACGCCCTCGTGCTCAACGATCATCTCTTCGGTCATCGCGGTTACGACAAAATGCCGGGCCGTCACGTCGTCGGCCAGATCCGCGGCGCGGGCGTGGAAGATCAGTCGCGCGATCAGATTGCTCACCGGCTGGCTCAACCCGCAGCGCGCAAGTAGGGCGTTCAACGCCTGGCGGCTGCCCGACTCCAGCAGCGTGAACACCTTTTCGCGCGGGGTCGAGGCGAGCACTGCGAGGCAGTCGGCAAAGAACAGCACATGCCCGTTGACGACAGCATGCAACATCACGCGCGTGGAAACCCGTTCGGCTGCAACCAGGTCAGAAGCGAACGGCGTTGCACCCACAGCGGCCTCGCCCTCCCCAATGCCGGTGAGGGCGGTATCCATCGCATTGCGCATGAGCCGGTCGAGCCGCGCCGGCGCCACCGCGCCCTTCACCAGGCGCGCCCCGCGCAGCGCTGCGACCGCAGCTTCGACGAGGGCCAGCCGCGCTCCCGCCGGGAGATCGTCACGATCGAGCAGAGCGCCGCGGATTTCGGCATCGTCGAGGCCTTGCTCAGCGGCAAGGCGCGACAACAGGGTCACGGGCACCGGCACTTCGTTGCGCCGCAGCAGCGTCAGCGTCACAGGACGCACCGCCCGAGCAATGATTGCATCGGCAAGGCGCGGGCTGATCACCTCGCGCAGCACCACGGCCTGCAGTAGCCCCACATTGGCGTGGCGAACGAAACCAATCAAATCGGCGTCGATCAGCGCCGGCGAATACTGGACCAGCGCGCGTGAGATGATTTCGCTGTCCTGCAGTAGCGCCAGCAGAATGGGACGCGGCGCTTCCACTGCGTGCAGCAGCCCGTAGGCCAATGCGGCGCGGACACGCACGGAAGGATCGTCGAGAAAACCGATCAACGCCGCATAGAGCGCGGCATGCTCGTCGGCGGGACCGGTGTGCATCAGATAGGCTTGTGCGGCCAGGTGGGCAGCTTGCCCACGCTCCTCGCTGTCGCCCGACTGACTGAGGGCGACGAAGTCCCCATACGCGACCATTACTGTCTCCGGCCAACCCGGAGAAAACCTTAGCCACCAAGGCTTAAGGAACGGTTCACCCTGTTTGTTGCGACGCCGTTAACCGATCAGTTCTCCTGCCCGATGATCTGGGTCAGGAACAGCACATTGGGCTGGCTACTCATCAGCACGCGCGGCCGGGGTGCCCCGCTGTCCTCTGCGACTGGCATGTCGATAGCGGACACTTCCGTCCCTTCCGGGGTTGGCGGCACAAGCGGTGCGGGTGCCGGCAGCGGGACAAAGCCGAGATCGAGATCAAGCGGTTTGGCGGTCTCCATTGGCGCGTAGGCCGAAACGAGCGGGGCCGAGATCTCCGGCGCGACGAGCGATTGCAGTGCCTCGGTCGCGATCAGTGGGGTCGGTGTCGTCCGGGGTGCCTCTGTGCTGAAGAACGATGTGAACGACATGTCCGAGCGGTCGAAGCGCGAGGGCACCGCATTGGTCGCCCACCGCGCGTCCGGAGCTTGCGCCATCTGCTGGGCGGCGAATTTGGAATCGGCTACCGCGACATTGGACGGCGTTCCAAGATGCTTGGCGACGAGCGCTCGATAGAGCTCGCGGATCGTCCGCGGCTCGCCGTCCGCATAGAAAATCTGCGGATTGGCTTTGGCCTGGCGAGGGAACAGCTTGGCCGCAATCTGGTCGGGATTATCGAGCCCGGCGCGGAACAGCTTTTCGGCCCCCTGCGGCCCCAGGAAGTGCGCAATATAGAGCTCGCCCGCGCTCGGCATTCGCCCAAACTTGCTCTCCAGATAGGCCCCATTGGACTGGGTGAAAGCGGCTGCGAGGTCCGCAGCGACCTGAGGGTCCTCACGCAGCGCGAGAATTTCCTTGCGCAACGCCTTGTTGCGAACGTCATAATCGCCATCGGAATTGACCGTAATCGCATTCGCGTAGTTCTGGTAGCCCAGCCGCGGACCCTGCTCCTTCATCGTCTGCAGCCAGGTCGAATCGAGGAACTGGAACAGGCCGACGGCCGAGGAAGTCGACGCCTTTGCTTCGGGATTGAGGCTCGATTCGCGGATGGCCGTCTGCAGCAGGTAGTCGAAGTCGACGTTCGACTTGTTCCCTGCGCTGTTGAGCACATAGGCAAGGCCTTGCGGCACGGCGATCGGGGCAACGCCCATGGCGAATCCGCTGAAAGTTCGCCGTTAATGAAACGCTAACAGCCGTTAACGTCCGGTTAACGCTGCCACCAGCTCACGACCGCACTCAACTCCGGCCGGTCACGGTCCTCGATCGTGGTTGCCGGAGTGCCGATATGGACGAAACCGACGAAGCGTTCCCCGCCCCTCGCGCCGAGCATTTGTTGTGCGGCCGTGTCGAAGGAAAACCAGCGGGTCACCCAGCTCGCAGCAAAGCCCATGGCGAACGCGGCGTGCATCAGGTTGAAGCAGACATTACCCGCCGACAGCAGTTGTTCCATCTCGGGCGCTTTGGCGAGCGGTTTGTGCGAGAAGATGACCCCGACCGTTACCGGCGCGGGCAGGAACTGGCGCCGCTCGACATCGAGGGAAGCCTCGTCGAGTGCCGGGTTGTTGGCCTTGGCGATCGCCGCCAGCCTCTGCCCTGCCTCCGTGCGCGCATCACCCTCGATGACAACCAACCGCCACGGGGTGAGCTTGCCGTGATCGGGAACGCGGGTGCCGATGCGCAGGATCTGTTCGAGCTCGTCGGGCGTCGGGCCCGGATCCTTGAGGAAACCGATCCCCACCGAGCGGCGGGTCTTGAGATAGTTCAGCAGCTCAGGGTTCGCAGGCATCGTCCAGTCCTTGCTCAGGCGCAGCCCTTATGACACAGGTTTTCCCCAATCCAACGGTAGCGATGCGGCTCCGCTAGGCGGATCGGGGACCGATTTGAAGGTTTGGCCATTTATCGCGCTGCTCGCGTTCGTGGGCGCGAGTGCAACATTCGCACAGGAGCTGCCGCGCATGCCGGCTCCGCTGCCCCTCTTTCATGCCCCAAAGGCTCCCGCGGACTTCGTCGCTCCGGCCCCCGTCGAGCCGGCTGGCGATGTTGCGCCCGCACCGGCAGCTGAGACGGCAACCCAGGCCATCCAGACGGCTACAGCCGAGCCACAGCCCGTTCGGCTCAGCGCCATCGTTACGGACGGCGGCCGCACCCTCGCCGATGGCCTCACTTGGCGAGTGTTCGGCAGCAGGGCCGATGCCGCCGGGCACCTTGAGCTTGCCGCCGAGTCGGAAAGCCCTGTGGCCAATCTCGAACTCGCGCCCGGCAATTATCTGGTGCACGTGGCGTATGGGCGGGCGCAGGCGAGCGACACGATCACCGTCGCGGAAGGGCCGAACAACAAGAACATCGTGCTCGAAGTCGGCGGCCTTCGCCTCAACGCCGCCGTCACCGGCGACGTCCCGATCCCGATCAATCTGCTGCGTTTCGACGTCTTCTCGGCGGGCACGTCGGAGGCCGACCGTGCCATTGTCGCGCAGGGCATCGGGGCCAACGACATCCTGACACTCAACGCTGGCACCTATCACATCGTGTCCTATTTCGGGGACGTGAACGCGATCGTGCGTGCCGACCTGCGGGTCGAGCCCGGGGAAGTGACCGACGTGACACTGTACCACCGCGCAGCGCAGGTCTCGTTCAAGCTCGTCAGCGAACCCGGCGGTGAGGCGATCGCCGACATCGACTGGACAGTAAAGACCGCCGACGGCGCGAGCACCGTCTTCACGGACACCGGCGCCTTCCCCTCGACCGTCCTCCAGGAGGGGACCTATCTGGTTTTCGCCAAGCGCGGCGATACGGTTTTCAACCGGGAATTCGAGATCCAGCCGGGGCAGCCGCACGAAATCGAGGTGCTGACCACGGTCTACTAGCCGGAAAGCGCTGATTTTATTTCCGATATTCCGCGCAATGCTATAATGGCCGCTCACCGCCGGGGGGCGGGATATCGATGGCAGCCCAAGCGGACCGCAAGCTGGTCCCGATCGTTTCGCTCGATGTGGTGGGGTACTCCCGCCTCACCGAGATCAATGAGCGTCAGACCCTGCGCCTCGTGCAGCGGGTCTACGATCGGCTGGTCGTTCGCACGATCGGCCGGCAGGGCGGCAAAGTCTTCAAGACCATGGGCGACGGGCTCCTGGCCGAGTTCCAGAGTGTCGTCGCCGCCGTTGAATGGGTGGCAGATGTCCAGCGAGAGCTGCATCAGCGGCGCCTGAAGGTGCCCGGCGGCGGCATCTTCCAGATTCGCGCCGGCATCGTGCTTGCCGATGTCCTTGTCGCCGGCGACGACCTCTACGGCTCGGGCGTCAACCTCGCCGTCCGCGTGCAGGCATTAGCGCCCGCCGGTGGCATGGCCATCACCAAATGGATGTACCAATACCTCGACGGCCGCGCCGAGCTGGCCTTCACCGATCTCGGGCCCACCGAGCTCAAGAACGTCTCGCGCACCGTTCGGCTCTATGTCTGGCATCCCGAAGGCATCTCCACCAAGACGGCGGTCGTCGCCAATCCGGTCCAGCCGCAATCGAGCCGGCCCTCGGTCGTGGTTCTTCCCTTCGACAATCTCTCGGGGGAGGCCGACCAAGCGTATTTCGCCGACGCCGTGGTCGAGGAGATCACCGCCACGTTATCGCGCATCAAGGACTTCTTCGTCATCGCCCGCAACTCGGCCTTTGCCTACAAGGGCCGTGCCCTCGACGTGCGCCAGATCGGCCGCGACCTTGGCGTCCGATACGCCGTCGAAGGCAGTGTGCGCCGGGTCGGAGAGCGGGTGCGCATCACCACCCAGCTCGTCGAAACTGACACCGGCGCGCACATCTGGTCCACCAAAGTCGATGGCGCCGTCTCGGACCTCTTCGACCTTCAGGACAAGGTTGCCGCAGAAGTCGCCAGCGCTATCCAGCCCTCGATCCGCCGGGTCGAGGTGGAGCGTGCCCGCTCCAAGCGGCCCGATACGCTCGCCGCCTATGACCTGGTGATGCGCGCGCTGCCCCATCTGTGGGCTCACCGCGACACCGAGAACGCCGAGGCCATCGCCTATCTCGGCAGGGCATTGGAGCTTGAACCCAATTACGGTCTTGCGGCGGGGCTCTGCGCCTGGGCGCACGGCCAGCAGGTCGCTTACAACTGGGCCACGGACGTTGCCGCAGAGCGCCGCGAGGGTGAGAGGCTGGTCGAGATTGCGACCCAGATCGTCGGTGATGAGCCTACGGCGCTGACGGCGCTGGCCTCGGGCATGATGCAGCTCGGCGGCGATGTGCGCCAGGCCACCAATTTCGCGGAACGTGCACTCGAGCTCGATCCCAACCATTCGTGGGGCTGGATGCGCCTGGGCTTCGGGCTCGTCTATCTTGGCCGCGCCGAAGAGGGGCTCAAGGCCTTCGAACGCTCGGCGCGGCTTTCTCCGCTCGACCCCTTCTCCTTCAACGTGCACCTGGGGATGGGCCTCGCCCACTTCGCGGCGGGCCGTCCTGAGCGTGGCATCGAGCTTGCACGCCAGGCGCTCGCCGAGCGTCCGGGCCTGACATGGCCCTACCGCGACCTCGCGACCTATTACGCGGCGAGCGGCAAGGTCGAACAGGCACGGGACGCGCTGATGCGCTTCACGAGCCTGCGCCCCGCGATGACCAGCGCGTCCCTCCGCGATGGCCTGCGATTTATGGAGCCATCGCTGCTCGACCGCTATGTCGGCGGCCTCGAACAGGCGGGCCTCGCCTAAGGGTTAACCCCTACTCTCCACAATGCCGAGAATGCGGCCGATCATCTTGGTCCCTTCTCAAAGCCCGTCGGCGAGAATGACATCGTCATCATTACGTCAGGGGAACCGTCGTGCTTGGTCGGCGAGAACAGCGGCTCCAGCCGCGCCGCAATACGATGATCATGGCCACGATCATGTTCGACAATGGCCGCACGCGTCTCGATTGCGTCATTCGCAATCTCAGTGACGGTGGCGCCAAGCTCGAATTCGCCACTGTTCGCGGCATCCCCCAGACATTCGATCTCCTGGTCCCCGGCCATCGCCCGCAGCATTGCCGCGTCGCCTGGCGCGCCCTCAAGGAAATGGGCGTGCAGTTCATGCAGGCCGGCTGACGTTCAAACCCGGTTCAGGTCGGCGCCCCTAGACGAGCTGCGGGGCGTACGAAACGGGGCTGATACCCTATGAGCGAGAAGGCCTTCCTCATCGCCGGCGACCGCGCCGCCGCGATCGCCAATGACACCATCGATACGCGCTACCGCGCCGCAGTGCACTACGTGCCCGTCGGCGTGCAGGTGCCCGTTCGCAGCCACGACGAGACCGAGATGCAGTTCATGCTGGAAGACGGCACGCTCGAGTTCATGATCGGTGGCGCATCGGCCTATCTCAGCGCCCCCAATTTCGTACGCGTGCCCGCCGGCGTTCCTTACGCGTACCGCAATGTCGGCGAGCACACCGCCCGCCTCCTGGCCCATGCGGCGCGTCCCGAACCCACCCGCAAGACCGTTCGCGCAACGATAGTATACGCAGCCTAGGCCTGCCCGGCCGCACGCCGCAACAAAAGCTCGCGTTCGCGCTCGTTGCGCGTCATCTCTGCCGCCCGCGCAAACTCCGCCCGCGCCTCGTCGTGCCGGCCGAGCTTGGCGAGAAAATCGCCGCGCACACTGGGCAGCAGATGGTAGTTGCGCAGCTGCGGGAGATCCATGATCGGCTCGAGCAAGCGCAGCCCAGCCTCCGGACCAAACGCCATCATGTGCGCGACCGCCCGGTTGAGCTCGACGATCGGCGACGGGGTCACGATCGCGAGCTCGTCGTAGAGCGCGGCGATGCGCGTCCAGTCGGTCTCCTCAGCCCGCCGTGCGCGAGCGTGGCACGCGGCGATCGATGCCTGCAGCGCATAGGGGCCGCGGACGGAGTCGAGCGCAGCGGCCCGGTCGAGTGCCGCTAGGCCACGCCGGATCAGAATCTGGTTCCATTTTCCGCGGTCCTGCTCGAGCAGAAGGATCGGCGTGCCGTCCTTCTTGGTCCGTGCCGCATTGCGCGATGCCTGAATCTCCATCAGGGCCACCAGCCCATGCACCTCGGGTTCGTCCGGCGTCAGTTGCGACAGGATGCGTCCAACGCGCAGTGCCTCATCGCAAAGCTCGGTACGGAGCCAATCCTCTCCCGCGGTCGCCGAGTAGCCCTCATTGAAAATGAGGTAGACGACCTCGAGCACCGACCCCAGGCGCGCAAGCCGTTCCTCGCCACGTGGCACTTCGAACGGCACATGCGCATCGGCAAGCGTCTTCTTGGCGCGGACGATACGCTGCTGGATCGTGGGCTCGGGCACGAGATAGGCCCGCGCGATCTCCGCCGTCGTCAAGCCACCCACGAGGCGCAGGGTGAGCGCGGCGCGCGCCTCCGCGCTGAGGATCGGATGACATGCGGTGAAGATCAGGCTGAGCACGTTGTCCTTCACATCGTCATCGAGGCGTTCGTCGTAGTCGGGCGCCTCTTGTTCTTTGAGCTCGGCCTCGTGGGTGAGCTCGGGCATGGCCTTTTCCGCCATCACCTTGTTGCGGCGGAACTGGTCGATGGCCCGGCGCTTGGCGGTCTGCATCAGCCACGCGCCGGGATTGGTGGGGATGCCGGTCTGCGGCCATTGCTGCAGCGCGACAACCAGAGCGTCGCTCGCCAATTCTTCGGCAAGGCCTACGTCGCGCGTCATCTTCGTCAAACCCGCAATGAGCCTGGCGGCTTCAATGCGCCAGGTCGCTTCGACGGCGCGCTGCGTTGCGAATTCGGGGCTGAGCTTGTCCATGGGCGGCGGAGTGGATCAAATCCACGCCGCCTGGGCAAGCCACCGCTACTGCTGCTGCGCGGCCTCCTGCGCGACAACCCGCTCGTACCGTTCCCGCTGCTCGGCCGTGAAACCGAGGTCCTCGGCGGTTGCGATCTGCCGGATTTCGATCTGCACGTTGCCGTGCCCGTCGCTTTGCGGCCAGTCCTTGACCATCTCGATCACCTCGGCGAGCGATGCCGCCTCGATCACCGAGTAGCCGGCGATCAGCTCCTTGGCCTCGGCGAACGGGCCGTCGAGAACGCTCGGCTTGCCGTTGGAGAAGGAAACGCGGGCGCCCTTCGCGCTGGGCAGCAGTCCCGCCCCCGCCTTCATCACGCCGCGCTCGACGAGCTTGGCGTTGTAGCTGGTCATGTCGTTGATCAACTCGGGGCTGGGCATCACTCCAGCCTCGGTCTCTGCGTCGGCCTTGCGGATCACCAGAAACTGCATCTTGCCTCCTAGTAGTTCGCGCCGCCCGCGATCTCGCGGATCTCGAGCGTGACGTCGGGCATGCCGTTGTCGATATGCATCTGGAGGAACTCCGCAGCGAGTGCGGAGGCGGCGTCCAGGTCCGGCGCCTCGAAAACGGCGTAGCCGCCTACCACTTCCTTGGCCTCGGTGAAGGGACCGTCGGTGGCCACGACGCTGCCGGTACGGCCACTGAGCCGCCGGCCCTCGGCGGCGGGCTTGAGCCCGCCGGTCGAGACGAGGGCGCCGGACTTGAGATTGCGCTCCATCCAGGGGCCCATCGCATCCATCAGGCCTTGCGAAACGTCCTCCGGCTTCAGGTCGGGGGGCGGAATAATGACCGAGAAGTAACGCATGATCAGTTCGCCTTCTTGGCGATTTGGTCACGCATGGAGTTCTCGCGTGCCATGGCTTCGGGCGACATCATGTCCTCGAAGTCCGAGGCTTCCGCGACGCGGCGGACTTCCACGCTCTCGCCGTCGGCAAATCCGGGTATGCGCTTGGCCCACTCGACGGCTTCGTCGAGCGACTTGACCTGAATGATCCAGAAGCCTGCGACCAGTTCCTTGGCCTCGGTGAACGGACCATCCTTCACCGTGTGTCCCGTCTTTTTGTTGAAGGTGACGATCGCGCCGTCCTTGGATTCGGTCAGCCCTTCGGCTGCCAGGAGGATGCCGGCATCGACGAGCGACTGGTTGAACTTGCCCATCTCCTCGAACATTTCCGGCGGCGGCGCGGTGCTTTCGATCTCGGGCCGCGATTTGACGATGATCATGTAGCGCATCGGTTTTCTCCGTTTCTGACGGGCGGGGGCAGTCCCCTCCTCTGATGACACGACGAAGGGGCCATTTCGAGATCGACACGGATTTGCAGAATTTTTCGGATTTTATTCAACCAATCGGTTGACAACGACTCGGAGCGGGCATATTCAACCATTAAGTTATCAACTGACTGGTTGAACAATGCAGACCGACAAGCTCAGCGCCACCCTCTCGGCCCTCGCCGACCCCACACGTCGCGGCATTCTTGCCCGGCTGGCGAGCGGAGAAGCGACCGTCAAGGAACTGGCGCAGCCCTACGACATGAGCCTCGCGGCCGTCTCCAAACACCTCAAGGTGCTCGAGGGCGCTGGCCTCATCTCCCGCGGCAAGGACGCACAATACCGCCCGTGCAAGCTCGAGGCCGGCCCCCTGCGCGAGGTCGATGGCTGGCTCGAGAACTACCGCCGCTTCTGGGAGGAGAGCCTCGACCAGTTGGAGGTCTACCTCGCCGAACTCCAGAAGGGGGATCCCGATGGCACGCCCAATTGAGGCGTCCGGCAATGTCATCCCCTTCCCCCGGCGGACCACGCCGAGGGCCGACTGGATCGCCGCCTATGTCCGCTTCTGGACCGAGAGCTTCGATCAACTGACTGCCTATCTCGACACGCTGCAAACTGAGGAGAAACCGCAAATGTCCGACATCAAGTTCGACTATCCCGCCGATGAGCCCTCGATGATCTGCACACGCAGCTTCGATGCGCCGGTCTCGCTGGTGTGGAAGGTCTTCACGACGCCCGAGCACGTCGCCCGCTGGTGGGGGCCGAAATCCGTCGCGCCGGTCAAGACGGTCGACAAGCTCGAACTGAGGAAGGGCGGCAAGTGGCGCTTCATCTGCGAGCGACCCGACGGCAGCGAGCAGATCGTCTTCTACGGCGTCTATGTTGATGTCGTGCCCGAAAAGAAGCTTGCCAACTCCTTCGGTGTCGAGGGCCAGTTCGCGGGCGACGAGGCGTTCCCGGAAGTGCACACTTTCGAGGAGCGGGACGGCCGCACCTACTATCGTTCCTACACGCTGCTGCCGAACTTCGAGGCGCGGGATGCCGTCGTTGCGACGGGCATGGAGAAGGGCGGCCGAGAGTCGATGGAGCAACTCGGCCAGCTGGTCGACGAACTGATGAGGGAGAAGGTCTGATGACGGCCGATCTTCTCACAACCTCGATGTCGTCATCGCGCACCCTTGCGACGGTGGCGGTGGGCGGCGCGATCGTCTTCATCGCGCTGCTGGCATTGCTGCATGTGCTGCGCACCGATCTGCAGCCGACCTGGCACGTCATCAGTGAATACGCCAACGGCCCGCATGGCTGGCTGATGACGATCGCCTTCGCTGCCATGGCCACGAGTTGTGCGGCCACCGTCCTCGGCATCTGGCCGCTCGCCGATGGCTGGGGAGTGAAGGTCGGTCTCGTGCTGGTGGCAAGCGCCGCGATCGGCCTGGGCATGGCGGCGCTGTTCCCGGCCGATATCGTGCAGGATCCGATGCCGCCCATGACCTGGACCGGCACCATGCATGGCGTCGCGTCGATGCTGGGCAACCCCACGCTGATGATCGGTATGATCGTCCTCGCCTTTGCGCTCCCCGGCCACGCGCCGTGGCAAGCCTCAGGCGCGGCGCTGCAGGTCCTGGCCCATCTCGCCTGGATTTGCTTCGTCGCGATGATGGTGGGGATGTTCGTCTTCCTGCCGCAGGGCACCGGCGGTCTCGCCGCGCTCGTCGGCTTCGGCAATCGGCTGCTCGTCGTCGCCTATGCCGCATGGCTCATCACCGCCAACTGGCCGCTGCTGCGCGGCTGATCGAACAAGGGAACCGGGACGTGTACGACGCCGCCAGCACACCAGAGGACAGCAAGACCCTCGTCATCACGCGCACGCTGAAGGCGCCACGCGAGCTCGTGTGGAAGATGTTCTCGGATCCCTACCACCTGGCGCAATGGTGGGGCCCGAAGGGCTATACCAATCGCGTCGAGACGTTCGACTTCCGCACCGGTGGCAAGTGGCTGCACGTGATGATCGGACCCGACGGCCATGAGCTACCGACCGACAACGACATCCTAGAGGTCACACCACCTCGCCGCATCGTCGTTCGCAACGCGCCGGCCGACCCTGAAATCTTCGGCGGCAATCCGCCGCCGGGGTTCACCAAGACGCTGACATTCGAGGAAATGGAAGGCGCCACAAAGCTCACGCTCGTCTGCAGCTTCGACAAGCCCCAGCACAAAGACGCGGTCATCCGCCGCGGCTTCTCGCTGGGGACCAACGAGAGCTTCGACAGGCTCGAAGCCCATCTGGCGACGCTCTAGCCGCCACTCGCATCAACCGGCTCCTTCAAGCGCGCTTCTCGCGCGACCGGCGGAGCCATGCCCATGGAGGAACAGATGAAGCGCCGCGACTTCATAACAACCGCCATCGCCGCGGCCCCTGCTGCGGCATTGCCCAAAGCCGCCAAGGCGGCGACTAATACCCAGGAAGGACCGACAATGACTACGCCCGCCAACCGCTCCGCCTCCGGCTACGCTCCGGTCAATGGTGTCGAAATCTATTACGAGATCCACGGCAGCGGCGAGCCGCTGGTGCTGCTGCACGGTGGCTTCGGGTCGATCGAAATGTTCGGCCCCGTGCTCGGCGCCCTCGCCGAGAAGCGCCAGGTCATCGGCGTCGATCTCCAGGGTCACGGCCGCACCCTGCCCTTCGATCGGCCGGTGAGCTTTGCGGCCATGGCCACCGACGTCGCCGAGCTCATCAAGTGGCTCGGCTACGACAAGGTCGACGTCATGGGGTATTCGATGGGCGGCAACACCGCCCTCCGGCTCGCCATCGACCATCCCGAGGTCGTCAACAAGCTCGTCGCCGCCAGCTGTGTCTATGCCTTCGCCGGCTGGCACGACTACAACCAGCAGGGGATGAGCGGCATGGCCGCTGACATTCCCGCGACCATCGAAGGCATGAAGCAGACGCCGATGTATCAGGCTTACGAACAGCTCATGCCCGACGCCGAAGCCAACTGGCCTAAATCGGTCACGCAGATGGCGAACTTCGTGGGCAAGCCCTTCGACTGGTCCGGCGAGATCGGCAAGATCACCTCGCCTACGCTCATTGTGTTCGGCGATTGGGACGCGGTCCGCACCTCGCACATCGCGCAGTTCTTCGAGCTGCTCGGCGGCGGCAAGCAAGGCGCGAACTGGGACGGCTCGGGCATGAACCAGAATCGCCTCGCGATCATCCCGGGCATCACGCACTATACGATGTTCATGGATCCGCGCCTCGCAACCACCGCACTCGCCTTCCTCGAAGCATGACGGCTATGGACCAGAACATCGTCACGGTTCCGCCTGGCGAGAACCACTTCACCATCGAACGCTCATTCGACGCGCCACGACTGCTGGTGTGGAAGTGCTACACCGAGCCGCGTCACCTCGCCCGCTTCTGGGGTCCGCGCGAGGCCAGGACCAGTGCGACTGTGGACCTGCGGGTGGGTGGCCTCTGGCGCACGGACTGGACCTATCCGAATGGACAGACCTATTCTTATGGCAGCGTCTATCTCGAGCTGATCGAGCCCGAGCGCATCCACTATCGCGATGCGCCTCCAGACTGGACCGGCGGCCTCGAGGGCCTGCCCCCGGCCCAGTTGGTCTCGACGATCATGCTCACCGAGCGGAACGACCGCACGACGGTGCTCGCCCGCATCGAGGCCGCATCCGTAGCCCTGCGTGATGAAACTGTCGCCCGCGGCTTCGCCGGCATGGTAAGCGTCGGCAACGATCGGCTCGCGGAACTTCTCGCAATTCTCGAAACGGAAGGAGGCCGGTGATGCCCTTCGTCACCTCGAAGGACGGCACGCAGATCGGCTACACGGTCGTTGGATCGGGTCCTGCCATCGTCCTCGTCGACGGCGCCATGTGCTATCGCGAAATGGGACCCGCCACCCCGCTCGCCGAAGAGCTCAAGGATCGCTTCACCGTCTACACCTACGACCGCCGCGGCCGCGGCGAGAGCGGCAATACCAAGCCTTACTCCACCGCCCGGGAAGTCGAAGACCTCGCGGCGGTGATCGAGGCCGCCGGCGGCTCCGCCGCCATCTATGCGATCTCATCAGGCGTCATGCTGGCCCTCGAAGCCGCCAACACGGTCCCCGGTATAACCGGCATGGTACTCTACGAAGCGCCCGTCTTCACCGACACCACGCGACGGCCGGTGCCGGCCGACTTCGTCGAGCGCATGGACCGGCTCGTAGCCGAAGGCGACAACGCCGGCGCGATCAAGCATTTCATGCAGAACGGCATCCAGGTGCCGTGGTTCGTACTGGCGATGATGCAGGTCTTCGGCATGTTCCGGAAGATGGCGCCGATCGGCCCCACCCTGCCCTACGATGTCGCCTTCGTCAGTCCGTTCTGGACCTACAAAGCCCTTCCCGCCAATCGCTGGCCCAACGCGACCATGCCCATCCTGACAATGGGCGGGAGCAAATCGGACGCATGGATGCAGAACGCGCAGAAGGCGATCGCCGCGAACCTGCCCAATGCCCGGCACAAGACCCTGGCCGGCCAGAACCACATGGTCGCCGCGACCGCCATTGCGCCAGAGATCAAGGAGTTTCTTGCATGAGTGTGACCAGGCAGACCTTCAAGACTGACCTCTTCAAGGGCGACGGCGACACGGCGGGCTTCGCCATCCCGGACAAAATCGTGGACGCGTTCGGACAGGGCAAGCGGCCCAAAGTCACCGTCACGATCAATGGTAAGTTCAGCTATCCCAACACGGTCGCTGTGATGGGTGGCCAGTACGTGATCGGCATCAGCAAGGAGCGACGCAAGCTCGCCGGCGTTCAACCCGGCGAGTCGATCGAGGTGACGCTGGAACTCGATACAGCGCCGCGTGTCATGGAGGTGCCACCGGACCTGCAGAAGGCGCTCGACAAGAACACGGCTGCCAAAGCCTACTTCGCGACGCTCAGCTACTCCAACCAGCGCCGGCATATCGATCCGATCAACCAGGCCAAGTCGGACGAAACGCGCGCGCGTCGGATCGCGAAATCCGTCGCGCTCTTCGCTGAAGGCAAGAACTGACCGCGTTACGCTGCGACCCGCAGCTTGGCGCCACTTTCGTCTACGACGAAGACGTCGACGATCATGTCGAGTTCGGTTGCCTGAGTCTCCGTCTGTTCGATCGCGGCGTTGGTCTCTTCCACGAGCGCCGCGTTGTGCTGGGTCATTTCGTCGACCTGCTTGACCGCGCTCCTGACTTCCCGCAGTGCGCTGGACTGTTCCCCGGTCGAGCGGGTAATCTCCTCGATAAGAACGCCGTTTTCGTGGATGCCGGTCAACATCGAGGTGACCTTCTGGGTCGCCTCCGCCACCTTGCGGCTGCCGGTCGACACCTCGCTTGAGGACTGCTCGATCAACACCTTGACGTCTGCCGAAGCACTTGCCGCGGACTGCGCCAGCCGGCGCACTTCGACGGCCACCACCGCAAAGCCCTTGCCTGCATCGCCCGCCCGCGCCGCTTCGACCGATGCGTTCAGTGCCAGCAGGTTAGTCTGGAAGGCGATGTCGTCGATCAGCCCGATGATATCGGAGATGCGCGCCGAGGACGACGAAATGCGCTCCATCGCGTCGTTGGCTTCCTTCATGACGCCGTTGGTCTCCGTCGCCGTGTCCGACACGGCGCGCGCCTTGGCGCTTGCGGACGAGGCCCGTTCGGCATTTTCGGCGACCGTCGTCACCAATTGCTCGAGCGCCGCCGAGGTCTCTTCCACGGCAGCTGCCTGCTTGGCCGTGCGATCCGCAAGATCGTTTGCGCCCGACAGGATTTCGCCTGTCGCGGTCTTCAGCGATTGCGAGGCCGTGCGCAACCGCGCCACGATGTCACGCATCCGTCCGACCGTACCGTTGTAGGCGATGCGGACCTTTTCGAGATCGCCATGGAAGGTGGAGTCGATGGTGGCGGTGAGGTCGCCCTCAGCCAGCCGCGCGAGCTTTTCGCCCAACACCTTCACCGCCTCTTTGCGCGCGGTCGCATCGGTGGCATCGGTCGCATATTTGACGACCTTATAGGGCTTGCCGTTGAGATCGAGGATCGGGTTGTACGACGCCTGGATCCACACTTCGCGGCCACCCTTGCCGATCCGGCGGTACTCCGCGGCCATCGTCTCGCCACGACGCAGCTTGTCCCAGAACTGCTGATATTCGCCGCTCTGCGCATACGCAGGATCGACAAACATCCGGTGATGCTTGCCCACGATCTCGTCGCGGCTGTAGCCCATGGCGCGGCAGAAATTTTCATTGGCCGTGATGATGGTGCCATCGAGATTGAACTCTATGACGGCCTGGGCCTGCCCGATCGCCTTGAGCTGGCTTTGCGCATCGGCCGCGGCGAGCTTTTGGGCAGTCACGTCGGTCGCGAGCTTGAGCACTTTCACCGGCTTGCCCGTCTTGTCGAGCACCGGATTGTACGACGCCTGGATCCACACCTCGCGTCCGCCTTTGCCCAGGCGCTTATATTCCGCGCGATCGAATTCGCCGCGCCCGAGTCGCTGCCAGAAGTCGGCGTATTCGGCGCTCTGTGCGTAGGCGGGCTCCACGAACATCCGGTGGTGCTGCCCTTGGATTTCGGCCAGCGTGTACTCCATCGCCGTCAGGAAATTCTCGTTTGCCGTCAGTACGATACCGTCGGGAGTGAACTCGATCATGGCCTGCGATTTGGAGAGCGCGCGAAGGGTGGCCTCCGCCGGATTATCGGAACGAAGGCCAGACAAAAAAGAGTTCATGAGCAATCCCCGTAGTCGCTACGGGATGAGCCTGCGCTATTACGGCTAACGCTTGGTGAATGCCGCCCGTGGTGTCGTCACGAAGCGTTCGGGCCCACGCCGTGCAACTCGACGCGCAGCGAGTCTTTGAACGCCGGCAACGCCACGGTGAGAGCGGTCTCGTCCTGGGTAAACGGCACCGCCTCCCCATTCACCCGGACTTCCGCCACAGGTTCTTGCTGCGCCCACACCAGCCGCCCCGGTGCGATGGTCCCGCGCTCGCGGGTCATCGTCAGAGTGGAGCCGTCGAGCTCGACCGCCAGATGATCGTACTCCCCGCGCTGATAGGCGGTCGTGACACCATCGTCGTCGTACCAGTCGAATTGGTTCGCCGCCTTGCCGAACACATGCAACCCGTCGCCCATCGGCACGATCGCGCCATCGCGAGCGAACAGCGGCAACTCCAGTCGGCCGTCCACATGAATAGGTCGGGTCATCGTCTCCCCATGCGACACCAGCTTGGCGTTCGAACGCACATCGTACCAGTCGCCCTTGGGCAGGTAGATATCCACCTCCTTCGCCCCCGGTGTGGCCACGGCCGCGCCCACCAGCTCGCTGCCGATCATCTTGACGTGGCCAAGCCCACTGGCGGCTTCATCTTCGTAGTAATAGTCAAGCGAGGGGAACACCGGCTCACCGTCGAGCCACGCGCGGTGCGCCAGCGAATAGTAATAAGGCTCGAGCGCATAGCGCAGTTTGATGTTGGCGAGGTTGCTCCCGACATCCCCGATGCGGTCCGGCGCCGTCTCCTTGCAGTTGCAGAGGTTCTCGGTGTGGGGCCGCACCGGCACCTCAGACAGCGCCGCATAGGCGAACCACTGCGTGTAGAGTTCATCCACGAGCTCGTCATGATCGCCCGGATAAAGGCCCATCGCGCTGCGGTGGAAGCCGCCGATGTCCGAGCCGTAATAGTCCATGCCCGACCACATCATGTGCTGCTGCTGCGGCATCTGCGCGGCGAGCGAGCCGAAGTCCCCGCCGGTGTCGCCAGACCACATCGCCCCGCCAAGCGCCTGGAGTCCCATCCCACCCGACCGTGACATGATGAACGGGCGCCGGTCCGGCGCGTAGGCCTGGTAGCCGTCGTAGATGCTCTGCGCCCAGGACAGATTGTAGCTGTTGCGGACCTGCGGGTCGGTGAGATTGTCCGGTCCATAGCGGAAACCGGGGTTGATCATTTCCGGTTCGCCCAGGTCGGTCCAGTGACCGATCACACCCATGTCGACCAGCGGCTGCCGCTTCCAGCTGTGCCAGCGGTCCGCGGCATCGAAGGCGAGCCAGTCGATCATGCCGCCTTTCCCCCACCAGTTGCCGGCAGGATTGGTGAGGAGCGGACGGCCTGCCGCGTCATGCGCGAGCCCGCCAAGCGCCGCGAGCTTCTCATATTCCGGCAGTCCCGACGCAACATAGCTCTCCTCGATCAGCATCAGACCGATGCCATCTTCTGCATAGGCGGCGATCTTCTCGTCGGGGCGCGGGAAACGCTCGAGGTCCCAATCGAGACTGCCCATGCGACTCTGCGGCGAGTTCTCGCGGATGCCGCCGAACCAGTAGAGGTCCAGCACGGCCCCCGAAAGCGGGAAACCCGTGGCCTTGAGGCTCGCGATCTTGTCGTCGAGCTCGGCCCAGTTCTCGAATCCGTATTCCGAGAGCCACAGGCCAAACATCGCCTTCGGCGGCACAGGCGGATGGCCGGTCATGTCCATGTACTTGCGCCTGATATCTGCAAGGCTGTCGCCCGGGATCACGCGCAAAAGGAGATCGCCACCCTTCACGCCGAGCCGGGAGGGCTTGCTCGCAAAGTCCCATTCCTGCGGATATCGGTTGTCGAGGATCAGCGCGAACGGCTGGTCGGTGTCATCGAAGTACGCGATCGGAAACAGCGTGTTGCCATTGGCGCCGCCGTTGAAGCCCGTCATGTGGTTCGTGCCGGTGCGCACAAAACCGTTGCGTTCGGCGCGCGTATCGCCTGCGACCTGAAATTCCTGGCCCAGCCCCACGATGTGCTCGGCCGGCGTCTCGATCGCGACCGACTTGTCGCCCGCGCCGATCCTGGGTTCGCACAGGCGGAACAATGGCTTCGCCCGGACCACGACAAGGCAGCCGTCTTCCACCGCAGTCGTGAAGCTGGTCTCTTCCGTGTCGAGCGGCAGGTTGGAGAGCCATGACAGCGATGTGAACAAGTCCTCGTCGATCGCATGGTCGGGGCCAGCTACCCGGATAGTCAGCACGTCGCCCTCGAGCGCTTCGATGCCGAAGGCGGCACCCGGCGATGCTGCCAACCGTAGCAGCCGGTCGCCCCATGACGCGCGCAGATCATCGTTCAGCAGCGCCTCATCGAGCGAAGCGCGAAACGCCGCTTCGTCGGCAAAGCTCCGGTTGCGGATAGCCTTGAGGCTTTCGTTGAGTTCAGGCGGAAGTTCCGAGCGTAGGGTGAAGAGCTGCGCGCCCGTCAGCTGGTAGGTGCCCGCTACGTCGATCCATCTGATCTCCGCGTACGCCGGCGCCGCCGCCAGGAGGAGGGCGATGAGGAGAGTTCTTAGCCACCGCATCGCCGTCCTCCCGGCACTATGCCGCTTTGCGCTTGATGTCCGGAGGCAGCACTTCCGACGTCAGCTCAGCGATGACGTCCGCGACCGGCATCACCTTCTGCCCCTCGCTCCCAAGGCGGCGGACCGACACCGTCCCTTCCTCGGCTTCACGCTTACCGACCACCAGCATCACCGGCACCTTCTGGGTCGAATGCTCGCGGACCTTGTAGTTGATCTTCTCGTTGCGGATATCGAGCTCCGCGCGGATGCCGGCGTCGGTCAGCTGCCCAACCAGCCTTCTGGCATACTCGTCGGCATCCGAGACGATGGTCGCGACCACCACCTGCACCGGCGACAGCCACATCGGCATCTTGCCGGCATAGCTTTCGATCATCATGCCGATGAAGCGCTCGAGCGACCCCAGGATCGCGCGATGGAGCATCACAGCATATTTGCGTGAACCATCCTCGGCCACATAGGTCGCCTCGAGGCGCTCCGGCAGCACATAGTCGAGCTGCAGCGTTCCGACCTGCCACGAGCGCCCGATTGCATCCTTCAGGTGGAATTCGAGCTTGGGCGCATAGAACGCCCCCTCGCCCTCCGCGACCACGAAATCGTAGCCCGTCGCGCGCAGCGCATCCCCCAGCGCCTTCTCCGCCGCATCCCAGCGCTCGATGGTGCCGCCGAACTTCTCCGGCCGCGTCGCGAGCTTGATCACGACATTGTCGAAGCCCATGTCCTCATACACCGAGTAAAGCAGGTGCACGAAACGCTCGGTCTCGGCCTGGATCTGCTCCTCGGTGCAGAAGATGTGGGCGTCGTCCTGTGTCATCTGCCGCACGCGCAGCAGCCCATGCAGTGCGCCGTGGGCCTCGTTGCGGTGGCAACAGCCAAACTCGGCGAGCCGCATCGGCAGGTCCCGGTACGACTTGGTGCCCTGGTTGAAGATCTGGATGTGAGCCGGGCAGTTCATCGGCTTGAGCGCCATCAGGTCGGCCTTACCGCTCAACACTGGACCTTCTTCCTCGGTCCCGGGCACCTCATCGGGCACCACGAACATGTTCTCGCGGTACTTGCCCCAGTGGCCTGACGCTTCCCAGAACTTCGAGCTCATCAACTGGGGCGTCTTCACCTCGGTATAGCCGTTCGCGTTCACCCGTCGGCGGATGTACTCTTCCATCTGGTTGTAGATGACGTAGCCCTTGGGGTGCCAGAACACGCTGCCCGGCGCTTCGTCCTGCAGATGGAACAGGTCGAGCTCGCGGCCCAGCTTCCGGTGGTCGCGCTTCTCCGCCTCCTCGATCATCTTGAGATAATCGTCGAGTTCCTTCTGGTTGGCGAACGCCGTTCCATAGATGCGGCTGAGCACAGGGTTTTTGCTGTCGCCGCGCCAATAGGCGCCGGCCACCTTGGTCAGTTTGAAAGCCGTGCCGACATCCCGGGTCGTACGCATATGCGGGCCGCGGCATAAATCGAACCACTGCCCCTGCTTGTAGATCTTGATCGACTGATCTTCCGGGATCGCGTCGACCAGCTCGACCTTGAAGGTCTCGCCCTTGCTGGCGAACACGCGCTTGGCCTCGTCGCGGCTCCACACTTCCTTGGTGAAGGCGGCGCCGCGATCGATGATCTCCTTCATCTTCTTTTCGATGACCGGAAACTCTTCCTCGCTGAACGGCGTCTCGCGCTTGAAATCGTAGTAAAACCCGTTCTCGATCACCGGCCCAATCGTCACCTGGGTGCCCGGCCAGAGTTCCTGCACGGCTTCGGCCAGCACGTGGGCAGCGTCATGCCGGATGAGTCCCAGCCCATCGGCGCTGTCGCGCATCACGAACTCGATCGTGCCGTCATCCTCCAGCGGATCGGCAAGGTCCGTGAGTGTCCCATTCCATTTCATGGCGACCGTGCGCTTGGCGAGGCTCGGAGAGATGCCTTCGACCACGGTGGTCCCGGTGGTGCCACGCGCATATTCGCGTACTGCACCGTCTGGGAACGTCACCTTGACCATTTTGCCTTGCCTTTGCTGTCGCTCACAATCGAGCAGGGGGTTACCGCCGGAACTGGCGGGGTTTGGGCTCTTATCACGGGTGAAACGGCGGTCACTAGCCCTTGGAATAGACCG
>JBIQKK010000001.1:21822-46067 GCA_044506585.1 Hyphomicrobiales bacterium
CGCAGCGCTTCGGCGTTCATATGCGCCGCCATCAGCACACGCCCGCTCCCCGCCTCCTGCGCGATGGCGAAGATCAGCCCGTGCGCGTCGAAGCGGGGCGCGAAGGCCGTGCCCTCCTCGAGTTGGTCGTGGGATAGCGATGCGGGGTCTGCGAAAATGGTGCTCATGGGCGGCTTTTACCCCGCCCTATAAGCCTGCGGCTAGTCCTTGAGGCCGATCCAGATTTCGACCTTCCCCCTGCCGGTTACCGGATCGAAGTCGGGTCCGTAATATTCGACGAAGCTCAGTTCGTCGTCCTGCACCAGCCCGGCGCGGCTCAGGCCATAATCGAAGATCGCGGCGATGGTGCCACGAATAGCCGAGATATGCCCCCGATGACTGAAGCGCGCCCATCGCCGCGCGGGCAGCGTGAGGACCGCCAGGTCTGGGAGCGGCTCGGCACTCGTCCCGATCTCGGCCGCAGCCATGTAGTCGCAGAGGTCGCCCTCCATGCCGATCACGATGCCATAAGCCGCGCCGCCCACCGCGCCGGGAATGTTGCCGAGATACGGGCCAAAGCGCTGCCAGAGCATAGGAATGGCGCTCTGGTCGGCCATATCCATCTTCTGGCGCAAACCGGACATGCGCATGGCTGGCCGGCGGTCGATGGTTGGAGAGGGAAGATCGGTGATGGCAGGGCTTTCCATGGGAAGCGACTCCACAAGGTTGAGGCTGTCGATCGAGCCCTGTCGCCTCACCTCGTCCGGCGTCTTGCCGAACTGGTCGCGAAAGGCCCGCGTGAATGCCTCGTGCGAGCTGTACCCTGCGTCCAGCGCCACTTGCAGAATGTCCGGCGCGCCATCGGCCAATTGCCGGGCGGCGGCAGTGAGCCGCCGGCCGCGCAGATAGGCCGAAATGGAATAGCCGGTCGCCAGCGGGAAGATACGGGACAGGTGAAATCGCGACACGCCCGCATGCCATGCAAGCTCATCGAGAGTGATCGGCGTCCCCACGCGGGACTCGATCATCCAGATGGTCTTGACGATGGCGGACATCACGAACCCTCGCACGAAACGGCCAGGCTATGCCATCCCGCGCAAAGGCCGGTTTGATCGCGCTTGCGGTCCTAGATGCGCTTGCCGATCATCTGGAAGAAGCGGTCCTGTTCAGCCTTCTCTTCGGCGAACACGCCGGTGAAGCGCTGCGTCACGGTCACTGCACCATGGGCCCGCACACCCCGCATCGACATGCACATGTGCTCGGCTTCAAGCAGCACCGCCGCACCACGCGGATTGAGGTGCTCGTTGATCGCGTCGATGATCTGCGCGGTCAGCACCTCCTGAACCTGAAGGCGACGCGAATAGGCTTCCACCAGCCGTGCGAGCTTGGATATCCCCACGATCCCGTCATGCGGCAGATAGGCGATGTGGGCCTTGCCCACGAACGGCACCATGTGGTGCTCGCAATGGGAGGAGAACGGGATGTCCCTGACCAGCACGATGTCGTCGTAGCCGCCGGCTTCCTTGAACGTCTTGCTGAGGATCGTCGCGGGGTCGTCGTCATACCCGGAGAAGAATTCGCCGAACGCCTTGGTCACGCGGCGCGGCGTCTCCAGCAGGCCTTCGCGTGTCGGGTCATCGCCGGCCCACGCGATAAGAGTGCGCACGGCCTCTTCGGCCTCATCGCGGCTGGGGCGCCGGACTGGCTCTTTGGACAACGACTTGGCGACGGTGAGCTTAGCGCTAGCGTCCATTTGCTTTCCTCTGGGACTACGATTTAGACGGAGCGTGTGGCCAAAAGTTCCCGGGCCACCCGCCGTCTGTGCCGCACTGACATACGCTCACGCTGTGACTATATCTGTCAGTCTTTCCAACTCTCAAGAAACAGCCGTGTGACTACCATGGAGCTGAGCGATCTTTATTCCCAACGGATCCTCGAAATCGCGGCAAACCAGCCTATTCCGGGCCGACTCGCCCATCCGGACGCCACGGCGCGCAAAGTGAGCCGCGTTTGCGGCTCCTCGATCGAAGTCGATATCTCGCTGAGCGAGGGTCGCATTTCTGCGTATGGCCACAAGATTTCCGCCTGTGCGCTGGGGCAGACCTCGGCGGCGATCGTCGCCACCAATATCGTGGGTACACCCGTCGCCGAATTCCGGGCATTGCGCGAGACCATGACGGCCATGCTCAAAGCGGACGGCGTGCCGCCCTCTGGCCGCTGGTCCGATCTCGCCTATCTTGAGCCCGTGCGCGACTACGCCCCCCGCCACACCTCGACGCTGCTCGTCTTCGATGCGATCGTCGATGCCCTCGATCAGATCGAAGCGACGGCCGGCTGATGCGCTACTTCCACAAAGACATCGCGCCCGTAATGGCTCATCTCGAGGCCCAGCCCTGCAGCATCCACATCCTCGAGTGGGAGCGCGAACCGCTCGACGGCGGCTTTGCGTTTCTGCCCATGATGCAGAAGCGCCGCCCGGCCCATCCGGCACGCGCGGCCACGGCCTCCGAGGTTGCCAGCTTCGGCACGCGAAAGAACGACCCGCGCCAGGCCGCGCTCGTCCTCCGCCACTATTTCCACATCAACACGTCGGCGCCTGAGGGCCGTCCACTCTCGCTCGTCGAGGCAGTGGCGCACGTCGAAAGCCGGGCCCTGCCGGGTGAGTTCCTGCTGGCCGGCCATCCCGATGGGGGTCTCGTCTCGGTCTCGCGCGAGCCGTTGCCGTTTCAGTCGGGGGTGTCTCCGATCACCTGGTGGGGGCCGTGAGCACCTTCTGGCGGGCTGTGGACTATCCCTTCAAGCTCGCCGCCTGGCTCCTCATCCAGGGCTACCGCTACTCGCTCTCGATGTTCATGGGCCGCACCTGCCGCCATGCGCCCACCTGCAGTGAGTTCACCCGCGACGCCATCTGGCGGCACGGCTCATGGCCCGGCGGCTGGATGGGCCTCGCCCGAATCTACCGCTGCCGTCCCGGCGGGACCCACGGCTACGACCCGGTCCCCGACGCCATCCCCCCGGGCGCCCGCTGGTACACCCCCTGGCGCTATGGGAGATGGCGGTAGCTCAGCCGATCTCAGTAGTGCGGCGGCGGCGGTTCCGGGGGCTCGGCCAGCGCGGGGTTGTCGGCGATCTCGCGTACGCGCTCGCCCAGATTGCCCACAAGCCGCTTGAGCTGGGCGATCTCGGCGGCCTGAGCGAGGACAGTCTTGTTCAGATCCTCGATCGCCTGTTCCTGATAAGCGACTGTCGTCTCTAGCTTTTCAAGGCGTGCAGCATCGCTCATTTCTGCTTCCTCTCGAACAGCGGGACCACCAGGAATCCGAGCAGGAACCCGCCCAGATGCGCCTGCCAGGCCACTTCCACCTGCATGCCGGGCATGAATAGGGGCAGCAGCGGCACGATGCCGTTGAGTGCGATCCAGGCGATCGCGAAGACGCGCGCCGTCGGGTGACGGAAGACGCCGGCAATGCTGGCCAGTCGCCGTCCAAGCAGCACCCGTTCACCGGTCTGTGGGTCGATCCCGACTTCAATGGGCTGGAAGATGAAACGGATCGCCGCGCCTGTCAGTGCCGACACGCCCCCCGAGGCGCCAATAAGGATCGCAAATTGCGGCAGCGTGGTTGCTGCGAACGCCGCGGCCCCGGCGATCGCCCCGAGCGCGAACAAGCCCACCATCCTCGCGCCACCATAGCGGTGCGCCAGCGGCGTCGCGAAGATCACGAACCAGACCGTATTGAGGATGACGTGCTCCCAGCCCGCATGCAGGAACGCGTGCGTGATCGGCGTCCACAACAGCGGCCACACCCCTCCTGGACTCGCCCCGATGTCGAGCAGCCGGTATGGGATGAAGGCGAACCAGACGAGCAGTTCGTTGCGCCCGGAATCGTTAAGAATGAGGCTGTCGGCGGCCTGGATGGCGAGAAAGAGGCCAGCGATTACAGCGACCGCCGGTTGCAGATTGAAAATCGGCTGGCGCTGCGGTTCGCCCGCAGACAATTGATTTTGCTCGATCTTTCTGTCGTCGCTCATCCAAACTCCAATGCGCCTTGGGCGCAGGCCGGGTGTCCCCGGTCTTATCCACATCACACCGGCGCCATTAACCTTAAGGAAGCTTTAAGCGCGATTTTGGCCAAGGCTTTTGCGAGTGTCGCCCCCGGCGGTGGGACGGCCCTCAAGGGCGCCAGCCGGGCTTGGGATATAGGTTGGCGTCGATGCAAAAACAGAGCACAAAAACGCTCTACGAGTACTGGAACAGCCTGCGTGGATCGCGCAGTGCGCCCGACCGGCGCGACATCGACCCCACCAAAATCCGCACGGCGTTGGCCAACACCTTCATCCTCGAGCTCAACGACTCGCGCGAGTTCGACTTCCGCCTCGCGGGCTCGCACATCTGCGCCACCTATGCGCGCGAACTCAAGGGGCGCTCGTTTACGCGCCTTTGGCACCCGCGCGACCGCGATGCGCTCGAAACGCTGATCCGCGCGGTCACTGAAGACCACGCCGTCGCCCTCATCACCTTCCAGGGCATGACGGCGTCGCAGTCCAAGCTCGCGGTCGAAACGATCCTGCTCCCCGTTCGGCACAACGGATCGACCCAGGCTCGCATCCTTGGCGCCATGACGGCACTGGAGGACCCCTACTGGATCGGCACACAGCCCGTGGTCGAACAGCGCATCACCGGCCTTCGACTCATCTGGCCCGATGACAATTCCCTCGCCGACATGGCCCGCGATATCGCCGCCGCGGTGCCCCAGGACGTTGTTTTTGCCGGCAGCGGCGGGGCAATGGAGCCGATGGCGGCCACTGTTTATGGCCGGCAGGCCCGGCGTTACGCCCATCTCGCCGTCATCGACGGCGGCCGGAGCTGAAAATTCGCTGAAGCGTGGCTTTTGGCCATGCACTTGGAATAATCGATTAACCAAGAGTGATTAGCCTGAGCGTGCCCATTGAGTGACGCGCTTTGATGCTGACTGATAACGATACTCCGGCGCGCAGCCCCCGTCGCAGTTATGCGCAGATGCCGCGATTCCAGCGGGTCAAAGTCTCCGTCCTCGGACGCTACATGCTCGCGGACCGCCGCGAGTTCCCCTGCCAGATCCTCGAAATGTCGCCCGGCGACGCCGCGGTCATCGCGCCGGTCTCCGGTACCGTCGGTGAGAAAGTCATCGCCTATCTCGATCACCTCGGTCGCATCGAGGGTTCGATCATCGATTCGATCGATGGCGGCTTCGTCATGGAAGTGGCCGCCAGCCCGCGCAAGCGTGACAAGATGGCGGCGCAACTGACCTGGCTCGCCAACAAGGATGTGCTCAACCTCCCCGAGGATCGCCGGCACGAGCGCGTCGTCCCCGACAACCGCCATTCCACTGTCGTGCTCGACGACGGCCGCCGCTACAATTGCAAGATCATCGACATCTCGCTGTCCGGCGCCGCCATCGAGCTCGCGGTCCGGCCGGCGATGGGCACCCCGGTCACGCTGGGCCGGATGCGCGCCCGCGTGGTGCGTCATTTCCAGGACGGCGTTGCGGTCGAGTTCGCCTCGTCCCAGGAAATGCTGACCGTCGTTCAGCAGAACCTTCGCATCAACTAACCTTCACTCTATCCCCTTCGCACCCCGGGCCCCGCGTGGTTAATCAAACCTCGCTGGATCGGATAAAACTCGCATAAAAACTGCGTTGCAGTTTTCCGAGTGAGGCAATTCGGCGGCGGCATCGTGGCTCCCAATCAGGGGGCTCACAATGCACACCAACCTCAAGGCGTTCACCGGCGCGATCATCGCGCTGGCGTTCATGGCAGGACCGGCGCTCGCCTCGTCTTCGGTCGATCTCGGCAATCCGGCATTTGCACCCATCTCTGCCCAGACGTCCGTGCCGATCGGTGCCGCCGAATTCTGCAAGACTCATCGGGCCGATTGCCTGCCCAATACGAACATCGTCGAAGTCGAGCCGCTCACCGAGGCCAACTGGCGGCAGCTCATCGCGATCAACGATGCCGTCAATGCGAACGTCATTCCAGTCACCGATCAGGAGCTCTACCGGGTCACCGAGTTCTGGACCTACCCCGACGGCCGAGGCGACTGCGAGGATTTTGCGCTCGAGAAGCGCCGGGCGCTCATTGCCAGCGGCTGGAACCCCAGCGCCCTCATGATGGCGGTCGTGCGTCAGCAGAACGGCGAGGGCCACGCCGTGTTGATGGTGCGCACCGACCGCGGCGACCTCGTTCTCGATAATCAGGATGGCCGCGTGCTGGTGTGGAAAGACACGTCCTACGAATTCGTCAAGCGCCAGTCGCAGTTCGATCCGCGCAAATGGGTCGGCATCAACGACACGCGCTTGGTCCTCGCCTCGTCACGCTGAGATTTCGGGCCCTTCCCCCTGATGTGAGCCCGAAAGAGCGAGGCCGGTCCCTCCCCCGAGACCGGCCTCGCGCCCTTCCCCCATTCGGATCCTCAGCGGACCAGTATCGCCAGATACAGGCTGAGGAAAAACAGGCCGGTGATAAAGCTCCAGCCGAACGCGACCAGGGCGGAGATAAGCACCGAGCCCAGCGACACGGTGCCGTCATCCTCCTGGCGCCAGCCCATCTGCAGCATGATGTAGGGGCCGCACACGAAGCTCATGAACAAATGGCCGACCATGCCGAGCCAGGTCTTGCCGTCGTAGCGCAGCATCGCCGGCTGGCCGGCGCGCCATTGGTAGAAGTGTGTTCCAGCACCGGCCATCGCGAGGCCGACCGCCATAATGAACGCGGCGAGCAACAATTCGAACGTCATAACGCAACGCCTCAACCTGCCGCGCGATTGACCCGTGCACGGCTCGTTAACTCTTCATTAATCATATGAGGTGCGTGATCGGCTGTCACCTACAGCCCTAATGAGTGGTTAATTCGCTCGATGAGCTCCCCCGCCCCTGCGGCGCCCACCAAGGACAGCGGGCCTTCGCCTGCTTTCAATCTGGGGGCCATCGCCGTCCTCGCCGCCCTCGCGGGGCTGGGATTCGCTTATGCCATCGATGCTGCCGGCCGGACCTTGGAGGACGGGGCGGCAGGCGCCGTTTCCCGGACGCTGGGCGGGCGCGAGTTGACCATTCCGGCTGCCTGGTTGCGCGAAGACGCCGATCGCACGGAAGGATTCGCCAAGCAGGTCGAGATCGGCCTTACCCTGCCGCTCGGTCCCGGGGCCACGCCGCGCGAGATCGACATCACGCTTTTGCCGCGCAGCCGGGTCAGGTCCAGCTCCTCTTTGCTCGACGGCGTCTATCTCCACCAGTTCATGCCCGAACAACTGGCCGGGCCACCTGGGCTGATCGGCAAGCCGCTGACCGCCGCCGAGGGCTATGCCAACGAAACGGTCTGGTACGATGCCATCTCCGCTGCCCCTTTCGTCGCCAAATGCAGTGCTCCCGTCGTCGCAGGCGCACCCGGGCGATGCATCCGCATGGTCTATCTCGGGCCCGGGATCGGCGCGGTCTACAGTTTCGATGACGATGTGCTGAGCAATTGGCGCCGGTTCGACGGCGAGCTCGAGCCCGCCCTCACCCGGATCGGCGCCCTCTAGGCCTCTTCGACCACCACGGCGGTGCCGTAGGCCAGCATCTCGGTGATGCCGTCGGCTATCTCGTTGCCGTCATAGCGCATGGCGATGACCGCGTTGGCGCCCATCTCTTCGGCATGTTGGACCATGAGGTCCAGCGCTTCCTGCCGCGCCGTTTCGGCGAGCGACGTGAACAGGGTGATGTTGCCGCCCACAAGCGATTGCAGCGCTCCGCCGATGGTGCCCACGATGGAGCGCGAGCGCACCGTGATGCCGCGCACGATGCCTATAGTGCGCACCACGCGATAGCCCGGCAAATCGTTGGTGGTGACGACGATCATCAGTTCACCTCGTCGAGGTCCTCCTCGAGGATCGCCATCTGGAAGTTGTACGATTTGTCGCCGTCCTCGTCGTCCACATAGATCAGGCCGAGGAATTCTTCACCGAGATAGACTTCCACGCTGTCGTTCTGCTTGGCGCGGGGCCGCACGTCGAGCGCGCGGTTGTTGAATTTGATCTGCAGGTATTTCTGCAGCTTGATGATCTCGGGATGATTCAAGTCTCTAACTCCAGGATTTGGAAGCGCCACAATAGGCTTCGGCGCGCCCCGGGCAATCCCGGAACGCGCCGTTTTCAAGAAGAGTTGCGGCGGCTTTGCGACCTAGCCCGTCGTATCGAGCATCTGGTCCATGGTCGAAGCCGGCTGCGGCGCGCCCGCACTTCCGGTTTCCCGCGCCGGCACGCCAACCACCGTCACACGCGGCGGGACGTCCTTGGTCACGACCGAACCCGCGCCGATCCGGGCGCAATCGCCGATCTTGATGTTGCCCAGAACCTTGGCGCCCGCCCCGATGAGCACGCCATTGCCGATCTTGGGGTGACGGTCTTCGTCGGACTTGCCGGTGCCGCCCAGCGTAACGCCCTGCAGGATCGAGCAATTGTCGCCGATCACCGCGGTTTCGCCCGCGACAAATCCGGTCGCATGGTCGAGCATGATGCCCTTGCCGATCCGGCAGGCCGGGTTGATGTCGACCTGGAACACCTGGCTTGAACGGCTCTGCAGGTGCAGCGCGAAATCCTTGCGTCCCGCCCCCCACAGCGCATGGGCGAAGCGGTGCGTCTGGATCGCCTGATACCCCTTGAAATGGAGGAAGGGCACAATGGCCCGGTGCGCGGCGGGATCGCGCTCCAGCGTGGCAGCGAGGTCCGCACGCGCCTCGCCCGCGATCTCGGGACGGAACAGCAGCGCATCGGCGAAGGCCTGACGGATGAGTTCAGCGGAGACGTCGCCGTCGGCGAGCCGCGCGGAGAGCCGGCTGATCAGCGCTGCTTCGAACGTTGCGTGGTTGAGGACGTGCGCCACGACCATCGAGGTCAGCGCCGCCTCCTCGTTGACCACCGCCCGCGCGTTCGCACGGATGGCGTCCCACACCGGGTCGACGGCTTTCACTTTATCGCTTGGCTGAAGCTGGGCGCCCATGCCGGTCTCCATCGTAGAGTGCCGATATAAGGCATTCCCGTGCGGAGACCAAGCTCGCAATGGCAAAATGGTTCACACTTTGCCGTGCGGACGAACCCCTCAGTGCGCGAGGAGGAACCTGATCGCTGCCGCCTTGAACTTGGGGTCGCCCGTCGCGAGCATGTGGTTGCGCTTGGGGATCACCAGTGCCTCCCCGTGCGGCAGCAGCGCCGCCAGCGCATGCGGATCGCCCGCCATGTCGTCGGACTCCCCGACAGCCACCAGCACTGGCGCCTCGATCCGCCGCACGTCCGCCTCCGGCATCGGCTCCCGCGAGGAGACCATGCACGCGGCCAGCGCGGCCCGGTCCGCCTTGGAGTGATCGGCAAAGATCCGGAACTGGCGCCCGGTCGCGCCTTTGACGTCGGCAAGGCTCTCGGCGGTCAGCGCGTCGATGATCTCCTCGGAATCCTCGAGGCCCGTGATGAGGTTGAGGCCCATCCCGCCCCAGATGGCCGCCCGCACCCGCGCCGGATGGTTCAGCGCCATGAACGCCGTGATCCGGGCGCCCATCGAGTAGCCCATCACCGGCACACGCTGCAGCCCCAGATGATCCAGCAACCGCACGGCATCGGCGGCCATCTCGTGCGCAAAATAGAGCTTGGGATCATAGACTTTGCGGGACTTCCCATGCCCCCGATTGTCGATGGTGATCGGCTGGTATCCTGCCTCGCGCAGTGTCTCCACCCAGCCCGTATTCACCCAGTTGATCTGCCCCGAGGACGCAAACCCATGCACGAGGAGGATCGGCGCCCCCTCCCCATGCACCTCGTAGGCGATCTCGATCCCGGCAGAGATAAAACTGGGCATGCGCGCCTCCTATCACTGCCCGGCCGCCGCCGCCATCCTTGCCCCCTGCCTCGCGCCGGCCCGGATCGCCCGCGCCTTCCCTTCCCCCGCGCGCTTGGATATGGTCCCGCCACTTCCCCGACCTGACTCGAAGGCATCCGCAATGGCACATTCAGTGACCCCGCATTTCCACAATACCGAGGGCCTGAAGCGCATCGAGGTGGGGTCCAAGGAGTTCATGTGCGTAGGCGCGCTGCCGCCCTTCGATCACCCGCACATCTTCATCGACATGGGCAAGGACACCGAGATCGTGTGCTCCTATTGCTCCACCCTTTACGTATTCAATCCGGACCTCGCGCCGGGCACGTCGCAGCCCCTGTCGGCGATCTATCACGCCGAACACGCCTAGGCCTTCCAATGGCCAGTGGTGGCCGCACCATCTACATCGCCGGCGCAGGGATCGCCGGCATGACGCTGGCGCTCGCGCTCGCCAAATTCGGCGCGACCGTCGTCGTCCTCGAGCGCAACAAGAAGGTGCAGGAAGTCGGTGCAGGCCTGCAGATCAGCCCCAATGCGCGGCGGGTCCTCAACCAGCTCGGGCTCGACAAGGCCATCGCGCAGAAGAGCTTCGAGCCTGTCGGCATTGACGTCCATCCGTTCCGCTCGCGCCGTCCGTTGGTGACGCTGGAGCTCGGCGCGGCCATCCGCGAAAAGTTCGGCACACCCTATGCCGTGATGCACCGCGCCGACCTGGCTGAGGTCCTCTACAAGGCCTGCCGCCGCTTCGCCAATATCGACATGCTGTTCGGCGTGCGCGGCTTCGATGCGGTCAACCACGAGCGCGGCACGTCGCTCATTGTCGACGAGGCCAACGGCAACGCCCGCAGTGCCCGCGTCCATGCCTTCGTGGGTGCCGACGGCGTCCGCTCGGAGGTGCGCACCCGCGTGCTCAATGGTCCGCCCGCGGAATATTCGGGCTATGTCGCCTGGCGCACGACGCTGAGCATGGACCTCCTCAAGGGCGTGCTCGCCCCCGACCGGACCACTCTATTGTTCGGTCCCGGCTACCATGCGGTTTGCTACCCGCTCCCGCATCGCAAGCAGGTCAACGTCGCCCTTTTCGTCAAGGAGAAGGAGAAGCGGCTCGATCCGGAGAATCCGCCTAAGGAGCCGAGTTTGCCCTGGGCCGCGCTCCCCTCACCGGCGTTCGACGCGATCCGTTCGCTGGCCCGCGGCAGCTGGGGGTACTGGATCGTCAACACCATCGATGCACCCGTCTGGTCCGACGCGGGCGTCGGACTGATCGGCGATGCAGCGCATGCCATGCTGCCCTTCCAGGCGCAGGGCGCGGCGATGGCCATCGAGGACGCGGCGATCCTCGCGCCCCTGCTGATGACCGAACCCGACGCAGCGAGCGCCTTCCGGCGCTTCGAGGCCATGCGGCGCCCCCGGATCGAGCGGGTGCGCAAGATCTCCAATTCCAACGGCTTCGCGTTCCACCTCGAATGGCCGTTCAGCATCGCCCGCAACCTCGTCATCCGCGTGCAGGGCAGCCGGGGTCACCTCAAGCGCCTCGACTGGCTCTACGGGTTCGACCCCGCGCCCGAGCTCGCCGTCCCACCGCCCGACCGTCAGGACAAGCCGGCGCGGGCCTAGGCTTGCGCTGCCCTGGCGCCTGTGTCACCTAGCCCGCCACTCCATCAAGAAGCTCAATGGCCCCAGCCAGAAAAGACTCCCCGCTCACTCTTGCCTGTATCCTGATCACCATCCTGTTGGACATGGTGGGCTACGGCATCATCGTCCCGGTGCTGCCGGAGCTGATCAAGGATCTCACCGGCGGCAGCGTCGCTGAGGCGGCGGTGATCGGCGGCTTTCTCGTCTTCGCCTATGCGTTGACGCAGTTCGTATTTTCGCCGGTTCTGGGCAACCTCTCGGACCGCTTTGGGCGCCGCCCTGTCCTGCTGCTGTCGCTGTTGGGGTTGACCTTCGACTACTCGATGATGGCCCTCGCCCCGGTCGTCTGGTACCTGTTCATCGGCCGGTTCGTCTCGGGCGTCGCCGGTGCCGCCGTTGCCACGGCCACGGCCTACATGGCCGACATCACGCCCCCCGAAAAACGTACGCAGCGCTTCGGCCTCATCGGGGCCGCGTTCGGCCTCGGCTTCATCATCGGCCCTGTCATCGGCGGCGAGCTTGGCGAGTTCGGCCCCAAGGTCCCGTTCTTCGCGGCGGCCGGCCTTGCCTTCGCGAACTTCCTGTTCGGCTTGTTCGTGCTGCCGGAATCGCTGGCGCGAACCCATCGCCGCCCGTTCAGCTTCCGCCGCGCGAACCCCTTCGGCGCCATTCTCTCGCTGCGGCAGTATCCCACCGTGGTCTGGCTGCTGGTGGCGCTGCTGTTCTTCACCATGGCGGCGCAGGCGTTTCCCTCGGTCTACAACTACTTCACGATCGAGGTCTTCAACTTCTCGTCGTCGCAGATCGGCCGCACGCTTGGCCTTTTCGGCATCGTTTTTGCGCTGTTCCAGGGCTTTGCCGTTGGGCCGCTGGTGAAGCGGTTCACCGAAACGCCGGTGGTCGTCACCGGCATGCTCGCCGCCACGGTCGCCTTCATGGGCATCGCCTTCATCCACGATGAAATCTGGCTCTATGGCCTTATCATCGTCGGCGCCGCGAGCGGTCTTGCCGCGCCCGCAATCAACGGCGTCATGTCGCGCCAGGTGCCGGACAATGCACAGGGCGAGCTGCAGGGGGCGGTCAACGCCGCCAATTCGCTCGCGACCATTATCGGCCCGCTGCTTGCCACGCAGATTTTCGCGTTCTTCACGGTCTCGCCGCAGACCGAACCCTACTTTCCGGGCGCGCCGTTCATGCTCGCGGCCGTCCTCGTCCTGCTCGGCCTCGGCCTTTTCCTGTTCGTCGCGCTACGCAACGATCTCAGCCACAAGCCCAGCGTCGCGCTCCATCCCAAGACGCCCGAAATGGCGCCGCCGGGACAGATTCACATCCCAAACCCCAAGGATCAGCCCGACGAAGACGATTAGTGCAGCAGCCGCTTCAGTTCGATCTCGGCTGGCTTGATCAGCCGCGCATGCGCCACGGTGATCGAAAAGATCGGGCCTTCGATCTTCTCCTCCCAGAAGGCAAGGAATTTGCCCAGCACGGGGAACTTCGGGAACGTGTCGTATTGCTGCCAGATGAATTCCTGCAGCAGGTCCCGATGGTCGGGCATGCGATAGAAAATCTGGGCGGTGGTCAGCCCGTAGTCGAGGTTGGCGTCGTCGAAATGCGTGGTCATGCGAGTCTCCGGTCGGCCGGAATCATCGCCGTTCCGGACGCGACGATGCAAGCGTCCGCTTCCGAAATTAATACATTCTTTCAATGACTTGGCAGCAAAAGCCAAGGAGTGCTGCCAGCTACTTCCCCAGCGTGCTCGGCCAATCGCCGTGCTGCTCTCCCTCGCGGTCCATCAGCTCGAAGCCGTGCGCGCCGAAGAAGTCGCGCTGGCCTTGAGTCAGGTTCGCCGTGCCGCGAGCCTGCCGGTAGCTGTCGAAATAGGCGAGGGAAGCGGAGAGGCAGATCATCGGGAATTCGCCCAGTGCTGCAGCGGCGACCACCTTGCGCAGCGACTGGTTGGCGTCCTTCATGATCTCTATGAAGTCCGGCACCATCAGCAGGTTCTGCGCCCCGCCCTTGGCATAGGCGGCCGACATCTGGTCGAGGAAGCGCGAGCGGATGATGCAACCCGCGCGCCAGATCTTGGCGATGGTGGCGAGCGGCAGGTTCCAGCCCATTTCCTCGGAGGCCTGCGCCATGACGGCAAAGCCCTGCGCGTACGAGACGATCTTGCCCGCGAGCAGCGCTTTTTCCAGGTCTTTGAGGTCGACGCCCCCGCGCCCGGCCGCCGGCTTCCCGTAAACCGCCTCGGCGGCCACCCGCTCCTGCTTCCGCGATGAAATCGAGCGCGCGGCAACCGCACCTTCGATAGCCGTCGCCGGCACGCCCAGCTGCTGCGCGGCGATCGCCGACCATGCGCCGGTGCCCTTCTGGCCCGCGCGGTCGACGATCAGCTCGACCAGGGGCTTGCCCGTCTTGGGCTCGACTGCTGCAAGGACGTGGCCGGTGATTTCGATGAGGTACGAATTGAGTGCGCCCTTGTCCCAGTCGAAGAACACCTTCGAGGACTCGGCCGGGCTCATGCCCATGCCGTCGCGCATCACGCCATAGACCTCGGCGATCATCTGCATGTCGCCATATTCGATGCCGTTGTGGATCATCTTGACGAAGTGGCCGGCGCCGCCTTCGCCGAGATAGGCGCAGCAGGGCTCGCCGTTGAACTTGGCCGATATCGCCTCGAGGATGTGCTTGGCGTTCTTCCACTGCGCTTCCGGTCCGCCCACCATGATCGAGGGACCGTGACGCGCGCCCTCCTCGCCGCCCGACACGCCGATGCCGAGGAAACCAATGCCCTTGCTGCGCAGATATTCGAAGCGCCGCTGGCTGTCGGTATAGAGCGAGTTGCCGCATTCGAGGATCGCATCGCCCGGCTCGAGCATGGGCAGGAGCTGTTCGATCATGTCGTCGACGGGCTTACCCGCCTTGACCATGATGATGATCGAGCGCGGCCGCTGCACGGCCTGGATGAAGGCGGCGAGGTCGGCTTCCGGCACGATCTTGCCGTCGAGCCCCTGCTCCCTGGCGGTCACCACGAAATCGTCGATCTTGCTGGCCGTCCGATTGTGGACCGCGATGGTGTAGCCCTTCTCGGCGATGTTCAGCGCGAGATTGGACCCCATGACGGCAAGGCCGATAAGGCCGATTTCGGCAGACGGCATAAGACTATTCCTCCGAAGCTCAGACGGTTCTCGTTGGCGGGCTTTTTGGCACGCAAGCCCCCGACTTTCCACCCCAATCAGACAGGTTGGACGTCATCCCCGAGGTTCTGTCCGGGGCCCGGATGGGCTAGGATCGGCCGGTAGAGGGAGAGTTCGATGGATAGCCTTTCGCAGTTCAGCCTCGCAGGGAAGCGGGCGCTGGTCACCGGATCGAGTCGGGGTATCGGTTTCGCCATTGCGGCTGCGCTCGCCGGTGCCGGCGCCGATATTGTGCTCAACGCCCGTGACAAGGTGGCCCTGGGCGAGGCGGCCGCCAACCTCGCAGCCGGCGGCACGCGCGCAAGGGCTGTGGCGTTCGATGTGAGCAATTCCGACAGCGTCAACGACGCCATCGAGCATATCGAGAGCGAGATCGGACCGATCGACATCCTGGTCAACAATGCCGGAATGCAGCACCGCGCCCCGCTCGAAGACTTCCCCGAGGACATGTTCGAGCGGGTCATGTCCACGAACCTGACGTCCGTCTTCCGGGTCGGGCAGGCCGTCGCCCGCAAGATGATCCCGCGCGGCAGCGGCCGGATCATCAATATCTGCTCGCTCGCCGTCACCGTGGCCCGCGCCAACATCGGACCCTACGGGGCGAGCAAGGCCGCCGTCGCCAACCTCACGCGCGGCATGGCGACCGAATGGGCAAAGCACGGCATCAACGTCAACGGCATCGCGCCGGGCTACTTCAAGACCGAACTCAACACCGCGCTCGTCTCCGATCCGGAGTTCAGCGCCTGGGTCGAAAAGCGCACGCCCATGGGGCGCTGGGGCGATGTCGCGGAACTGGGGGGCGCGGCGATCTTCCTCGCCTCCGACGCCTCGAGTTTCGTGAGCGGGCACATCCTCTACGTCGATGGCGCGTTCATGGCGACGATGTGAGCACCATGACCCTGGTCCCCACCCGCATCCTCATCGCCATGGGCGTCAGCTCGAGCGGCAAGAGCACCGTCGGCAAACTGGTGGCGCAACGCCTCCACGCGCCCTTCCTCGACGGCGACGGCTACCATCCACCGGCCAATGTCGAAAAGATGCGCTCGGGCATCCCCCTCGAAGACGAGGACCGCTGGCCCTGGCTCGCCAACCTCGCGCACGCGCTGCACGAAGCGGCCGAACCCAAGGGCGTCGCGGTCGGCGCCTGTTCAGCGCTCAAGCGCGCCTATCGGGACCATCTCATCGCGGAGGCCGGCGAGCCGATTCTCTTCATCTTCCTCGATGGCAGCCAGGAACTGATCGCCAGCCGCATGGCCGCGCGGCATCACGAATACATGCCCGCAAGCCTGCTCGGCAGCCAGTTTGCGACCCTCGAGCGCCCCTCACCGGACGAGAACGTCCTGACCGTGCCGATCACGCTCTCCATCGAGGACGCGGTCGAGCGCGTGATCAAAGCCGTGCCCCACCTCAAATCCTTCAAGCGGAAGCAGTAGCCGACCGTCCCGGGATCCGCTGCGCGGTGACGATCGATCCGTCCTTGGGAAAGTCTTCGGTCGGCATCCCCGCTGGCCAGACCTTCATGCCCGCGACGCAATAGGACTTGATCGAGCGCAGGGCGAGCATCGGCACCGGCGGCAGCACCGCGAGCTCCTCGAACGGAGTCTCGACCGGCACCACGACGTCTCCCACCGCCCGCCTGAAATTGAGGTCGCCCTTCAGGATGGTGAGAACCCCCTCACCGGCATCGAGTTCTTCGACCGGCAGTTGGTCGAGAAACAACGGCGCGGCCCAGAACGAATTCGAGGTGATGCGCACGCCGCCACGGTCCACTTCCGCCTGCAACCGGCGGCCGAAGGCGCTGCCGGGCCGGAGTCGGTCGAAGAGGATAACCACGTCCTCGGTCGTCGCATCCGAAACGAACATCGGCAGGTGCTTGACGTGCACGCACACCTCGATCCCCGCTTCGGCCGCGACGGTCGCAAGCACGAGGTCCGCCACGAACTCGCCGCCGAAATTGTCCGCGATGATGTTGATGCGGCGCAGCCCCGCCGCCTCCACCTGCAGCACCTCGCGCCCAACCTCGTGACGGCTCGCCGGCACGCTCGTCTGCGACAGATCGTGGGCGTTGGCGTCGAGCGAAAGGTTCAGCGCTTCGGACAATGTGTGAGTCTTTTGAATCGCTTGCTCGGCCCAGCCGATGTGACGCTCGAGGTCGCGATGCTTGGTCGCGCGGAATGGATCGCTCCGCGAGCGGTGATAGCCGACGGCCACAAGGATGCGGAAATAGAGCCAGTACTCGAAGTCGAAAAAGGCCGCCTGGCTCGGGCGCCGGCCGTTGACGCGGGCGGGAAGCGTCTCCCAGCCGGGCAGCGGCCAGTCGGCGAGATCCATGACCATCGGCGCGTCCGCCTCGATCGCGCGGCCGATCGCAAGCAACCGGCGGGCCGCATCGGCGCCCTGCCCCTCCGACGCCATCTGCAGGATCGCGGGAATGCGGGTCGCCAATGTTTGCCGCACATAGTCCGTGTAGCGCGACGATGGACCCGCTGATGTCATGGCGGCATCCTAGCGGTGCCGGCGGCACTCCCCAATGACGCCGCCGCCACACCGGAGCAGCGTTCGTACTAGAACCCGAAAGCGTATTGGCCGGTCGGACTGGCCGCATGCTCGAGGGCCAGCATACGCATCTTGGCCGTCACCCCGCCCGGCGACGAAAAGCCCCCGGTCTTGCCATCCGATCCGAGCACGCGGTGGCAGGGAATGATCAGCGGTATGGGATTGGCACCCATCGCCTGCCCCACCGCCCGCGCCAGCGTCACGTCGCCGAGCGTCCGTGCAATCGCGCCATAGGTGGTCGTATGGCCGTAACCCACCTTCAGCAACTCGGCATAGCTGCGCTGGTGGAACTCCGGAATGCCGGAGAGGTCGAGCGGCACATCGGTGAAATCCTCGGCCTCGCCGGCGGCATAGCGCCTGATCCGTTCGGGCAGCGCGGCCAGGGCACCGTCGGGAAAACCCGGCTCGGCGGGGTCGCGCGAAATCCACAGTTCCGTGCGCGCACGGTCGCGGCCCGGCAGCGCCACGCGGGCGACGCCGAGCTCTGTCCAGGCGATGCCGAAGGTTCCGATCGCCGTATCGACGAGCGCGTACCGCATCACACAGGCTCCCTGCGTTCCGGCCCAACTCTAGGACGCCGCACCCAGGGGAGCAATGCGGGTTCAGGTAAAGACGACCGCCGCCAGTGCGACCAGCGCGGGAACCGTCTGCACCACAATAATGCGCTTGCCGGCCGTGAGCCCGCCATAAACGCCCGCCACCGCTACGCAGATCAGGAAGAAAATCTTGACCGGGTCACCCGCCTCGCCGAGCCAGATGCCCCAGATGAGTCCGGCGGCGAGGAACCCGTTATAGAGCCCCTGGTTGGCCGCGAGCACCTTCGTCGACCGGGCGAATTCCTCCGTCATGCCGAAGGCTTTGCGCCCCTGCTCGCGGTCCCAAAGGAACATCTCGAGCACCAGGATGTAGACGTGAATGGCCGCGACGAGGCCCGTGAGGACGCTTCCAAGCATGCCGGCACCTTCGCCGAAATCGCGCCAAACGAAAAGGCCGCCCCTTGGGGCGGCCCTTCGCGCGGGCTGCGCGTGAGAAGCAGCCCAGGCTTCCGAGGTGTCGTTACCTCCTCGGGTAAGGGCAACCCGCCAGTCCGGCCGATCGTTCCATGGCCTCGTTCACGAAATCATGATCCGTGCCGGACCGCGTAAGCCTTCATGGTGCGCGCGTGATAGTCCGAGAAGCCTTCCGCCAGCGCCTCGTAGCGCGAGACGAAGTCGGGGTGCCCGAGGTGGAGGTCGGCTAACCCCGCCATGGCGGCGGGCGGGCACGGCTTGTTCCACATGAAGGCGACCCAGTCGCGGAAGCGGTGCATGAGGCCGTCGAGCGTCGGGCTGTCGGCTGGAACACCGTTCTTCATCGCCTGGACCCAGGCCTGCTCGACCTCCTGCAGCTGCGTGCCCAGCGCCTGCTTTTCGTCATCACTGAGGCTGTCGTATTTCTTGCGGCTCACCGCAATACGCTCGGGCATGTCCCCGCCGTACTTTTCGATCAGCCACTTTTCGTACTCGGCCTGCTTTTCGGGCGAGATGCCCTTGTAAAGGTCTGCGTTTTCCATCGCACTTTCTCCGTTCAGATCGGCGATCGTGCGGTCGATCGTCCGGACCAGTTCGGCGTAACGTTTGGCCTCGGCCGCGAGCTTGTCGCGCTGCTGCCGCAGTGCCTCGAGCTGGTCGAAGCCGGGGTCATCGAGGATGGCCCTGATCTCGCCCAATGGAATATCGAGCTCGCGGTGGAGCAGGATCTGCTGCAGCCGCAGCAATTCGTCCCGCCCGTAATAGCGATAGCCGTTACGTCCGACCGACGCGGGCTTCAGAAGGCCGATCTCGTCGTAGTGGTGCAGCGCCCGGACCGATACGCCCGAGATCCTGCTCACCTGCTTGACTGTCAGCATCTTCATTTTTCGTCCTCGCGTCGCCGCTGGACGGTCAGATAGTCCCTCACGCCGCGTGAGGGTCAACACCCTAGTCGCAGGTTTTCAGCACAGCCGAAATCGCCCTGCTCGATCCCGCGAGGGTGAACTCCTCCACCGGCCACGGACCGGTGGGCGCGTCGACCGCGACGGTGTCTTTCGAGCGCAGCAAAGCGACGAGCGGGGCATCGGGCTCCATATAGGCGGCGTACATGCCGTCCATTTCCTCGTACTGCATGTCGAGGCCCAGCGTGTCCTCGCCAAAGTCGAAAGTGTGGGGCAGCGGGTCCCTGATGGGTTCGAGGCCCTCCTCTCCCGTGCCGCCATGTCCGAAGCGCAGCACAAGCTCGGTCCCGCAGAACATCCTCAACTCCGGGGGATTGGCGCCAGTGTTTTCGCCATAGACCCAGGCCATCATCACGGGCCCGCCCTCGTCCTCGATCATGCCGGATTCCCATCCGGCTCCCAGCGAGGCAGTGGCGAGGGTCAGGGCGGCGGGCAGGACGGCGAGGGAAAGCAGGCGCATGGCAATCCTCAATCGGTTGGTGCCGGCCCAATGTAGCGCACTTCGATGCGATGGAAGAGTGGCCCTTCCTTCATGGTCTCGAGCCAGCGCCGGAAGTCCGCGACGTCCGCAAATCCCGCCTTCCGGGCCTCGGCCGCGGTGACATCGTCGGGCGACATTTCGGTGATGCTGCCGATGCCGAGCAGGCCCACCTTCGTCTTGAGCGTGCCTCCGGCCTTGACCGAAGGCCGCGTCCAGCGCCGAAACTGCAGTGTAATGTCGCCCGCCTTGATGGCCTCCAGCACCTCGCGCTTGATCAGCACCTCGGGCTCCTTTCCGGCAAATTGTGGTGCGGGCGGTGGGACTCGAACCCACACGGCTTACAGCCCCGGGATTTTAAGTCCCGTATGTCTACCATTCCATCACGCCCGCTCGCCGATCTCATAGAGACGACACGGCGCCGGTGGCAAGCGGCGCGTCACGGCACCCCGGCCGGCCGAACGAGCGTTTGACGAGTTCCGCCTCATAGTTATAGCCTATAACTATCCGCCCGGCCTTGCATTGCCTTGAGCGCGTTACCGGCCCCGGCGGGCTCTAGCCTCTATTCAGACTGGTCGGCACACGACGCAATTCGTTCATGCACAATGGAGGGGTCCAGCCATGAACTTCAGCAGAATAAGACAGGCATTTCTTATCGGCGCCATCGCGAGCATAACCGGCGCCATATTCGCCGCCTCGGCCGGCTACGCAGCCGGTTTCACGGGAACGGTCACCATCGTCCACATCAACGACGTCCACGCCAATGTGGCCGAGACGGACAAGCAGATCGGCTACGCAAAGATCGCCGGCTTCGTTGAGCAGACCCGGGCTGCCAATCCCAACACGCTATTTCTGGACGCCGGCGATGTCATTGCCGGCAACCCCTACGCTTCCATCGACCGTGGGCTCGGTTTCGTGCCCATCCTGAATACGCTCGGCCTCAACGCGATGACCGCTGGAAACTCCGAGTTCGCGTACGGTTCGGAGCACCTGCGGAAATTCGCCGACGGCCTCAACTATCCGCTGCTCGTGGACAACATGGTCTCCCGCGAGACTGGGAAACCCCTCTCCGAGGGGTACACGCTTGTCGAGCTTCCGAACGGCTTGACCGCGGGCATCATCGGTATCACGACCTACCAATCGGGCCTGATGGCTTCGACCGATCTCGAATATACCGATGGCGTCGCCGCCGCGCAGCGTCTCGTCCTCGAGGCGAGGGACGCAGGGGCCGATTTCATCGTCGGCCTGTTCCATGTCGGCGAGCTCGAGGAGAAGCTGAACTCGCAGATGATCATCGATGCGGCAAAGGGAATCGACGTCGTCATCGATGGGCACAGCCACACCGGCCATCCTAACGGTCTCGAGCATAATGGCGTCATCATCGCGCAGACCAGCGGCAACGGCGAAACGGTCGGTCTCGTGGATCTCGCGTTCGTCGACGGCAGGATATCGGGGACAACTGCGCGTCTGCTCGATCGTGCCGCCTTCGACGATGTTCCCGACAAAGCCGATACCAGGTCGGCAGTGGATGCCTTCCTCCTCACGGCCAACGCTTTCTTCGATGAGGTCATCGGTGAAACGACGGTCACCCTCGAAGGCACCCGCGACATCGTTCGGACCCAGGAAACGAACCTCGGCAACCTCTTCACCGATGCGATCCGCGAAGCGAGTGATGCGCAGCTGGCGTTCCTGCCTGCAGGCTATATCGGTGGCCATATCGAGCCTGGTCCGATCGACCGCCGCACCATCCAGACCATCGCGCGGATCGAAGTCGAGATCGCCAAGGTCGAGCTCACCGGCGCCCAGCTGGTCAGCTTCGTGAACAGCACCATCGACACCTTCCCCGAGCCGTCGGGCTCGCTGCTTCATGTGAGCGGTGGCACCTACAAGATCGACCCGGATGCGGACGAGGTGAAGGTCCATAGCTTCACCGTCGGCGGGGAACCGCTCGATCCCGACAAGACCTACAGCACCGCGGTCGTCGTCGGCGCCCTCACGCGGCCGGGTATCAGCGAGGGCAAGGTGCTCTCGCGTCACGGGACGACGCCGGAAATTCTCGAGGCCTATGTGAAGGCCCACTCTCCGGTCTCTCCGCAGAGCGAAGGCCGCTTCGGGCCAGAACCGACGGCGAAATGACTCACGCGCCGGCCGGGTGACGAAAGTCGCCCGGCCGGTCCCGCGCTAGAAGCCCTCGAGCACGACCTTGCCGATGGTGCGGCCCGTTTCGAGCTGCGCGTGCGCCTTCGTGAGGTTGGCCGCCGTGATCGCGCCGAAATGCTCGGTCCGCGTGGTCCTGAGCGTCCCCTTGTCGATGAGCTGCGCGACTTCGTTGAGGATGTGGTGCTGCTCGACGATGTCGGACGTACCGAACAGCGCGCGCGTGAACATCAGCTCGAAGCACAGCGTGATCGACTTTCCCGACAGCTTGTCGGCGCGGGCATTGCCGAGACCGCTGATGACACCGAGGCGCCCCTGCGGCGCGATGAGTTCGACGATCTCGTCGAAATGCCGCTCCGTCTCTGTGGTCGAAAAGACGAAGGCGGGCGCGGCCGCACCGCTCGCGCGCAGCTCGGCAGCGAGCGGCCGAGTGTGATCGAGCACGAGGTCGGCTCCCATGCTTCGCGCCCACTCCTGCGTCTCCGGCCGCGACGCCGTGGCGATGACATTCATGCCTGCGACCTGCTTGGCCAGCTGGATCGCGATCGACCCTACGCCACCTGCCCCGCCGATGATGAGGATGTCGCTGCTGCCAGGCTTGACCGGACGCTCCAGCCCGAAGCGATCGAACAGCATCTCCCATGCGGTCAGTGCCGTAAGCGGCAAGGCAGCCGCGTCGGCGGCCGTCAACGAGTTCGGCGCGTGCCCGGCAATGCGCTCGTCGACCAATTGCAGCTCGGCATTCGAGCCCGGCCGCGTGATCGCGCCCGCATACCAGACGCGGTCACCGGCCTCGAAGAGACTGGCATCCGGCCCCCTGCCCTCCACGACACCAACCGCGTCGAAGCCGAGAACCCGGAAGCCGTCCTGCGGCGCATCGTTGCGGCGCACTTTTGTATCGACCGGATTGACGGAAACCGCCTCGACGCGAACGAGCAGGTCACGACCCGCGGGGACCGGCTCGGGCAACTCGCGCTCGACCAGCGCCCCGTCGCGGTCGATCGGACCGTTGGCGGTGTAGCCGATGGCCTTCATCAGTCGGTCTCGCCGGAGATCGGCGCGACGTAGGCCACGTCGAGGTCCCAAGGAAAGAAGATCCAGGTGTCCTGGCTGACTTCGGTGATAAAGGTGTCGACCATGTCGCGCCCCTTGGGCTTGGCGTAAACCGTCGCGAAATGCGCGCCCGGCAGCATGTCGCGCACGACGCGCGCCGTTGCCCCGGTATCCACCAAATCGTCGACGATCAGCACTTTCTTGCCGGCCTTGGCTGCCTCGGCGATCTCGCTGTCGATGGGCTTGAGGACCTTGATCGTCCCCTGGTTCTGGTGGTCGTAGCTCTTGACCGCGACGCAGTCGACTTTGCGGATGTTGAGTTCGCGGGCAACGATCGCCGCCGGCACGAGGCCGCCCCGGGTAATGGCCACGCAGGCCTCGAACGGCCCCTCGCTCGTCAGCCGCCAGGCCAGCGCGCGGCTGTCGCGGTGGAACTGGTCCCAGGTGACGGGGAAGGACTTTTGGCTCGACTGGCTCATTGGCTTTCTCTCAATAGGGATCGGGGTCAGACAGGCCGGCGCGCCGGTGCTCGGCGGCAACCATCTCGTAAACGGCGGCGGCAGCTTCGCGCAACCGCGCCTCGTCGGCCGAGCGCAGGACCAGTTCGGTCATCACGCTGCCGTCGCCCATGCGCGGATAGCTGCCCATCTTCACGTCGGGGTATTGTGTCTGGAGCGCGGCGAGCGGCCCGCCGATATTGCCCTCCCCCACCCGCGACTTGACGCTCACGGAGTAGACCTTGCGGCCGCCCTTGAGCGTGGGGGCGATGGATTCGAGCATGGCGCGCATGATCGTGGGTACGCCCGCCATCACATGCACATTGCCGATGCGAAAACCCGGCGCGGCGCTCACGGCGTTGACGATGAGGCTGGCGCCCTGCGGAATGCGCGCCATGCGCAGTCGGGCCTCGTTGACCTCGATGCCGCGATCCTTCCAGCGCGCTTCGAGCATCGCGCGTGCTTCCTCGTTGATGGGCAAGGGCACGCCGAACGCCTTGGCGATCGCGTCCGCGGTGATGTCGTCGTGGGTCGGCCCGATGCCGCCCGTCGTAAACACGTAGGTGTAACGCGGGCGCAGCGCGTTCACCGCGGCAATGATGTCCTCCTCGATATCGGCAACCACCCGCACTTCCATGAGGTCGATCGCGAGGTCCGAGCAGAACTCGGCGGTCGCGCCGATGTTCACGTCCTTGGTGCGGCCCGAGAGGATTTCGTCGCCGATGACGATGAGCGCAGCGGTAGGATTGGCAGTCTGGGACATGGCGGGCCGGGGCGAGTAAACGCCCATCTGAGCCCCGGATGGCCAAAAATCAACGGCATCGCGGCGGTTTTGCAGGCCTC
>JBIQKK010000001.1:46167-49601 GCA_044506585.1 Hyphomicrobiales bacterium
TCGTCGCGCCGCCGGTGGCCGTCGATGTCGGATTCAATATCGAGATCGGGGACGACTCCTTCATAAACATGAACGCAACGCTGCTCGATACCTACCCCATCCGGATCGGGCACAGCGTGATGATTGGCCCCAACTGTGCGTTTTACCCCGTGGGCCACCCGATGAAATCGACCGAGCGCATCCGGCGCGATGCCGACGGCAAGCAGATCGGGCAGATCACGTTGGGCGCACCAATCGTGGTTGAAGACGACGTGTGGATCGGTGGCAACGTCATCGTTCTGTCCGGCGTCACGATTGGCGCACGCTCGATGATCGGGGCGGGCAGCGTCGTGACCAAGTCGATCCCGCCGGACGTGTTTGCGGCGGGCAATCCCTGCCGCGTGATCAGGCCGCTCTGACCGTGGCCTTTCAAAAGCCACCGCCAGCGACTATTTCTGGGGTCATCGCGGAACCCAGGCCAGAATGATCACTTACGTCGACGCCGAATCCAAGACCCGCCGCACCTCCGGCGTGATCCCCCTCCATGGCGAGGCGGGGTTTGCGGGCATGCGCAAAGCGGGCCGCCTGACGGCGGAGGCGCTGGACCTGCTCGTCGACCATGTGAAGCCGGGCGTTACGACCGCCTTTCTCGACGAGCTCGCCTACACCTTCGCGATGGATCACCACGCGATCCCCGCAACCCTTTTCTACAAGGGCTACCGGCACTCGATCTGTACCTCGATCAATCACGTCGTCTGCCACGGCATTCCCGAGGATCGCCCGTTGCGCGACGGCGATATCGTCAACATCGACCTCACGCTCATCGTCGATGGCTGGTACGGGGACTCCTCGCGCATGTTTGCGGTGGGCGAGATTTCGCGCAAAGCCGAACGGCTGATCGAGGTCACCTACGAGTCGCTCTATGCCGGAATCGCCGCCGCCAGGCCCGGGAACACCACCGGTGATATCGGGGCCGCGATCCAGGCGCATGCCGAGGCCGAGCGCACCAGCGTGGTTCGCGATTTCGTGGGGCATGGCGTCGGCCAGCTCTTCCACGATGAGCCCAACATCATGCACTTCGGCACGCCCGGGACCGGCGTCGAGCTCAAGCCCGGCATGATCTTCACGATCGAGCCGATGATCAACCTCGGCCGCCCGCATGTGAAGATCCTCTCCGACGGCTGGACCGCCGTGACGCGCGATCGCACGCTCAGTGCGCAGGCCGAGCATTCAATCGGCATCACCGAGACCGGGCACGAGATTTTCACCCGCTCGCCGCGCGGGCTGTTCAACCCGCTCCATCCCGGCGAGCAGGTCGAGTGAGCAAGAAGGCCAGCCCGTCCACTGACGGCCTGGCGGAGGCGGTGCCTCACTACATCGGTCATCGCGATCGCGCCCGGCAGCGCTTCCTCGAACTGGGCGCCCATCACATCAAGGACTACGAGCTCATGGAGCTCGTGCTGCACATCGTCCTGCCCCGCAAGGACACCAAGCCCATCGCCAAGGACCTGCTGGCCCGCTTCGGATCGGTCTCTGGCGTGTTCGCCGCCGATCCTGCCGAGCTCGACGCCATCAAGGGGCTCGGGGCCATCTCGGCCACCAACCTCAAGATCATTCAGGCCGTCGCTCAGCGCTTCGCACGCGACCGGGTGGACCGCGAGCAGCCCATCCTCAGCTCATGGTCGCAACTGATGGACTATTGCCGCGCGGCAATGGCGTTCGAATCCGTCGAGCAGTTCCGCATCCTGTTTCTCGACAAGAAGAACCGGCTCATTGCCGACGAGATCCAGCAGACCGGCACCGTCGATCATACGCCGGTCTATCCCCGCGAAGTCATCAAGCGGACGCTGGAGCTGAACGCCACCGCGCTCATCCTCCTTCACAACCACCCGTCGGGCGATCCTTCCCCGTCGGCCGCCGATGTACAGATGACGCGCCAGATCATCGATGTGGCCAAGCCGCTGGGCATCTCGGTTCACGATCACGTCGTGATCGGCAAGTCGGGGCACGCCTCCATGAAGGCGTTGCGGCTGATCTAGTCCCGTTCGGCCGGCGGCACCGTGTCGGGTGCCCCGCCCTTGAGGCGCAGCATCGTGCCGCGTGCGGACTTGGCAAACTCCAACAGCCGCTCGTCGTCTTTGATCCTGCGGCGCATGGCATGCCAGCCCATATGCAATTGCGTCGCCAGCGCCCCGCGGCGGGTGATGGGAATATAATGGTGCCGGACGGGGATCTGCTGGTTGCACCAGTGGCGCTTCTCGTCCGTCAGCCCCTCACCCATGTCGAACACGCGATAACCCGCCTCGAACACCGTCTGCATCACGCGCAGCAGGCACTGCTTGCCGGGCGAGCCGTTCTGGATGGCGGGATCGTCGCTCATCGACGAAATCAGGCAGAACAGCCGGTCGCCATGCGCGATGTTGTAGCGCACCGCAACGATATCCCCGTTGAGCCTCAGCACATGCATCCGAACCGCAACGCCGGAGTCGGCCTGCACCGTGCTGTCGTAGAACATGCGGATCGCGGGTATGGTGAAGGGATCGAACACGCCCATCTGGCGAAAGCGCGCCGCGCGTTGCTGGAACATCGTTTCAAGCGTCGCGAGCGCCTCGGGCCCATTGCCGATCTCGGCGAAGCTGAGTTCGCCCATCGCCGTCAGCCTGTCGCCCTGCTGGCGATCGTGCTTGCGGCGCGATTTGTTGCGCTGCGTCCTGTCGGCTTCCTCGAAGCTCGAAAATTGCGCGCGATAGAGCGTGTCGGCCGCAAGGCTCCGGCCCATTTCCGCGAACAGGTCTATGCCGTCCACGACAAGCTGCGGCACCGACTTCATATAAACGACGTCGGCGCCCGCAAAGGAGCGCAGCAACCGGATCCAGAGCCGGCGCCGTTCGTCCGCTGACAGGGCTTGCACGCGCGCGACATCGATCAGCGGCGCGTTGCAGCCCACATGCGGGCCGGGGAACCACGACAGGACCCGAATGCCTTTGTCCCAGCGCCGCTGCAGCGGCACCAGCGCAATCGGTGTGTCGTCGAGATAGGCCACGACGTAGAACTGGTCGCGCTCGGCAATCCCGAGGGCGGCGATCCATGCTTTGATGAACTCGATGTTCTGGCCCGGCGACTCGATGGATTTTTCGCTCAGCGCGCGCCAGGCACTTTCGACGTCGGAGATCCGGTGCGTCGCGCTGATGCGGAACGTGCGTCCGCCGGTGAGCGCGGTTGCCCTCTCGGTCGAATCCTCGAGCAGCAGAATGTCGTTGATCGCAGCGCTGCGCGCCATCGGTCTTCCCCGATTGTCGTGATGGCGCATTGTCACGGCGGCGGGTGAATGACCAGTTCACGAACCCGCTAGCGTTCATCCGGCACGCCAATTCCCGGCGGCAGGGTTACCCAATCGTTCCCAGGATGGGGAACGTCTCGAGGAACCAGTAGGCGATGCGGGTGAACTGGCCGGT
>JBIQKK010000001.1:49701-57353 GCA_044506585.1 Hyphomicrobiales bacterium
CCGATGCACGGCGTCCAGCCCACCGCAAACGCCAGGCCCAGCAGGAATCCGCCGACTGGTCCCGAGGCGGCGCCCGGCCCGTTGTGGCGCAATTGCCGGTCGAGGAACGCGATCCGGAACACGCCGAGAAAATGCAGCCCCATCGCGATGATGAACACGCCGGCCAGCGGCGTCAGGATCGGCAATGCGGAGCGGAACGCCTGCCCGAAGGCCGTAGCGGTTGCCCCGAACGTGACGAAGACCAGCGAAAAACCCAAAATGAAGAAGATCGAGGTGAAGACGCTCCGCCGCCACACCACGCCGGCCGTCGCGCCGTCCTCGCGCAATTGCTCGAAGCTCGCCCCGCTCATGTAGGTCAGGTAGGGCGGCACCAGCGGCAGCACGCACGGACTGAGGAAACTCAGCACCCCGGCCCCGAAAATCAGCGGAAACGACAGCCCGTTCATGGCCGGGAGTTCTGTCAGGCCCCGCCCTCGGGCGCAATCGGCGGCTTGCCGCATCGCCCAAAAGTGACCCGGAGCGGGTGCCCTGGGCAGCGCATCCGGTAGCGGCCCTGCCCTTGCGGCAGCACGATCCTGGGGCTAGAGACCCCTCATCTCCCGACGTATCCCGCGAGGCAGCATGGCCGGCCCACCGATCCGTATCGCGCCTTCGATTCTGTCCGCCGATTTCGCCCGGCTGGCCGAGGAAGTCGCGGCCGTCGAGTCCGCCGGAGCAGATTGGATCCACATCGATGTCATGGACGGCCACTTCGTCCCCAACATCACCATGGGTCCCGTGGTGGTGCAGAGCCTGCGGCCGCGCACCAGGAAAGTGCTCGACGTCCACCTGATGATCGCCCCGGCCGATCCCTACCTCGGCGCCTTCGCGAAGGCCGGCGCCGATATCATCACGGTCCATGCCGAGGCGGGCCCGCATCTCCACCGGTCGCTACAGGCGATCCGGGCGCTCGGCAAACGCGCCGGCGTGGCGCTCAACCCGGCGACGCCGCTTTCCGCCATCGAGCACGTGATCGGCGACATCGACCTGCTCCTCGTCATGAGCGTCAATCCCGGCTTCGGCGGCCAGACCTTCATTCCGGAGTCGGTGACCAAGCTGAAGCAGGCCAGGGCACTTATCGCCGGCCGGCCGATCGACCTCGAGGTCGATGGCGGCATCAACGCCGAGACGGCGGCCCTCGTGGCGCAGGCCGGCGCCAATGTGCTCGTCGCCGGCAATGCGATCTTTGCCGGCAACGACGCCGCCACCTATCAGCCCCGGATCCGGGAGATCCGCGATGCAACTGCCATTCGAGCCTGAGACAATGATCCCTCGCTATTCCCGCCCCGACATGGTGGCCGTCTGGTCGCCCGAAACCCGCTTCCGCATCTGGTTCGAGATCGAGGCGCACGCGACCTTCGCGCTCGCCGAGCTGGGCGTCGTGCCCCGGGAGGCGGCGCAGACTATCTGGGACAAGGGCAGCGCGGCGACCTTCGACGTCGCGCGCATCGACGAGATCGAGCAGACCACCAAGCACGACGTCATCGCGTTCCTCACGCATCTGAGCGAGATCGTCGGTCCCGAAGCCCGTTTCGTGCATCAGGGCATGACCTCGTCGGACGTGCTGGACACGACGCTCGCGGTGCAGCTGAGCCGCGCCTCGGACATCCTGCTGGCCGATCTCGATGCCCTGCTTGCGGCGATCAAGCGGCGGGCAAAGGAGCACAAATACACCATCACCATCGGCCGCTCGCACGGCATCCATGCCGAGCCCACGACCTTCGGCATCAAGCTCGCGGAGGCTTATGCCGAGTTCGCGCGCAATCGCGAGCGGCTCGTCGCGGCGCGCCGGGAGATTGCGACCTGCGCCATCTCGGGGGCGATCGGGACCTTCGCCAATATCGATCCGCGTGTGGAAGCCTATGTCGCCGACAAGCTCGGGCTCGCGGTCGAGCCCGTCTCGACGCAGGTGATCCCGCGCGATCGCCACGCGATGTTCTTTGCCACGCTCGGCGTCATTGCCTCCTCCATCGAGCGGGTCGCGGTCGAAATCCGCCATCTGCAGCGCACCGAAGTGCTCGAAGCCGAGGAATATTTCTCGCCCGGCCAGAAGGGTTCTTCGGCCATGCCGCACAAGCGCAATCCCGTGCTGAGCGAGAATCTCACCGGCCTCGCGCGACTCGTGCGCGGGATGGTCACACCGGCGCTCGAGAACGTTGCTCTATGGCACGAGCGCGACATCTCTCATTCGTCCGTCGAGCGCATGATCGGCCCCGACGCCACGGTGACGCTCGACTTTGCGCTCGCCCGCCTCACGGGGATGATCGACAAGCTTCTCGTCTATCCCGAGAACATGAAGCGCAACCTCGACCTGCTCGGTGGCCTGCACAACTCGCAGCGCGTCCTGCTTGCCCTCACACAGGCCGGCATGAGCCGCGAGGACGCTTACGCCGCGGTGCAGCGCAACGCCATGAAGGTGTGGGAGATGCGCGGCGACCGCGCCGGGCAATTCGCGAGTCTTTTGAAGGCGGACGCCGAAATTGCTCAGAAACTGAGTCAGTCCGATATCGACGCCATGTTCGACGATTTCTATCATCTCAAGCACGTCGACGCGATCTTCGAGCGCGTCTTCGGCCCTGAGCCATGAGCATCGTCTATGCCGCTGAGCCCTCCCTGGGCGCGGCGGACTACATCGCGGTGGTCGGCTCGACCTACATGCGCGACAAGCGGCCGGTGGCAAACCCCGCGCGGGTCGAGAGCATGCTGCGTGGATCCAACATGATCGTTTCTGCGCGCGAGGACGGCCAGATCGTCGGCGTCCTGCGCGGCATGTCGGATGGCGAGTGGGTCTGCTATGTCGCCGACCTCGTCGTCCACAACGGCCACCAGCGCAAGGGCATCGGGCAGGGCTTGCTCGATGAATGCCGCCGCCTTCTCGGTCCCGGCATGGCCCTTGTCCTTGTCGCCTACCCGCAGGCCGAAAGCTTCTACCGCCGTGTCGGCATGTCCGAGATGCCTGCCTTCTATTTCGATCGCGAGATCGGCAATTGAAGATCGCCGAGGCCGACATCCTCATTGCTCCGGGGCTGGGCAATTCGGGTCCCGATCACTGGCAGCGCCGCTGGGGCACGCGCATGGCGACGGCGCAGTTCATCGAGCAGGACGACTGGAACAACCCCCGGATTGGCGACTGGGTCGGGCGCATCCACCAGCAGATCATGCTCGCGACCAGACCCGTCGTGCTGATCGGCCATTCGCTGTCGGTGGCGGCCATCGTGCTGACGGCACGCCAGCTTGCCGACACCAAGGTACGCGGCGCCTTTCTCGTCTCGCCGCCGGATTTCGACAGCGACGCGATCCCCCAGACCGTCAAGCACTTCAAGCCGCCCACCGACCCGCTGCCCTTCCCCTCGCTGGTCGTCGCCTCCAACACCGATCCGCTGGTCACCATCGAGCGCGCCCAAGGCTTTGCCGCGGACTGGGGCAGCGACTTCCTGCCGGCAGGCGATGCCGGCCACATCAACGTAGCCTCGGGGCACGGCCCCTGGCCCGAAGGGCTGCTGATGTTCGCCGAGCTGATGAAACGGCTCAGAGCCTAACCTTTATGGTTTCCCGCCGTTAACCGACCCGGTAATGTCCCGCCCGTCGATGGGTGACGATGGGCAGCCCCGGGATCACTTATTAGCGTCCGACATTGGGCCGCTTGGGGGATTGGGAGCCCCTGAGCGGCCTCCTGATTTTGGGGGATTGTCGGCCGCACCGGCCCCCTGATTTTCATCGCGTCTTTCCAACAGCGCTAAACCCTTCCTTGGTGTCCGGTTTTGCGCTATTGTTGCAAATCATTCTCATTTGCATTTGAGGGTTGTATGTGGCCGTTTCTCGATACTCCCGCATCGTTCGTTCAATTCGCGATGTTCGTGCTCTGCGTGCCGATGGGGCTGTCGCATATCGTGCGTCCTGCCCTGTGGGTGGAATTCTTCACGCGCATCCACGCACAGGGGACGGCGGGACTCGTTGGCAAGGTGCTGGCCGTCGAGCTCTGGCCCGCCGCGCTCATTGTCACGCTGCACCAGGTGTGGTGGGGGCCGGGGATCGTGCTGACGCTCTATGGCTGGGCGCAGTTCGCCAAAGTCTGGCTGGCCCTGTTCGTGCCCGAAATCGGCATGCGGTCGCTGGCGATGGCGCAGACCAAGGGCGAACGCGGGTTCGTCCTTGGCGGCGCGATGCTGATGGTGGTCGGACTCAGCGCCGGTGCGGCACTGATCTGGCGCTAGCCGGCCGTCAGCCCTCGGAGAGGACCTGCTCGCGGGCCGTGACGGTCAGCTCGTCCATCTTCTTGCGAATCATGTCGTCGGAGACCGAAGCGCCTTTCGCCTTGAGGTCGGCCGAAACCTTGCGGAACACGTCCTCGTCGCCGGCTTCCTCGAAGTCGGCGGCCACAACCTCGGCGGCATATTCGTTGGCGTGCTCGGCGCTCAGGCCCATGTGCTCGGCGGCCCAGAGCCCCAGGAGCTTGTTGCGGCGGGCCTCGGCCTTGAACCGCAATTCGCCATCCCGCGCGAACTTGGCTTCCTGCGCCTTCTGACGATCCTCGAACTGAGCCATGTCTGCCTCCGCCTTGAGCTAGAACGGGCCCTCGCCCGCCATTCCTCGTGGGAGATAGTCGGGAAGCGGGCCCAAATCAACGGGCTGCCTCGCCGCAGACGGTCTCGTTGCAAATCGCGCTAAACCGTTCAGCAGTTTGCGGGATTTCCGGCCCGGCCGCATCAGGGGTGAAACAACTTGCTTTTGCGGCCAGTTCTGGCGCATTGAGGGGCCAAATCCCCTCCCCCGTCATCGCGATCAGGATGGCCTCCGCTATGAACCGCCGCCGGAAGATTTATGAAGGCAAGGCCAAGGACCTCTATGAAGGCCCCGAGCCGGGAACGCTCGTCCAGTATTTCAAGGACGACGCCACCGCCGGCGACGGCGCCAAGCACGAAATCCTCGACGGCAAGGGCGTGCTCAACAACCGCATTTCCGAGTTCATCTTCAGCAAGCTGAATGCCCTCGGCATCCCGACGCACTTCCTGCGCCGCATCAACATGCGCGAGCAGCTGATCAAGGAAGTCGAGATCATTCCGCTCGAGGTCGTGGTGCGCAACGTCGCGGCCGGTTCGCTGGTCAAGCGGCTGGGCCTCGAGGTCGGCACGCAGCTGCCGCGCTCGATCATCGAGTTCTACTACAAGGACGATGCCCTCCACGACCCGATGGTATCGGAAGAGCACATCACGGCATTCGGCTGGGCGAGTCCTGCCGAGCTCGACGACATCATGAGCCTCGCCGTACGCGTCAACGACTTCCTCACGGGCCTGTTCATGGGTGTCGGCATCCAGCTGGTGGACTTCAAGATCGAGGTCGGCCGTCTCTACGAAGGCGACACCATGCGCATCGTGCTCGCCGACGAAATCTCCCCCGACTCGTGCCGCCTGTGGGACGTCAAGACGCGCAACAAGCTCGACAAGGACCGCTTCCGCCAGGACCTTGGCGGCGTCGTCGAGGCCTACCGCGAAGTCGCTCAGCGTCTCGGCATTCTTGTTGAAAACGACAATGCGCTGACGACCGGGCCGCGGCTCGTTCAGTAAGACCGGAGCGCGCCCAAAAGTGGCCGCCGGTTTTACGGCTCGGGCGCGCGACCAACTGGAAGACTCATGAAAGCTCGCGTCACCGTCACCCTCAAATCCGGCGTGCTGGACCCCCAGGGGCAGGCCATTACCGGGTCGCTGAAGAGCCTCGGCTTCGATGGCGTCTCGGCCGTCCGCCAGGGCAAGATCTTCGACCTCGAACTGCCCGACGGCGACCCGGCCGACGCGCGGCTGCAGCTCGCCGCAATGTGCGAAAAGCTGCTGGCCAACACCGTCATCGAGAATTACGAGATCGAACTGGTCTAGAGCCCGCTCGCATCCGGTTCCGGCCGTCCCTCGCCGGTAACGCTGTGGGTCTGCTCCAGCGTCGGGCGCACCTCGATCCGCGCCCGCTTGGGAATTTCACCCATGGCGGCAATCTTGACCGCTTCCTCCATATTCTCGGCGAGGATCAGCGTGAACCCGCCGAGCCATTCCTTGGACTCGACGAACGGGCCGTCGGTGCGCAGGACCTTGCCGTCCCGGACGCGAATGTTGACGGCGGTCGACGGGTCCTGCAGCGGCTGGCCGAGGATGAGACGGCCCTGCTCGCGCAACTCCCGGTCTTCCTCGATCGTGGCGTCGGTGAGGGCCTTGCCCTCTTCCTCGGTCATATCGGCGAAGCTGGTGTCGTCGAAATAGACCAGGCACATGAACTTCTGCATTTGCGTACTCCCATGTTGAGTTCGCAGCTAGTCGATCCCGGTCGCTGCCGCTCGACATCAGCGCCAGGATTATTTCGGAAGCAGCCCAGGCTAGAACTTGAAGCCGGGCGGGACGGGGGGCGAAGCATCCACCAGCGTGATCTCGACGCGGCCATTGCCCGACAGATACGGGTCGTTGGGGAACATCGGATCGGTGGCCGCCCGGCCATCGACCGAAGCGAAATGGTCCTCGGCCACCCCGAACTCGCCGAGGATCTTGCGCACCGTCGTCGCCCGGTCGCTCGACAGCTCCCAGGGGCCGTAATTGGGATCGGAATAGGTTCCGCCGCTCGCCGTGTGGCCAGAAATGGTGATCGGGTTGGGCAGCCGTTCGAGGATCGGCGCGAGCGCCGCGATGGCCTGCCGCGCCTCCTCGGTGGGATAGCGCGAACCCTCGGGGAACATCGGCCGTCCGGCCTGGTCCATGATGACGATGTTGAGCCCGTCGGGCGTCTTCTCCAGCATCAGGTTCTGGTTGATGTCCGTGATGTTGGGCAGCGCCTGCCACGCCTGGCGGATGCTCGCCGCGGCCGCGAGGAACTCGCCCTCGAAATCCGAGCTGATATTGTCGGGCGACGACGTGCTGCGCGTTGCGTCCCCTTCCTTGACCGTGCGCTGGGTGCCGGTCGTCGCGTCCAGCGTGTTCAGACCCTCCGTAGGGCTCGCGGACGTCACACCGGGGGTTCTGTCGACGTCGGAGGTGGTCGTCTTGGCCCCGGCCGTATCGAATGCCCGGCCCGAGAGCACGCCGCCGGCGCCGCTGACGGTCTCGCTCGCGCTGGCGGGGGCGAAATAGTCGGCGAGACCCTTCTTCTGTTCGGGAGTGGTCATCGAGATCAGCCACAGCAGCAGGAAGAACGCCATCATGGCGGTCACGAAGTCGGCATAGGCGATCTTCCACGCGCCGCCATGATGCGGGGCGTGGCCGCCCTTCTTGACCTTCTTGATGATGATCGGTTGTGCGTAGCCGTTGGCCATGGGTGCCTCAGGTCACCGCGCCGAGTTCGGCCGTCGCCGCGTCGATCTCGATGAAGCTGGGACGGTCCTCGCTCATCAGCATCTTGCGCGCGAACTCGATCGCCATCTCGGGCCCGTAGCCCGAAATGTGGGCGAGCAGGCCCGTCTTCATCGACAGGAAATACTTGGCTTCCGCCTCGTAGATGTTGCGCAGCGCCTGCGCCATCGGGCCGAAAAAGCCGTAGGAAACGAAAACGCCCAGGAACGTCCCCACGAGCGCGCCGCCGATCATGTGGCCCAGGACTTCCGGCGGTTCCGCAATCGAGCCCATGGTCTTGATCACGCCGAG
>JBIQKK010000001.1:57453-62210 GCA_044506585.1 Hyphomicrobiales bacterium
TCCGGATCTTCGATATGGGGCTCGAGCGCCAGCAGGCCGCGGGCCTTCACGAGCTTGAACAGGCTGTATTGCAGCCCGAGCAGCTCGACATAGGTCTCCTTGGTGTAGCGCGGGCCCCGCACCAGCGTCCCGAATATGCCCATCGTCTGCTTCAGGACGGGCCCGGTGTTGCCGATGACGTAGGCGCCGAGCGCCGCCCCAAGGATGATCAGCGCCTCGAAAGGCTGCATCAACACCTCGAGATGGCCGCCCATCGCCATGTAGCCCCCCAGGACACTGGCGAAGATCACGACGATGCCGATAGCCAAACGCATGAAACAAATCCGCGGGAATGCCCGGATATCACGCGACTATCCGGGTTAAGGATGGGTTCACCGACCCCCTGAAATCTGCCGCCTCCGCTCAACTTTCGCGGTTTGGCCACCCTGTTGCGGCCTGGGCGAGGCAAAGCGCCGCAACCCGGCCACGATCGGCCGCCCCGTCGCCATCAAGTGCGGCTTGCGAGTCACACCGCACGGCATTCGCTGGCGGCCGTCGATTTGGGTCATGGCGGGACTCCACGAATCCTGTAGAGCACGCCCCGCCCTCTCGACGTGTAGTGCCGAAATGCTAAAGACCTTCTCGTTGTCCATCCTGTTCTTCCTCGCCCTCGGGCTGGTGGTTGCCGCCTACGCAACGATCCCGGTCTGACGTCCAACGGAGCCGACTTGGCCCGCATCACGATCCTGAGCGTTCCCGCCTACGGCCACCTCATCCCCATGCTCGGGGTCATTCGTGAACTGGTCCGGCGCGGCCACGACGTCGAAGTGCTCAATGGCGCCGAGATGGAGCCGGTCGTCGCCCGAACCGGCGCGCGGCTCGTGGCGTATCCTCCTGCCCTGGCCGCCGGAGATTTCGTCAAGACGCTCAAGAACGGCAATCTCGTTGCCTTCATGGACATGATGCTGAAGGCGACGCCGCCCTTGGCCGACTTCACGCTCGCACATCTGCGTGCCAACCGCCCCGATGTGATCGTCTATGACGCCATCGCCTTCTGGGGTGTCATCGCCCGTCGCATGCTGAAGCTGCCGGCCGTGTCGGACTCCCCCATCTTCGTGCCCGAGCTCGTGCGGCACTCGGTCGGCCCGCGCGAGCTCGCTTGGTATGCCCTCGAAATCGTCAAGCACCTGCCCACCCTGGCCTGGGGCTGGGTGCGGATCGCGCTGCGCTACGGCGTCACCCGCCTGCCGCTGTTCCTGCCCTTCATGCCGATGCGCGCCGACGTGAACATCGTCCTGTCGAGCCGCGAGGTGCATCCCAAATCGCCCCTCTTCCGCAACACCGACAAATGGGTGTTCGTCGGCGGCACGATGGATCCCGGCACCCGGCCCGATCCGTTCGACTTCACCCGCCTCGACGGCCGGCCGCTGGTGCTCGTCTCGCTCGGCACGATCCAGTTCACCAACGATGCGTTCTTTCGCATGGTGATGGACGTGCTCAAGGACTTCCCGGCCCAGTTCGTCCTCGCGGCAGGCCCCGGCAGCGATCCGGCACGTCTTGGCACGCCGCCCGAGAACTTCATCGTCGTGCCGACGTACCCGCAATTGCCCCTGCTTGAGCGCGCCGCGGCCTTCATCACCCATGGCGGGCTCGGCAGCGTGCATGAAAGCCTCTGGCACGGCGTGCCGATGGTGGGTGTGCCGCAGCATTTCGAGCAGCTGCGCAATCTGCGCGCGGCCCAGGATGCGGGCATCATCCTGGATGCCCGCTGCTACGGCGGTGAGGTAGCGGGCGCCGAACTTCGGGCAGCGCTCGATAAGGTGATGACCGAGCCATCTTATCGCGATGCCTCGAAGCGCCTCGGCGATTCCCTGCGGGCCGGTGGAGGCAGCAAGGCGGCGGCCGACGTCATCGAACGCGTCGCCCTCGAGCGTTCAGGCGCAGTTCAGGCTGCACCCGCGATAAGCGGCGTCACGGACCAGGCGTGAGCGTAACCGGACGATTAACCAAACCGGTGCAATCCGCCTTAACGGTTCACCCCACATAACCACTTGGCGCGATCAAGCAGCGCCAACACACCACCGGCCCAAAAAAATGCTCAAGACCTTTTCCCTCTCCGTCCTTTTCTTCATGACCCTGGGCCTGATGTTCGCGGCCTACGCCTCGGTCCCCGCCGGCCTCTGATCGGCGCAATCTTACCTATTAAGCACTCGGGCTAACCCTCGCATCGACAAGTGCGAGCGTTAACGGCGCGCATGGCCTATGTCGGTCGCAACCTAAACCTGGGATATGCGGCATGTCAGGTCACACCGAACGTCTGAGCTGGGTCGATACCGCCAAGGGGATGTCCATCATCCTCGTGGTCATGATGTATTCGGTCTTCAATGTGGGGCAGGACGCCGAGGGCGTCGGGCTATTTCACTACATCATCGGCTTTGCGACGCCGTTCCGCATGCCGGAGTTCTTCCTGATCTCCGGACTGTTCCTCGACCAGGTCCTGTCGCGCAGCTGGAAGGCTTATGCCGACCGCCGCGTCGTCCACTACCTCTACTTCTATGCGGTCTGGGCCGTGATCCACATCGTGCTCAAGGTCGGGATCATGAGCGCCGACCCGGTGACGGCGGCCGGCTACCTGCTCTGGGCGATCGTCGAGCCCTATGGCGTGCTGTGGTTCATCTACCTGCTCGCCGCCTTCTCGCTCGCGACCAAGTTCTTCTACGAGTTGAAGGCGCCGCGCTGGATCGTTCTGGCCTTGGCCGCCGCCTTCCAGATGTCCCCGGTCCATACCGGCAGCTATCTCATCGACCAGTTCGCCGAATACTTCGTCTACTTCTACGCAGGCTACATGTTCGCCCCGTGGATCTTCCGCATCGTCGATCTGGCGCTGAGGCACATCGCATTGACCCTTGGAGCCCTGCTGGCCTATGCGGCCGTGAACACCGCGCTCGTCTTCTCGACCGGCTATGCCGTCCTGCCCGAGCACATCCAGATGGGTTACGCCGCCCTGCCCGGCCTGCACCTGATCCTCGCGCTCGCCGGTTCGCTCGCTCTGTGCGTCACCGCCGCGCTGGTCTCGCGGCTGCCCTTCATGGCGTGGCTGAGCTGGCTCGGCGAACGCTCGATCGTGGTCTATCTCGTCTTCGTGCTGCCGATGTCCTTCGCCCGCATCGCGCTGGGCAAGCTCGGCCTCATCTCGGACGTGACGCTCTCGAGCCTCATCGTGATGGTCACCGCCATCCTCGCCTCGATCGCGCTCTACCTGCTGGTGCAGTGGACCGGCCGCGGCAAGTTCCTGTTCGAACGCCCCGCCTGGGCCCACCTCAGCGGCACCAAGGGCAGCCGGACCTATCAGCCGGCCACGGTCCCGGCCGAGTAAACCGCAGGGCTGGGGACGACCGTCCCCGGGACTTGCCTTTCGGTGCCAGAGTCCCCAAAAGCTCGGCGCATGAAATCAGCCGTCGTCGTCTTTCCGGGCCTCAATCGCGACCGCGACATGATCGCGGCGCTTACGGCGATCGGCGGTGAGCCGCCGGCGGTCGTCTGGCACAAGGACACCGACATCCCCGATGTCGACCTGATCGTCATCCCTGGCGGCTTCTCGTACGGCGATTATCTTCGCGCCGGCGCCATTGCGGCGCGTTCGCCCATCATGCAGACCATCCGCGGCAAGGCCTCGCGCGGCGTCCACGTTCTGGGCGTCTGCAACGGCTTCCAGATCCTGACCGAAGCCGGCTTGCTGCCGGGCGTGTTGATGCGCAACGCCTCGCTGCGCTTCGTCTGCCGCGACGTCCGGCTCAAGGTCGAGAACACCGAAACGCGTTTTACCGGCGGCTATGCGCCCGGCCAGGTCATCACGACCCCGGTGGCCCACCACGATGGCAACTACTTCGTGGATTCCAACACGCTCAAGTCGCTCGAGGACAACCGGCAGATCGCCTTTACTTATGCCGAGGGGACCAACCCCAACGGGTCGGTCGCCGACATTGCGGGCGTCTTCAACCGCGACAAGAACGTGCTCGGCCTCATGCCGCATCCCGAGAACCTGATCGAATCCGCCCATGGCGGCCTCGATGGCCGCGCCTTGTTCGCGAACCTGCTCCAGGTCGCCTGACCGCTCAGTCGCGCCAGGGCGCCGATTTCAGGAACGCCTTGAAGGAGGCCGGACCGAAGACGCCGTCCGCGCTGCCCTTCAGCAGTCCGCGCGCGATCAGTTGGCTCTGGAGTGCGATGCGCGTCTCCCGGGAGAATTCCGTGAGCCCCGCGGCCGCCCTCTCCTCCGTAATGCCGCCCGCCTCATTGATGGCCCTGATCAGGTAATCGGCGGCCTTGGCGGGATCCTGATAGCCGCGCTCCTTGTCGTAAATGCGCGCCAACTCGTAGGCAGCAATAGGGTTGAAACCCTGCTCCAGCCCGACGGTGTAGTTGACAATCGCCTGCTCGAGATCGAAGGGCAGCCCGGCGCCGGTCGAATAAAGGTGGCCCAATCCAACCGCGGCGTCGCTACTGCCGCCCTGCTTGGCCTTCTCGAACCACGAAGCGGCAAGCCTGTACTGCTCATCGGTCCCGGCCGCCCTGTAGATTTTGAATCCCAGGTCAGACTGCGCCTCGGGATAGCCGAGTTCCGCCGCCCGCTGCAGCAGGCGAGCCGATTCGTTCTGGTCCTCCGCGACGCCCACGCCGCCCCCGTACCGAAAGGACAGCGCGTAAACGGCCCTGGGATCATCCAGGGCCGCTGCCTTTGTGAGCCACTCCACTTCGGCCTCGAACTGCTCCGTTGG
>JBIQKK010000001.1:62310-65177 GCA_044506585.1 Hyphomicrobiales bacterium
TGCTTCCGCCGAGCCATTGTCGGCTGCCACGCGCAGCAGTTTTAATGCCTCGGTGCGGTCCTCCGCCCCGCCCGTCGCCAGCAGCGCGTCGACCTTCGCGAGGCCCGCCGCAGTATCGCCCGCCGCAGCGGCCATGGCATAGAACTCGTCGGCCTTCGCCGGATCGACGGCAAAACCCTGCCCTTTGGCATACATGTCGCCGATGGTCCGGTGCGCAGCGGCGTAGCCGGCCTCGGAAGCGGCGCGCAACGGACCAATGGCATCGATGAAGTTGCCCGCGGCCACGGAAGCGCGCCCCAGATTGTACGACATGCGCGGCTCCTCCGGCGCGAGGGCAACCGCCGCTTCGCACGCGGCGCCCGCGGTCGTGGCGTCGATCTTGTCCAGGGCCACGCCGGGGACGTCCTTGGGCTTGGCAACATCGCTGGGGTCGGCCGCCAAAGTATCGCAGAGCCGCATCACCGCTGAGGACGCAGCTGCGCTTTTGTTATCCGCCGCCTCCCCCATTGCCGCTGCGGGCATCGCGAGCAGCGCCAGAACCAGCACGGTCCCCGTGTGGCGAACACAATTCATCTGAGCTGACCCCCGTTCGGCTCCTCAAGCCGCGCGACCGTGCCGCGTCCGCGTTTTGCCGTCAACGTCCGACCCTGCGCTTGGCCCTCGTCAATTTTATGGCGCCCTATGGCCCGCATCGGGGCGACCACCTATGGTCGACGTCTCGCCCGCGGATAGGGCTCGTGCTCTTGCAACGGGCTCATCGTCCGCCCGGGAGCATTGGAGCGCCGCCCATGACACAGGAACGCAACGTCCTCGGTGAGCCGCTCCAGCCCTGCTCGACCGATCCGCTCACCGGCTTCTTCCGCGACGGCCACTGCCATGCCGGCCAGGACGGGTCGGCCCGCCATCTCGTGTGCGTCGAAGTCACGGCCGAATTCCTTGCCTTCAGCAAGACCATGGGGAACGACCTCAGCACCCCGCGCCCCGAATTCGGGTTTGCGGGCCTCGAGCCGGGGGACCGCTGGTGCCTGCTCGCCCCGCGCTGGGTCGAAGCCCACCAGCACGGCATGGCCCCCCGCATCGTGCTGCTGAGCACCCATGAGGGCGCGCTGAACTACACCGACCTCAAGACCCTCAAATCCTACGCGCTGGACTTGTCGTGAAAACGTTGCCCCGCGGGCTGTTGCGCTCAAGATTCCTGGGCTAAGAGGCTCGCACCGAGCCTCCCTCGACCCGCGCGGATTCCATGGCCTTCGACAATACTCCCGAGATCACGCCCAAGCTCATTTCCGACCACGGGCTCAAGTCCGACGAATACAGGAAGATCATCGAGCTGATCGGCCGCCAGCCGACCCTCACGGAACTGGGCATCTTTTCGGCGATGTGGAATGAGCACTGCTCATACAAATCGTCCAAGAAGTGGCTGCGTACGCTGCCCACCACCGGCCCGCGCGTCATTCAAGGTCCGGGCGAGAATGCCGGCGTCGTCGATATCGGCGACGGGCAGGCGATCGTGTTCAAGATGGAGTCCCACAACCACCCCAGCTACATCGAGCCCTATCAGGGCGCGGCGACCGGCGTCGGCGGCATCCTGCGCGACGTGTTCACGATGGGGGCGCGGCCGGTTGCGGCGATGAACGCGCTGCGCTTCGGTGCGCCCGAACACGAAAAGACGCGCCATCTCGTTTCCGGCGTCGTCGCGGGCGTCGGCGGCTACGGCAATTCGTTCGGCGTGCCGACCGTCGGCGGTGAGGTCGAGTTCGACGCGCGCTACAATGGCAACATCCTGGTCAACGCCTTCGCCGCGGGCCTCGCCGATACCGACAAGATCTTTTACTCCAAAGCCGAAGGCGTCGGCCTGCCCGTCGTCTATCTCGGCGCCAAGACCGGCCGGGACGGGGTCGGCGGCGCGACGATGGCGTCGGCCGAATTCGGCGACGATATCGAGGAGAAGCGCCCGACCGTCCAGGTCGGCGATCCCTTCACCGAAAAGCGCCTGCTCGAAGCCTGCCTCGAGCTGATGCAGACCGGCGCCGTGATTGCCATCCAGGACATGGGCGCGGCGGGGCTCACCTGCTCGGCCGTCGAGATGGGCGCCAAGGGCGACCTCGGGATCATGCTCGACCTCGACAAGGTGCCGGTGCGCGAAGAGGCGATGACACCTTACGAGATGATGCTGAGTGAAAGCCAGGAGCGCATGCTCATGGTGCTCAAGCCGTCGAAGGAAGCCGAAGCCAGGGCGGTGTTCCAGAAATGGGAGCTCGACTTCGCAACCGTCGGCATCACGACCGACGACCTGCGCTTCCGCGTCAAATGGCAGGGCAACATCGTTGCGGACCTCCCGATCAAGGAGCTCGGCGACGAAGCGCCCGAATACGACCGGCCATGGACCGCCCCCGAGCCGCGTCAGCCGCTCGATGCGAACGACGTTCCACAGATGGATGTCGCCGACGCACTGTTGAAGCTGATCGGCTCCCCTGCCCTCAGCTCGCGCCGCTGGGTCTACGAGCAGTACGACACCTACATCCAGGGCAATTCGCTGCAGCGCCCGGGCGGTGACGCCGGCGTCATCCGGGTCGAGGGTCACCCCACCAAGGCGCTCGCCTTCTCGTCGGACGTGACGCCGCGCTATTGCGAGGCCGACCCCTACGAGGGCGGCAAGCAGGCGGTCGCCGAGTGCTGGCGCAATCTCACCGCTGTCGGTGCCGAGCCGCTGGCCGCCACCGACAACCTCAATTTCGGCAATCCCGAAAAGCCCGAGATCATGGGCCAGCTGGCGGAAGCGGTGCGCGGGATCGGCGACGCCTGCCGGGCGCTCGATTTTCCGATCGTTTCGGGCAACGTCTCGCTCTACAACGAAACCAACGGCC
>JBIQKK010000001.1:65277-68999 GCA_044506585.1 Hyphomicrobiales bacterium
TTCGGCGAGGACCAGGGCCGCTATCTCGTCACGGTCAAGCGCGACTTCCTCGACCAGTTCTACGACGAAATCTATCCCTATGCGGGGCTCTTCGTCCCCTGGATCGGCACCACCGGCGGCACGAGCCTGACGCTCGGCGAAGCCCGGGCCATCCCCGTCGCCGACCTCAAAGCCGCCCACGAAGCCTGGTTCCCCACCTACATGGCGGGCGAAATCGCGGCTTAAGTTGTGTCATGTGTCGGGCGACACTTGACACTCGCGCTACGTGTTGCCACCTTGTTGCATGGAGATTGAGAGCATCAGGCACCGGGGCCTGCGCCGCTTCTTCGAGACAGGCGACGCCCGTGGTCTGGTTGGCGATGCGGATCGGCTGCGAAAGATGCTCGCCTTTATCGACGCCGCGGAGGACGTGGCGGAACTGGCGACGCCGCCCAACTACGGGTTGCACCAATTGACAGGCAATCGACGTGGCACGTGGTCGATGGCGGTGACGAAGAACTGGCGGCTTACATTCCGCTTGAACTCGGAAGGCGCGCTGACCGACGTCGATCTGGAGGATTATCATGGCGCTTAAGATGCATCCCTCCCTCGCTGTTCATGCCGGCGAGTGGCTGAAAGCGGAGATCGTCGGGCCCAGTGGCATGAGCGTTAGCGCACTGGCGACGCATTTGGGTGTGTCTCGGCAGGCCCTGAGCACCCTGCTCAATGGCAATGCCAGCCTCTCGGCCGATATGGCCATCCGGTTCGAGAAGGCATTCGGTATCAAGGCGGACACCTTGCTGCGCATGCAAACCGCGCACGATCTGGCGCGTGCACGCGCGCGTGAACGTGCCATCAAGGTCAAGAAGCTCGAAATCGCCGCTTAAGCAGCCGGCGCGTCGCCCTCGCCGGCCCAGGGATAGCGCCGGGCCTGCTCCGCCGTGTAGCCGAGATTGCGCGCGGTGGGGCAGCGCGCGACCTTGGCGGGGTCGGTGTAATAGGTGCGAAACACGAAATCGAACACCGGCGACGTGACGCCGAAATTGCCCTTCTCGTTGTGGAAGTGATGCAGCATGTGCGCATGCCGCAGCATCTTGCCGTAGGGCCATTTGGGGTCGGTCACCAGGTGCGCGTAGGCGTGCGCATATTCGTAGGCGAGCACCAGCCAGAACCCGATGGCGACCGCTGCCGCGGCGCCGGCAAGACCTGCGATCGACCAGCCCAGCAGCACCGTCACGGTCAGCATCACCGGGATCGCATATTGCGGCGGGCCGATCATGCTCGCCGTCTCGGTGGGCGACATGTGATGCTCGTAATGCAGGTGCCGCCAGATGCGGGCGGTCACCGGGTGGCGGTAGAAGATCTGGTTGTGCAGCGCAAACCGGTGGATCAGATATTCGAGCAGCGCCAGCAGCACCAGGGACGCGAGCGTCGCCGCGACCATCCCCGGCGACAGCCCGAACAGCAGGACCGTCCCCAGCGTCAGCGCGATGGCCGCCGCTGCATAGAGCACCGCAACGGGGTTGCTGAAGAACAGCCGCGTAAATGGCCCGAAGGTAAGCCGTTGCCGCGCCGTCCGCACCCGCGGCGGCCGTCCGATGTCGAGTTCCGTCAAGCCGCCACTCCCCCCGCGACGCGAGCCGATGGCCGGCGCACGTTGAAGCCATGCGGGGGCCATGTCATATCAAGGCAACACTACACTACAGGCGGAGTTTGGTCATGCCAATGAGCGCATCCGAAATCGAAAGACGGATCAAGGCGGCCATCCCCGATGCCGTGGTCGAGCTGCGCGACCTCGCGGGCGACGACAATCACTGGGCCGCGACCGTCATTTCCGAGCAGTTCCGGGGCAAATCCCGCGTCGAGCAGCAGCGGCTCGTCAATGCCGCCTTCGGCACGGACATGGGCACGACGCTCCATTCCCTCAGCGTCCAGACAAAGGTCCCGGACTGAGCGCGATGACCGAGTACCGGTTGATCGAGCGGCTGCCGACCGTCACCGAATACCGCGACCTGCGGCGCCTCTGCGGCCTCAGCGAGAAGACCGAGGAGGCGGCCGGCCGTGGCCTGCCCGCCTCGCTCTTCGCCGTCGTCATCGAGACCGGGGGCGCCGCGATCGGCATGGGGCGCGTCGTCGGCGACAACGGCACGGCGTACCAGCTGGTCGATATCGCGGTCCTGCCGGCGCACAGGGCAAGGGCCTGGGCAAGCGGATCGTTGCGGCCCTCGTCGGCTGGCTTCACGCCAATGCGCCCAAATCCGCCTATGTCAGCCTCATCGCCGACGGGCCGGCCAAGGACCTTTACGCCCAATATGGCTTCGAGCCGGTGATGCCCGAGTCGATCGGCATGGGCTTTCGGATCACCTGACGCGATCCATCGTCACATCCCGATGATTGCCTCGACACGGGCGCAAACTGGGATTATCTAGCGGACAAACGTCCGGCCCCTCCCCCGGACCCGAAAGGTTATTGCCATGAGCGACATCAACGCCAAGATCGACGAGCAGGTGAAGAACAACGACGTGTTCCTCTACATGAAGGGCACCAAGGACTTCCCCATGTGCGGCTTTTCCGGCCGCGTGGTGCAGATTCTCGATTACCTAGGGGTCGACTATCAGACCGCCAACGTCCTCGAGGACCAGGAACTGCGCGAGGGCATCAAGGCTTACACCAACTGGCCGACCATCCCGCAGCTCTACGTGAAGGGCGAGTTCGTGGGCGGCGCCGACATCGTGACCGAGATGTTCCAGGCCGGCGAATTGCAGGCCCACCTCACCGAAAAGGGCGTCCCGGTCAAGCAGACCGCCTGATCGTCCGCTCGCCGTCGACTTCGTTTGCGGCCGCCCCGAGGCGGCCGTTTTCATCAGGGCCGCGAATGGCCGCCATCACCACATGTCGTTTCTGTACGCCCCGGCGGGGGTGTAGGGTCCAGCCATGACAATCGCTGCCGCCACGACCGCTCCCCGCTCGCCTGCCGTGCCGCTGATCGCGCTCGTCGTTGCGGGTTGCCTCGTCGCGGCCATCACCAACGGCATCCGCACGAGCTTCGGGCTCTTCACCCTGCCCATGACCGCCGACCTCGGCCTCAGCCGGGAGGCGTGGGGCATGGCGATGGCCATCCAGAACCTCGTCTGGGGCGCGGTCCAGCCCTTCGCCGGCGCCATCGCCGACAAATACGGCACCGCGCGCGTCATCATCTTCGGCCTCGTCGTCTATGCCGCCGGCCTCGCGCTCATGGCATTTTCGCCCAACGCGCTGCTGCTCGACCTCACGGCCGGCATCATGTGCGGCGTCGGTATCGCGACCTCCTCCTTTTCGATCGTCATGGTCGCCTTCGGCCGCAACGTGCCGCAGGAGAAGCGGCCGATGATCTTCGGCATCGCCACCGCGGCGTCCTCGTTCGGCCAGTTCGCCTTCGCGCCCATCGGGCAAGGCTTCATCTCGGCCTTCGCGTGGGAGAACGCACTCGTCTATCTCGCCGTCTTCCTCGTCGCCGCCATCCCCCTCACCTACGCGCTGCGCGGCAAGACCGAAAACCCCACGGGCCAGGCGGACCTCCGCTTCATGGAAGCGCTCTCGCGCGCCTGGGGCTATGGCTCCTATCGCCTCCTGGTCATCGGCTTTTTCGTCTGCGGCTTCCACCTCGCCTTCATCAACGTCCATATGCCGGCCTATCTGGTCCAATGCGGCCTCTCGCCCGCCGTCGGGGGCTGGTCGATCGCGATCATCGGCCTGTTCAACAT
>JBIQKK010000001.1:69099-74665 GCA_044506585.1 Hyphomicrobiales bacterium
CCGCGCCTGACGCTTCGCCGGAACCCGAGCTTGCCAATCAGGGTTTGGGGGAGCATGGTCCGCCGCGCCGGGCTCCCCTCCTTCGCCCGTGGACACCAAATGACAGATCAATCAATTTCGCAGCGGGTTCTGTCCCGGCCCGAATTCATTTCGCTTGTTGCCGCTTTGATGGCGCTCAACGCCCTCGCCATCGACGTCATGCTTCCGGCGTTGCCCTATATGGGCGAGGAGCTCGGCGTCGATAACGAGAACGAGCGCCAGCTGGTCGTCTCGGCCTATATGATCGGCTTCGGTGCCGCCCAGATCGTGTTCGGCCCCATCACCGATCGCTTCGGGCGGCGCGCACCGCTCTTCGCCGGTATCGCGATCTATATCGTGTGCGCGTTCGCCGCGACGTTCGCGCCGAGCTTTGCGATCCTGCTCGCCCTGCGATTCGTGCAGGGCCTCGGCGCGGCGGCCACGCGCGTCATCGCCACGTCCGTCGTCCGCGATCGCTATTCGGGCCGCGAGATGGCCGAGGTGATGTCGCTCACCTTCATGGTGTTCATGGCCATACCCATCATCGCGCCGGGCGTCGGCCAGGTGATCCTCCTCACCGGTCCCTGGCACTACATCTTCGTGTTCATGGGCGGGCTCGCCACGCTGATCTACCTGTGGGCCTTCTTTCGCCTGCCCGAGACGCTCAAGCCCGAATATCGCCGTCCATTCACCCTCAAGGTGGTCGTCGACGGCTTCCGGATCGTGCTCTCGAACCGCGTCGCTTTCTTCTACGGCCTCGCCGGGACGTTCCTGTTCGGCGGGATGTTCGGCTTCATCATCTCGACCCAGCAGATCTTCGTGGGCATCTACGATCTGGGCGCGCTCTTCCCCGTGGCTTTCGCCGCGATGGCGGGCGTGATGGCCGTATCGTCCTTCCTCAACTCCCGCATCGTGAGGCGCTTCGGCATGCGCCGGCTCAGCCACGGTGCGATCCTCGTCTATATCGGGGGTGGCCTGACGCTGCTGCTCATCAGCCTCATGGGGCCGGTGCCGTTCTGGGTGTTCTACGCCATCCTGCTCGTCATGCAGTTCGTCTTCAGCTGGGTCGCCTCCAACATGAACTCGCTGTCGATGGAACCCTTGGGCGCGGTGGCCGGCACCGCCGCCGCGGTGTTCGGTTTCGCGCAGACCGTGGGCGGCGCGGTACTCGGCACCCTCATCGGCCAGCAATTCAACGGCACCCTGACCCCGAACGCCGCTGCCTTCGTCCTCATGGGATCGCTGGTCGTGTGCTGCGCACTCGTCGCCGAGAAGGGCCGCCTCTTCGGCGTGGGCACCGAGTATGCCGCGTCCGCCCCTGCCGCTGCCGACTGATCGCAACGCGATAAGAACGCCGATCTAGACGGCCTTGTGGCCGACCACGATCGTCCAGCCCAGATGAGGCCGCATCGTGCGCAGGTAGTGGTTCCACTCCTCGGCGCTGCGGTCGCGCACATCGTCGTGGTCGGGGTGATCCTTGTGGTCGATCATCCAGCGCACGGTGGCGTGCCGGTGGTGGCTCATATAGCGCTCGAAATCGGCGTCCGACGCCGAGATCAGTGCCGACACCTCGCAATCATGCCGCTGCATCACGGCCGCCAGCTCGGTGGCGTCGAGCGGCAGATGCTGGTGCGTGTTGACCGCGGGGCGATGCTTCAACGACAAATCGCCGACCACCACGACTCCACCGGGTCTGACGGCACGCACCATCCACTCGACCGACTGCACGAAGCCGCCCAGTGCAAAGGTCGCACCGAGGCATAGGGCAACATCGTAGCTGCCCGGCTCGGGGACGAACTGGTCCGCGGGTCCCTCGATGATGGTGACGCGGCCCCGCTTGGGGGTGTGGCTGCGCGCAAAGGCCACGAACGCCGGGTTGAGTTCGAGGCCGGTCGCTTCGATGTCGTGCCGCTCCGCCCATTGCCGCAGGAGCCAGGCCTTGCCGCACCCGACGTCGACAACCTTCAGGCCGTCCCGCATGTCGCAATAGTCGTCGAGCAGCCGGAGCTTGCGGTCGGTGATGGGGTTCTGGATCTCGATATCGGCTTCTGCGATGGCCCAGTAGTCCTGGCTGTTCACGGCAGTCTCCTTTCGAGATCGAACTATAGAGCGAACACCTCGCGCCGGAGAAGGCTCCAGCTATCCGGGTCTGTCGCAACCAGCAGGCCGCCACCGAAATCGGTCGGGGCGTAGCGCGAGCCATCGAACTTGCGCACGTAACCGCCCGCTTCCTCGGCGATCAGTGTGCCCGGCACGTGGTCCCACGGCATGAGCTTGTTGAACATCACGACGTGGCAGTGCCCGCTGGCGAAGGTGCGATAATCGTGCCCCGCGACCCGGTAGTTCGCCGCGATCCGGAACCGGGCAAGGTTCGCCATCACCCGCGGCTTGCTCTCGGCGGGAAGGTACGCGATCGACACGTGCGCGATCATGTCTTCGATCGCCGCCGGCTCGCGCACGCGCAGCCGCTCGGCCCCGCCGTCCGGCCGTCGCAGCCATGCGCCGGCACCGCGCTCCGCCATGATCCAGTCGTCGCCAATGGGATCGTAGATGATGCCCGCGACGGCTTCGCCTTTCACCACCACCGAGGCCATCACGGCGAACAGCGGCAGGCCCGCCGCGAAGTTCGCCGTTCCATCGACGGGATCGACCGTGATCGCGACGTCCGCACCCGCGAGCCGGCCAAGCAGTGCCGGGTCGACCGCCACCGATTCCTCGCCCACGACGAGCGTTCCCGGCCACCGCCTTTCCACCTCGCGCTTGATGAAGAACTCGGCCTCAGTGTCCGCCTCGGTGACGAGGTCCGTCGGGCTGGTCTTTTGCTTGATGTCCTCATCACCGAGCCGCCGGAAGCGCGGCACGATCTCCGCGCGGGCGGCCGCGCGCAGAACCTCGGCGAGTTGGCCGGTCTCGATGCTCATCCGCGCAGCCCGATGAAGTCGAATAGTCTTGGATCGAGCATGTGGCTGGGCCGGATATTGCCGAGTGCGCGGATCATCACGTCCTTGCGCCCCGGCATCCGCCTTTCGATGTCGTCGAGCATCGCCTTCATCGCATTGCGCTCGAGCCCCTCCTGCGAGCCGCAGAGGTCGCAGGGGATGATGGGGAACTGCATATGCTCGGCGAATTTGGCGAGGTCGGGCTCGGCACAATAGATCAGTGGCCGCAACACCTCCACGTCGCCCTCGTCGTTCAGCAGCTTGGCCGGCATCGCCGCGAGCTTGCCGCCATGGAAGAGGTTCATGAAGAACGTCTCGAGACTGTCCTCTCGATGGTGCCCCAGCACCAGCGCCGAACACCCCTCTTCGCGCGCGATGCGATAGAGGTGCCCGCGCCTGAGCCGCGAGCAGAGCGAGCAATAGGTCGCGCCCTCGGGCAGCTTGTCGGTCACGATCGAATAGGTGTCCTGGTACTCGATGCGATGCGCGATCCCGTTCGCATTCAGGTATTCGGGCAGGATGTGCTTGGGGAAGTTGGGCTGCCCCTGGTCGAGGTTGCAGGCCAGCAGATCGACCGGCAGCAGGCCGCGCCATTTGAGGTCGAGGAGGATCGCGAGCAGCCCGTAGCTGTCCTTGCCGCCCGAGAGCGCCACCAGCCAGCGCTCACCCGGCCGCACCATCCCGAATTTGTCGATCGCCTCGCGGGCGTTCCGCACCAGCCGCTTGCGCAGCTTGTTGAACTCGACGCTGCGTGGCGCCGCCCGGAACATCGGCAGGACATCGGCGTCCTCGACATCCTCGGCACCAAATTCCTCGAGCAGCTGGTTCACGGCCTCGCCTCACACTTTGCTGAACTTTGGCCGGTAGCCTCGCCCGGCTGGAGTTTGTCCAGTTGAGTACCAGTAATTGGGGGAACAATAATGAAAGTCATACCGATATCCATCATTGCCTGCCTCGTCCTCGACGCGCCGGAGCAAGAGACCCGGCACTCCCCATTGTGCTGCGCAATCTGCCGGACGCCGCATGGCAACCTGATCGGCAACGGCACCTGCCTCGACTGCAACAAGCGCGAATTCGACATCCGGCCCGATGGGAGCGGCGGCAGCATCGCCAGGCCCCGTCGTAATCGGCGGTAGCCAGCCCGGCAGGGAGGGCGTCGCGCCTTCCCTGCCCCCGGCGTGTACGCCGCAAGCGCCCCGATGACAACGCGTTCAGCCCACGACAACGGTGCAAGACGCCGCCAATTCCTTGATGAATCTCGTTCGTGTCAGTTACATGACCCCCGCAAACGAGCCGCGAGGAGTCCTCTGCCGTGTTTCGCTCTTTCTTCCCCAGTCCGGTAAACTTCTTCGTCTCGGCCATCGCCTGGGCGGCCGTCGCCATGACGATCTGGTTCACGGTAGGCCCGCTGCTCCAGCCCTATCTCAGTCTCGGCCCCTGGCTCGCCATTCAACCCACCGAGGCGGTGCCGGCGCCCTTCTTCAACGAGGACCGGGTCTGGCTCTATCAATTCGTGATCATGGCCGGATACCTGTTCTGCGTGCCCTGGTACTTTTTGGGCGACAACCGGCGCTGGTTCTGGTGGAGCGTCGTCGGCTCGGTCACCATCATCGAGATCGTCTATTTCAACGTGCAGGTCGATGCGTGGCTCAACGACTGGTACGGCGAATTCTACGACATGATCCAGACGTCGCTGCAGACGCCCAACACCTACACCTTCGAGCAGTACATCGACAAAATCTGGACCGTTGCCGCGGTTCTCGCGGTCAACATCCTCGTGCTGGTGATCAACGCGTTCTTCAACGCGCACTATCTCTTCCGTTGGCGCCGCGCGATGAACTTCTACTACATGGCCAACTGGCAGCGGGTGCGCACCGTCGAGGGCGCGGCCCAGCGCGTCCAGGAAGATACGCAGAATTTTTCGTCCATCGTCGAGAGCCTCGGTCTCAACGTTGTGTCCTCAATCATGACGCTGCTGGTGTTCATCCCCATCCTGTGGGGGCTGTCCGAGCACCTGCCCGAACTTCCCTGGGTGGGACAGATTCCGGGATCGCTGGTCTGGCTGGCGCTGTTCTCGGCCATCTTCGGCACGATCCTGTTCGCGGTCGCCGGCGTCCGGCTGCCGCACCTCAACTTCGCAAACCAGCGCGTCGAGGCCGCCTACCGCAAGGAGCTCGTCTATGGCGAGGACGATGCGGGCCGCGCCCAGCCCGTCACCATCCGCGAGCTGTTCAAGAACGTGCAGCGGAACTATTTCCGCATCTACTTCCACTACACCTACTTCAACGTCTTCCGGTACACGTTCCTGCAGGCGTCGGTGTTCTTCCCCTACATCGCGATGGGTCCGTCCATCGTCACGGGCGCCATTACCTTCGGTATCTTCCAGCAGATCATGCAGGCCTTCGGGCAGGTGTCGGACTCGTTCCGCTTCCTGATGAATTCGTGGACCACGATCATCAACCTGATCTCGATCTACCAGCGCCTGCGCGGCTTCGAGCGCCAGATCCCGCTCGATGGCAAGGTCTTCGCCAACGACTATGACGATCCCCGCTACCTCGCGACCGAAACCACCCCGGCCGCCGCCACCCCGGTGGTGGTGCCGGAGTAAC
>JBIQKK010000070.1:0-2548 GCA_044506585.1 Hyphomicrobiales bacterium
TCCGGCGTTAACCATAGTGCAAAATCAAGGGGTTAGCGCCAGGGTTAGCGCAAGCCTTCATTAAGCACGCCATGTTGACTCAAATCCCATGCATTCGCCGGTCTCTGCCTTTCGTCCGGCCCAGCTTCTGCATGGGCTTTTCGTCGTCCTGACGCTCGTTGCGCTCGCCGCCTGCGCGCGGACGCCCAGCGATTTCCGGACCGAGCACAATGTCAGCCGGGTGGGGGCGCCGATCCATGGCGACAATCGTCCGCATCCGGGGGTCAATCGGGCGCGGGGCATGCCGATCCAGGGGATCGATGTGGCGCGCTATCAGGGCGCGATCGATTTCGACACGGTGTACGCCTCGGGCGTGCGCTTCGTTTACATGAAGGGCACCGAGGGCAAGGACTATGTCGATCCCGCCTTCCGCGACAATTGGCGGCGCGCCCGGCAGTCGGGCATGGCGCATGGCGTCTATCACTTCATGACCTGGTGCTCGACCGCGGCCGAACAGGCGCGCTGGTTCATCAAGAACGTACCCAACGACCCGACGGCGCTGCCGCCCGTGCTCGATCTCGAATGGAACCATCAGTCGAGCTGCAAGCGCAAATGGAGCAAGGCCGACGTGCTCGAAAAGGTGCGCGTGATGCTCGCGGCGATGGAAAAGCACACCGGCAAGATGCCGATCATCTATACCGACATTCCCTTCCACCGGGACATCCTTGCGGGCGAGCATTTCGACAATGCCTTCTGGCTGCGCTCGACGGCGGCCGAGCCACACGAGCGCTACAGCAACCGGCAGTGGACGTTCTGGCAGTGGACGCAGACCGGGACCGTCAAGGGCGTGCGCACCGAGGTCGACCGGAACGCGTTTTTCGGCGACGAGAACGACTGGACGGTGTTCCTGCTCACGGGCTGCGATCCGCGCGTCATCGAGCGGCTGGGCCCGCAGGGCAAATGCGCGCTGGTGAAATAGCTCTCTAGTCGCATGCCGCGGTGCAAAACCCGGGCGGGCGGCATCGGGGCGGCCTTGTGCACGCCCCATTGTGCGCCTAATTTTTCAGCCTGTGATTTGCCGGGCATGGGCCCGGGGTCCCATCAGGAGACAGTCGATGGCTAAAGGTCAGTTGCGCTCCAACAAGGAAGCCAAGAAGCCCAAGAAGGAAAAGCCGAAAGTGCTGGCGACGGCCGGCCTCAACAATCCGGCGCCCGCGGGCAAGAAGAAATAGGCGTGAGCGCCGCCTGAGCTGCCGGGGCCGCCTTCGGGCGGCCTCGTCTTTTCGGCGCCAGCCTTGCATGGCACTGCCGGAGCATGTTTTGGTTCTCCGTCAGTTGTAGAGGCCGTGTTGAAGATCGCATTGACCGGTGCGTCCGGCGGTATCGGGCGCAGCCTGATGACGGCCCTGGGCGCCGACCATGACATCACCGGCATCGTGCGGACCGCCCCGCAGGGGGACAGCCGCTATGTGAGCTCCGCCGACAAGCCCGCTCTGGCTGCAACCCTCGCGGAGGCCGACTGCGTCATCCACTGCGCGCTGGACGCCAAGGCGAAGGGACGCGCGTTCCTGAGCGTCAATCGCGCGATGAACGCCGAGATCCTCGCGGGGGCGCTGGCAGGCCAATGCCGGCTCTATGTGTTCGTGAGCTCGCAGGTCGTTTATGCGGGCACCGATCCGGCCGATCCGGCCGGCTATCGCGAGGACCAGCCGCTGGTCCTGACCCCGCGCGAGGACGACTACACGCGGCTCAAGATCGAATCCGAGCGCGAGGTGATCGAGGCCTGTACCGGGGCGGGCATCGACTACCTCATCGTGCGCCCGACGGTCGTGATGGGCCCGGGCATGGCGTGGTCCGACGGGATCGTCGCGGCCTCGCGCTGGATGACCGTCGGCATCAAGTCGCGCACGGCCAATGTTGTCCATGTCGACGATCTGAGCCGCCAGTTAGGGCTTCTCATCGAACGCGGCGTGCGCAACGAGATCGTCAATCTGGGGACGATGAATGTATCGACCGACGCCTATTTCGCCGCGGTCGGTGCGATCACCGGGCGCCGGCCGCTGTTCGTGCCGAACTGGCTGATGAACATCGCCGGGCGCGTGCTGCCGTCGACCCTGTGGTTCTTCGGCCGCAATGTCGCGATCAACACCGACAAGGTCGCGGCGCTGACGGGCTTCCAGTCGAACCGGCCGCTGGCGGAATATTTCTCGCGGCGCCCCGTGCGCGTGGCCCCCGATACGTTCGCAGCGCTGCAGCGCCAGCAGCAATCGCCGCATGGCTTTCGCGCACATGGCCGGGGCTACTCCCTGTGGTTCAACGCGCCCCATGACGACGACCGCATTGCGATGAGCGCGTATGCGGGCGTCGAGGAGCTCGACGGCAATCTGCTGCGGGTCAAGGCGGGCACGCGGCTCTCCGAGATTTGCGATTATCTCGACGGCGTCGGGCTGGCGCTGCCGACCCTGCCGGAGTTCCTGGGCATTTCGGCGGGCGCCTGCTTTTTCGTCGAGGTCCACGGCTCGAGCCGCGAGCATTTCTCACTCTACGAATGCATCGAGGAGATTCGCTA
>JBIQKK010000070.1:2648-6484 GCA_044506585.1 Hyphomicrobiales bacterium
CGCGCGGGCGCCGCGCCATCGGTCGCGCCGTTTCGGGGGCTGCCCTATCTGGTGCAGCGGGTGTTGCTCGCGGTGCTGTTGCGAGGCCGTACGCTGCAGATCGACAAATCGTACCGGATCCTTGCGCCGTGGCGGCACCTCCACTTCGAGCGGTTCCTCGAATGGCTGTTCTGGAAGCGGCGCGAAACCTGGCGCGACATGGAGATGTGCCTGACGCTCGAGGATGGCACGGCCTTTCTCGAAGAGTTGCGCCAGCGGCTCGAGACGGGCGACATCGGCATCCGCCGGCGCGCCGGCATCGGGCTGCGCTTTTCGCACAGCAAGGCCGAGGAGCGCGACTATATCTGGATCGAGTTCGTCTCCGACGCGCCGGCACTGATCGACGAAATCGTCGCGATGGCCCGGCGCGTATCGGGCAGCGGCGTGCGCTTCCATCGCGGCAAATACGTGCCGCGCGGATAGCGTCTAGCCCACGATGCCCGAGGTCTTGATTCCATCGATCAGGAACTGGATGGCGAGCGCGGCGAGGAGCACGCCAACCACGCGGCTGACCACAGCGAGGCCGGTGATACCGAGCAGCCGCTGGATCGGGATCGCGACCAGCATCGCCGCGTAGCAGAGTGCCAGGATGATGAGCAGCGCGCTCACGACCAGCACCCACCCGGCGGTGAACGCCCCCTCCGCGGTCGACAACAGGATGACCGCGCTGATGGCGCCGGGGCCGGCGATCAGGGGCGTTGCCAAGGGGAAGACGGAAATGTCGGGCCGGGTGCGCGCCTCGTTCTCCTCTTCGGGCGTCGTGCCGGTGCCGCCAGAGTGGCGGGCGAAGACCATGTCGATCGAAATCAGCAGGAGCAGCACGCCGCCGGCGATGCGAAGCGCCGGGATGGTGATGCCGAAGAGCCTGAGCAGCGGCTCGCCGAAGATCGCAAAGAACAGCATGATGCCGGTCGCGATCAGGGTGCCCCGCAGGGCCATGACGCGGCGTTCCGCCGTGGTCATCCGTTCGGTCAGCGCGGCGAAGACGAGCACCAGATCGGCCGGACCGATGGTGGCAAAGAAGGTCGATAGCGCAAGCAGGAAGCTGTCGAGACGCATGGGGCCACCATGCGGTCTCGGGCGGCAAAAGGCGAGAGGGGAACGCATTGGCCCCAATCTTTCAGCGGCGGCTCCCGCCGACCGGGGGTTTCGGCGCTCAGGCGCGGCGTTTCTCGATCGCGTCCCAGATCATCGGGGCGATGTCGGGGCCGCCGAAGCGCTTGATCTCGCGGATGCCGGTGGGGGAGGTGACGTTGATCTCGGTGAGGTAGTCGCCGATGACGTCGATGCCGACAAAGATCATGTCGAGCTGCTTGAGGCGCGGGCCGATGGTTGCGCAGATCTCGCGCTCGCGCGCGGTCAGCTCGCTGAGCTCGGGCCGGCCGCCCACATGCAGGTTGGAGCGGGCCTCGCCTTCGGAGGGAATACGGTTGATGGCACCCACCGGCTCGCCATCCACGATGATGATGCGCTTGTCGCCCTTGCGGACTTCGGGGAGATAGCGCTGCACCATGAAGGGTTCGCGAAAGGACTGCTCGAACAGCTCAAGCAGCGAGGTGAGGTTGTGGCTGCCCTCTTCGATGAAGAACACGCCGGCCCCGCCATTGCCGTAGAGCGGCTTGACGATGATGTTGCCGTGCTCCTCGCGGAACGCCTGGATCATCGCGCGGTCGCGGGTGATGAGCGTCGGCGGCATCAGCTCGGGAAATTCGGTGACGAGGATCTTCTCGGGCGCATTGCGGACCGTGAAGGGCGGGTTCATCACGAAGGTCCTGGGATGAATCCGCTCGAGCAGATGCGTGATAGTGATGTAGTTCATGTCGAACGGCGGGTCCTGCCGCATCAGAACGACGTCGTACTGCGAGAGGTCCTTGCGGGCGGCGGCGCCCAGCCTGAAGTGCTCCCCCCTGGGCCTGTCGAACACCTCGACCGGCTGCACTTGGGCGCTCAGCACACCGTCCTCAAGGCCGAGCGTTCCTACCGTGTAGTAATCGAGCGCGTGCCCACGCGCCTGCGCCTCGAGCATCATCGCAAAGGTCGAATCCCCGACCGGGTTGATCGAGGCGATGGGGTCCATCTGCACGGCGACTTTGAGCATCTAGAGGATTCCGGTGGTGTCGAAGGCGTTGACGATGTGGCGCGGCCACGCGAAGGGCGCAAGGAAAATCACGTCGAAGCGCATGTCGGTGTGCATCAGCTCGGGCTTGCGCATCAGCCAGAACTGGGCGGCGCGCACGATCCGGCGCCGGTTGACGGCCATCAGCGCATCGGCTTCCTGATGGGAGAAGCTGCGCGCCTTCACCTCGACGAACACCGTGACGCCGCCGCGCCGGACGATGAGGTCGATCTCGCCCACCGGCGTCTTCACCCGGCGCGCGACGATTTCATAAAGCTTGAGACTGAGGAACAGCGCGGCCCACATCTCGCCACGGCGTCCCGCGCGCTCGGCGAAGCGCCGGAAGCTATTGGTTGGCTTTGAGGGCGAGGGCGGCATCATAGACGTCCTTGCGCTTGAGTTTGTAGCGGCCGGCAATGTCGTCGACCGCGGCGCGCAGCGGCTGGTCGACCATCGCTTCGGCGAGCGCTGCGCCCCAGGTTTCGGGATCGGGCGCGACATCCCCGGCGCCGGCGACGAGGATCACCGCCTCCCCCTTCTGCGCCTCCGCCAATTGCCGCGCGAGCGCGCCAAGCGGGCCGTGAAACACGCGCTCGAATTTCTTGGTGAGTTCCAGAGCCACAACGGCATCACGCTCGGGCCCGAACGCATCGGCCATCGCCGTCAGAGCGTCACCTAATCGCCGCGGCGATTCGTAGAACACCAGCGTCTCGGGGCGATCACGCAGGGCGGCGAGCGCCGATTTGCGCGCCTCTGTCCTGGGCGGAAGGAAACCGAGGAAGCTGAAACTGTCGGTGGGGAGGCCCCCCACGGCGAGCGCCGCGAGCAAGGCAGACGCCCCGGGGGTCGCAAAGACCGGCAGTCCGGCCTCGCGCGCTGCGCGGACCAGAGGAAAGCCCGGATCGGAGAGCAGCGGCGTTCCCGCATCCGAAATCAGGGCCACCTTGCCGCCCCGCTGGATATCGCCCAGGATCGCCTCGATGAGCGTGCGCTCATTGTGCTCGTGCAGCGCCTTGCGCGGGGTGGCGATGCCGAAATGTGACGTAAGGCGAGCACTCGTGCGGGTGTCCTCGCAATAGATCACATCGGCGGCCGCCAGTGTTTCGAGCCCACGGATCGTCATGTCCCGAAGATTGCCGATGGGCGTTGCGACCACATAGAGGCCGGGCGCCAGCTCAGGCGCCTCGAATGCTGTCCCCCCGATGACAAAGCGGCGCGGCTGCACGTCTATCCCCGGCAAATGCGGTCTGCGAGCTTTAAGGAGCCGCACCCGTTTTGTATAGGACGAGAGGGCGGGGACTTCTCCAGGGGAGGCATAGGGCAGCGTGGAATCGATCTTGGTCAGCCGCAGGGCGCTGCTCGGAGGCCTGTCGCTACTCAGCCTTTCAGCCTGCACCGGCGGACGTTTCGACTTTGGCGATTTCGGCCTGAACCGTCCGCCCGACAACGACATGAACCTGCCGCTCGCCGAGGGTCGCACCATTGGCGCGGGCCCCGTTCGCGTCGCGCTGCTCCTGCCGCTGAGCGGCGATGCCGCCGCCGTCGGCACTTCGATGGCAGGGGGCGCCGAACTCGCGATGGAGTTCATCGCCCAGAACCCCAACATCGCCGACAACATCACGCTGGTGATCAAGGACACCGGCTCGTCGGTGCAGGCGGCGGCCGCTGCCGCACAACAGGC